>JAUCCH010000001.1:0-12239 GCA_034676385.1 Leucobacter sp.
GGTGACCCCTCAAGATGCTTGCGGTTACCCAATCCGCAGTCTGCGCCGTAGATGGGCCAAGGAGACAGTTGTTGCTGGCTTGAGCTGGCACAGTGCGGTCGGTTCCGAGCCGAGCCAGGCGTATACCAATGGAATTCAGGCGATAGCCACGGCGAGAATAGTCGCATACACCTGTAAAAATGGAATGAGCCCCATCCGGGTTATCCGGATGGGGCTCATATCCGCTCGTGGATACTGGTGGCCTTCGTGCTCGGCCTGGTCGAGCTCACCCTGGGTGGGCGGTACTACGCGGTCCTCGAAGAACCAGCGGCTGAAGCCAGCGCGCAGGCGGCGAGAGAAGGGGATGCGACCATCGTCGTTCGGCCGGAGCATGAGCGGCGAGTAGCTGTGGTAGCTGACTAGCTGCCAACGCTCGTACTCGGTCACTGGCTTGTGAACCTCGACGTACTCGCCACCGGGTAGGCGGACGATACGGCCGGACTCATAGCCGTGCAGTGCGATGGAGCGATCCTTCTTCTGCAGAGCAAGGCAGATCCGCTTCGCGAGGAGGTACGCAATGATCGGTCCGAAGATCAGCAGGAGCTGCAGCGCGTGGATTACGCCTTCCATCGAGAGTTGGAAGTGCGTTGCCATGAGGTCGGAGCTGGCTCCGGCCCACATAACCGCGTAGAAGGTGACGCCAGCTGCGCCGATGGCGGTACGGGTAGGCGCGTTGCGCGGACGATCAAGGATGTGGTGTTCGCGCTGGTCGCCGGTTACCCAGGCCTCAACGAATGGGTAGATGGCAACCAGGACAAGGAAGATTCCAATAATCGCAAGCGGGATCAGCATGTTCCACGACCAGGTGTATCCGAACCACTCCGTCTCCAAGCCCCGGTGGAATCAAACGGAGCGTTCCGTCGGCAAATCCGATGTACCAGTCAGGCTGAGTACCGGCCGAAACGGGGGAGGGGTCGTAGGGACCGTAGGCCCAAATTGGGTTGATGCCGACGAACGTAGCAATCAGCATGATCACGCCGAAGACGATGAAGAAGAAGCCGCCAGCCTTCGCTGCATATACCGGAAGGACGGGGAAGCCAACAACGTTCTGCTGAGTCTTGCCCGGGCCAGGGTACTGAGTGTGCTTGTGGATAACCACAAATGCGAGGTGCAGTGCGACGAAGAGGATCACCAGGGCCGGCAGCAGCATGATGTGCAGCATGTACAGGCGCCCAACAATGTCGGTTCCAGGGAATTCTCCACCAAAGAAGAAGAACGACAAGTAGGTGCCGATCACGGGGATCGCCTTGATGATGCCGTCGATAATACGGAGACCGTTACCCGAGAGCACATCATCTGGAAGCGAATAACCGGTGAAGCCCTCGGCCATTGCCAGCACGAACAGGACGAAACCGATCAGCCAGTTCAGTTCACGAGGCTTGCGGAATGCACCCGTGAAGAAGATACGGAGCATGTGCAGACCAATGGAAGCGACGAAAAGCAACGCTGCCCAGTGGTGTACCTGACGCATCAGCAGACCACCGCGAACACCGAAGGAGATGTCCAGAGTCGATGCCATAGCGCCCGACATCTCGATGCCCTTCATCGGCGTGTATGCGCCGGTGTAATGGGTTTCGATCATCGTGGCCTGGAAGAAGAGGGTCAGGAAAGTTCCTGAGAGGAGGATCACTACAAAGCTGTAGAGAGCTACCTCGCCAAGGAGAAACGACCAGTGGTCAGGGAAGACCTTACGGCCAAATTCCTTGACAGCAACGCCGATCTTGGTTCGATCATCGATGTAGCTGGCAGCCTTAGCGGTAAACGTTGTTCCGCTTTGGTTCTGAGTTGAAGGGGTGGTCACAGTGCTCACTTGAGGCGCTCCCAGTAGCTCGGGCCGACAGGTTCTTGGAAGTCGCTCCTGGCGACCAAGTATCCATCGCTATCAACGGTAATCGGAAGCTGAGGAAGAGGGCGCTTGGCGGGGCCAAATACAACCTTCGCCTGATCACTCACGTCAAACTGCGACTGGTGGCAAGGGCAGAGCAGGTGGTGGGTGTGCTGCTCGTTAAGCGCAACCGGGCAACCGACGTGCGTGCAAACTTTTGAGTAAGCGACGATGCCGTTGTACGACCAGTCCTTGCGCTCCTCGGGCTCCTTCAGATCGGCCGGATCCATGCGAATCAGAAGCACGATGGCCTTGGCCTTCTCGTCAAGGACGTGAGTTGCCTGAGCGAGATTCTCGGGCACAACCTGGAATACCGATCCAATGGTCACATCAGATGCCTTGATGGCAGCACCGACCTCAGCGCCACCGTGGTCGCGAGCAAGGCGGATGCCCTTTTCCCACATCGTGTGCTTAAGAAGAGTGACCGGATCCTGATCCTGCGGAGCAAGACCGCGAAGAAGTGTGATCCCAGGAATCGGGAACGCAATCAGAGCGCCGATCAAACTGTTACGAACGAGCGTGCGGCGGGAGAAACCAGACTCTTCGTTAGCTACAGTGAAGACCTCAACAGCAGCCTTACGAGTAGGCTCATCGCTCGGTACTGGGTGGCGCTCATCGATCGACTCGTGGTCGGCCATGAGAGCCTTACCCCAGTGCACAGCACCAATGCCGATAGCGAGCAAGGCAAGTGTCATGCCCAGGCCCACGAACATCGTGTGCAGGCGAATCTGCATGAGGTCGCCAGTTTCGATCGGGAAGAACATGTAGGCGAGAACCGCGCCCAGGCTTCCTGCGATCGAGAGGTAGAAGAGGGTGTAGACCGTACGCTCTGCGCGCTTGTCGCGCTTTGGATCGAGATCGGTCACCCGCTTACGGTGCGGGGGTAGTCCCGGGTTTTGAACGACATCGGGCGAGATGACCGCGGTACCTACCGCTGCGCCTGCGTTGTCGTGGCTCTGAGCGGGGACAACGGCGGTCTCATTGCCGCTGTTCTTCGCTTCCTCTGCCATGATGCTCCTTGCTTGCTGACTGTTCTGTACGGTGTTGTGTCTCTTGTGAGGTCGATTAGTTCGACTTCGCGGTGACCCAAACCGTAAGCGCGACGATGCCACCGAGGCCAATAATCCAGATGAAGAGACCCTCGGCTACGGGGCCGATCGAGCCGAGCGATAGCCCGCCAACTGCTGGCTTCTCATCGAGGTACTGGAGGTAGCTAATGATGTTCGACTTCTCCTGAGGCGTGATGTTCGCATCATTGAAGACCGGCATGTTCTGGGGGCCAGTGACCATGGCCTCATAAATATGAGTAGCGGGAACTCCAGAAAGGCTAGGAGCCCACTTACCCTGAGTCAGCGCGCCACCCGAACCGGCAACGTTGTGGCACATGGCGCAGTTAATGCGGAACAGCACGCCGCCATTCGCAACATCACCATCACCCGCCAGATACTGAGCTTCTGGTAGGTCTGGACCGGGAGCAAGTGAGGCAACCCACGCTGCAAGCTGCAGCGTCTGTTCCTCATTAAACTGCTTTGGCTTGACCATGCCCTGCGGGCCGGAGAACGCTAGAGGCATACGACCGGTGCCCACCTGGAAGTTCACTGAGGCAGCGCCCGAGCCGATCAGCGAAGGGCCATCGTTCGTACCTTCTGCTGACAAACCATGACAGGTAGCGCAGTTAGCGCCAAAGAGCTTCTCGCCAGCGGTGAGGTTCTTCTCATCCTGACTGAATGAAGCCCAATCAACCTCGGCAGTAGCAGAAGTCTGGTTGAACCCGGTGTATGCAGCACCCGTAACTAGCAGACCGATTGCCACGAGGGCAACGGAAGCAAGCGGGTGCCTGCGACCGGTCTTATGGGTGTTCTTCTTAAAGAGGGCCATGATTCTCGCGTAACTCCTGAGCTATTTGACCACGTAGATGACGATGAACAGGGCGATCCACACAATATCGACGAAGTGCCAGTAGTACGACACGACGAGCGCAGTGGTCTCTTCTTTCATCGTGAAGTTCTTTACTGCGTAAATGCGGCCAATCACGAAGAGGAACGCGATCAGGCCAAGTGCGACGTGGATACCGTGGAAGCCCGTTGTGAAGTAGAAAGCTGAACCGTACGGGTCACCGTTGAAGAGGATTCCCTCAGAAACGAATGTGGCGTACTCCCACACCTGACCGGCAACGAAGATGGCGCCCATGAAGAAGGTGAGGTAAAACCACTCAACCGTTCCCCATTTGGCCGGCGACTTGCCTGTCGCATATGGCTGCATACGCTCCGCTGCGAATACACCTGCTTGGCAGGTGAACGACGAAGCGACCAGGATGCATGTATTGATGAGCGCGAAAGTGAAGTTATGCTTCGCAGTCTGCTCCAACCATAGATCTGGGTTCATCGCGCGAAGCGTGAAGTAAATGGCAAAGAGCCCCGCAAAGAACATGAGTTCACTGCCGAGCCACACGATCGTGCCTACTGCGACCGTGTTCGGACGCTTGACCGCGGACACGGCGGACTGAGTATTCATGGTGGTTGTCGTCACCCCTCCATTATGGCTGAAAGTTTGATGTGTATCTTCCACATTCACACGGCGCGCCGAACTTACCGCTGTGCGTTTCTGCCAGCTTACCGGGTTTAGCCCCAACTTCTTTCATCAGATGAAGGTGTGGCATAGTGCGAAGACATAGAGCAATAGAATCGAATCATGCTTGAGGAACGTACATGGCCGGTTGTTCTCACCACGCTACTGGAAGGTAGCGATCTCAGCGTCTCACAGGCAGACTGGGCGATGGGGGAGTTCATGACTGGCGCGGCCAGCCACGCTCAGATGGGTGCATTTCTCGTTGCACTACAGAAAAAGGGAGTCACGGTCGATGAGATCGTTGGATTCCGAGATGCAATTCTCGCCGAGGCCCTTGAGATCAAGCTCCCGGCTCATTCGCTTGACATTGTGGGTACTGGGGGAGACCGGTTTGGTACGGTCAACATTTCCACGATGGCTTCCATTGTGGCTGCAGCCACGGGGATCCCCGTGGTCAAGCACGGCAATAAAGCAGCGAGTAGTAAGTCTGGATCGTCTGATGTCCTCACCGCACTCGGAATCGATCTTGCGCTTGATCCATCGAGTCTGTCGGAAAGCTTCAAGGAATCCGGGATCGCGTTTGTGCATGCCGCGCGTTTCCTACCTGGATTCCGCCATGTAGCCCCTGTGCGTGCGGAACTGGGCATTCAGACGGTCTTTAACTATCTCGGCCCCCTGTGTAACCCGGTCCGACCAGAAGCGACGGCTGCAGGTGTTGCTGATATGTCGCGAGCGCCACTATTTGCCGATCTTTTTAGGTTCCGAGGCGCCACCGCTCTGGTATTCCGCGGCGATGATGGGCTTGACGAATTGACCACAACCGGACACTCGCACATTTGGGAAGTAAGTCGGGGTGCACTCACCGAACATGATCTAGACCCTCGCGATCTAGGAATTGCCCGCGCGCGAATGGAAGATCTCATCGGTGGAACACCCAAGGAAAATGCGGAAGTTGTACGTCGCTTGTTGCAGGGCGAGGAGGGGCCCATTAGGGATATCGTGTTGCTCAACACCGCTGCAGGAATTGTTACCTACAACTTGGTCCATGAACCTGAATCGGTGGATCGCCCAATCCTTGAACGCCTCCGCACCGCGCTGGATGTCGCGGCGACAGCTATTGATTCGGGCGCTGCCCTCATCAAGCTGGACACATGGGTGTCTTCGACGCAGCGACATTCTTCGACACAGTAGGGTCCAATCTCCGTAGACCCTTTTCTCAATATCGAATAGCGTCGATTACCCGCACTCGAGTGGCAACTATCGCGGGCACGAGCCCTGCAAGAGCGCCAGTGAGCACCGCGGCAATCAACCCAATGAGTGCGGCCGAGAACGGGAATGGCGGCACGTCCTGCAGCCCAAAGAAGAGTGTGTCCATTATCAGCGGGCTTCGGACGAGCGCAACAGCCAAAGCTATGCCCAATACGCCCGCAACCGCGGTCGCCACGACGCTCTCCATCATCACAGAGGCGAAGATTCTGCTCCCACTCGCGCCAAAACTTCGCCGCACGCCGATCTCGCGGATCCTCTGCCTCATCGCCACCAGTTGAATGTTCACTAGGCTGAGCCCACCGAGCAACAACACAATGCTCGAGATCGCGCTAGTGATCAACTGCATCATGAGAAAGCTCTGTTCGAAATCTGGGTTCGCCCCGGAATCGGTTCGCTGCACGGTTATGGTGTGCCCAGGTTGAAGTCCGGCCCGCAGGTCCATCGCCAGCACCGGTCCAATTTCGGCTACCTGGCCCGCTCCGACCCAAATCTCGCGTGACACGGTTGCCGTCTTGGGAATAACGCCGACTTGTTCTAAGTAGCTGTCAAAGAGCATATCGACGCGAAGTTCTTGATCCCAATCACCCATTTTCGGGGTTACCCCGATGATCTGATATTTTCCCGCATGCTCATTAGTCATTTCAAGCAGTGGGTGGGTCTCAAGTAACGGGCTTCCAAGACGCTCCCACAGGGGTGCGGAGATTACTACCGGGGGAGCGAGCAGAGTTTCGTCACCAGGTCGAAACCAGCGCCCGTCAGCAAGCTTGATTCGATGAATTATCGGGTATGAAGGATCGAATTGCTTTGAGGGAATCTGAAATACACCCTCGGGCAGCTGCACTGGGAGCGTGATCTGCGAGTCAATAAGCCTCGTTGTGTGAGTAAAGTCATATCGTTCGTTCACCTGTGCAAAACGGGCAGCTTCGGCATTCCAATCAACAGGGGAGCCGTCTGAGGAGTTCGTGTCGATCCGAATAGTGGCAATCCTGCCCCCCCAGCGCTCGTTGAGCTCAAGCGTTGCTTGCTTTTGAAGTTCTCCAAGACCCACCACAGCAGTGAGAGCTGCCACCGCAACAGCAATTCCAATAAGACTGAGGATCACACGAAGCTTATGGGTGCGAAGTTCGCTCCAAGCCTCGCCAAGGGTTCCAGCGGTTGCCGAAGCAATACGCGACCAGAGGTTCTGTTGATCATGAAGCTCAGGCATGCGGTTCACGGCTTTCGTCTTGTTCCACAGAAAGTTCGCCGTGGTCGAGCCGAAGCTGTCGCTTTGCTAGCGAAGCCACATTCACATCGTGGGTGATGGTGATGAGCGCAGCACCGTTCTCTGTTGCTACTTCTTCGAGCAGTTCCATCACGGTCGTCCCGGTCTCCACATCGAGAGCGCCAGTTGGTTCATCGGCGAGGATCATGCGCGGCCCCCGAACAAGGGCACGCGCAATGGCGACACGCTGCTGCTCGCCGCCAGATAGCTGATCGGGGAGTGAATTAAGTCGGTGAGAGAGCCCAACTCGAGCGAGCATTGATTCGGCGATCTGCTTCCGCTTCCAGAAGGCCTTACCGCTCGCATAACCGAGTGGCATCATGACGTTCTCACGGGCATTCAGCCCCGAGAGAAGGTTGAACTGTTGAAAGACGTAGCCGATGCTGTTGCCCCGCATTCGATCAAGTGCCGCCTTGCGCAATTTTCCGGTATCCACATCATCAAACATCACTGACCCACCCGAAGGGGAGTCAAGCAGTCCGAGAATGTTGAGCAGGGTGGTCTTGCCTGATCCGCTTCTACCAACCACTGCTACGTGTTCACCTGCGTCAACTTGCATGCTGAGGTTCCTTCAGACTATCGAGCCGACTCCCGTCAGGGAGCTCAACATGCTTTGAGATGCCGTGTATCTCGATAAGGCTCACCAGCTCATACCCGTCTCACATATCTCCTCACCCGGTGCCACCTCGTAGCAGAATTCCTCGACGGGTGCCGCGATGCCAGGTACGAACTGTCGAATCTGTGCACCCTCAGTGAGCCCAGAGAGCACCTCAACAACGGTGCCATCACCTCACACCAAGCTCAACCTTGGTTTCAGTCGTAGAGCCATCAGCGTCAACTAGCCACACCACACCAGTGCCGGACCCGCCCTTCACAGCGGTAGCCGGTATGGCCAGTACATTTTCTGCCGTGCCCACGGCGATATTCAGTTGCGCGGGGAGTGCGCCGGGGAAGACAACCTGATCTGTGGGAACGTTACAGCGAACGCTCGTGGTTCCGTCTTCCGAGACCTGTGTGGTGAGGCCTGTGCACATGAAGGGGGCTGGGCCACCGGTAATTGTCACTTCACCTTCAGCTGGCGCACTCAGTAGTCGGTAGAGCATGACGGGTTCCACCGTCGCTTGCACATGAAAGCGATCTGGCGCGAGTTTCGCCACTTCCATGCCTGTGGAGACGTCTTGGCCAACGACGGTACCGAAACCGCTCAGCCTGCCTGCCTCAGGTGCCTGCACTTCGAAGTATCGCTCGGGGGAGTCCTGTCTGACAGTGAAGAGTGCCTGACCTGCCTCAACGACAGCTCCGTCGCTCACGTGCACGGCGGTAACCGACCCGCTTGAGGTGGCACGCACGGTCACCTCAGTATCGCGGGAGATATTGCCTTGTAGCGAAAGTGAGTTAATAATGGTTGTAGTCTCAACTAATGCGATTGGGTCGCTCACGCCGCCACCTGGCTGAGCATAGGATTGGTCTGGCGATGAGAAGAAGGCGATCCTGGCCAGCGAGGCTGCGATGACACCAAATATGAGCACCATCAAAATTGGAAATACCCAACGTCGCCAGATCACCATGAGTCACATTGCCTTTCGCCGGCCAGTATTGGCATCGCAATCAACGCTATCGCCCAAGAGGTTGCGAGCGAAAGGCCTTCACCAGTCGCCAAGAGGGGAGAATATTTTCTCACGCAAACCCAAGAGCTGACATAATACAGATTATCAGCGTCTAGCGAGGTCGGATCTAGACCGCCTACGGGCTGAGTGTTGCGAGCGTTCGCACAGTCAACGCGCCGACGCCAATGAGTGAGATCTCACCAGCGTTTAACAAGAGTTCGTCGCTGCGAGTCGCTGAGGCAATCGCAACCAGCACCAGGGCTCCAAGAATCAGCGCGATGCCCGCAATGGTGAGAATGATCGATACGACTCGGTTTGTCGCCGCGAGGCCTACGCCTATGCGCTTGGACTGACGACGACTGTTTCGCGGGCTAATCCACGAGGCGACGGCAAATACGCACAATGCAAGCGCTTGAGCGCCAATCAAGTCGCTGGGTCGATGCCAGCCATATTCCAACAGCTGCCAAGAAACTATTCCAAGAAGCACGGTTGAGATCAGCATAACAATAGCCCTGGCGCCGTTTGGTAGAGCCCATATGACCGCACCGACGAGTACCGCAAAGACAGTCATGTGTCCGCTTGGAAATGTGTTTGCCGCGTCGATTTCAAGCAGTTCTGGGCGCTCGAGCCAGCGTTCTTTCAATATTTGAGAGGCAACGATTGCGACAGAACTCGCTACGAGGATCGACATTGTGCGTGCGATACCGTGCACCCAGAGTGCAATAAGGCCTATGGCGACAAGCGCAATGATCAGGTTCGTGGGGGTCACCAGGCGAAGCGGCCCCGCAGGATCTGCTTCAAAAGCTGAGGCATCCAAAACACTTGCTTCGGCGCGCTGACCAAGGAAACTCCCCACTCCGAGAAGG
This sequence comes from Leucobacter sp., assembly GCA_034676385.1. Lineage (GTDB taxonomy): Bacteria > Actinomycetota > Actinomycetes > Actinomycetales > Microbacteriaceae > Leucobacter. Next base: position 9,499 of record JAUCCH010000001.1, read on the forward strand.
TACGCCGCTCCCCCGACAATGAGCGCAAATACTGCGTATAGCAGCGCGCGGATGCGAGAGGTCATCCGGTGAGCCTATCTACGAAAGCTATCTATCAGCTGTGCTGGATCTCATCGCGAGATCCCGTCCCAGCTGAACGCACCGCCCAGAGTGCCAGTGCCGCGGCAGTAGACACATTGAGTGAATCAACCTCATGCTCCATGGGTATTGTGACGCAGCGTGTAGCGGAGGCAAGCGCTCGACGACTCAACCCCTCCCCTTCGGTACCAAACATCAGCGCGAGCTTCTCTGGCACCGCACGCACAAACTCAGCAAGATCCTCGGCATCATCACGAAGCGCAAACGCGGTGAGTTCAAAACCGGCTTCCCGAATCATCGGCCCTGCCTCGCGCCAGTGCGGCAGCCTTGCCCACGGAACCTGGAGGACCGCGCCCATACTCACCCGTACAGCGCGTCGATAGAGTGGATCTGCGCAGCCTGGCGTGAGCAACACACCGTCGGCGCCGAGAGCAGCGACGGAGCGAAAAATCGCACCTACGTTCGTGTGGTCACCCAGGTCTTCAAGCACCACTACTCGTCGAGAGTCCCGCAGCAACTCCATCGGGTCGAGTGGAGCCGGGCGATGCATCGAAGCAAGCGCGCCGCGATGCATGTGAAATCCGGTGAGTGCTTCGAGTTGTTTGAGTCCCCTACGAACACCGGCAGGTCTGGAAACTGGAGACCAATGGCTCAATACGCGAGAGCCATTGGTCAAGGATCAGCAACGCACGCGGTCGATGCCCCGATGCGATTGCCCGCTCAATTACTTTGGGTGATTCAGCAAGGTACAGGCCTTCCGCCGGCTCAAGCTTTCTGCGCAGTGCAACGTCGGTGAGGCTTGTGAAATCCTCGAGTCCTGGCATATCCAGGCTTTCAATGTGCTGCACCCTCATGACTGTGCCTGACCCGTCAACGAATCTTCTGCTCGCAGAAACGCCACGAGCTCCTCTGCCGCGTAATCGACTGCTTCGTAGTGCACAAGGTGTCCGACGCCCGGAATGATCCGCAGTTCAGCAGTTCTCAAGCGGTGGGCCAGTGCAAGCTGTTCGCTCAGCGGGGTGATGTCGTCCCTGTCCCCCACGATCAACAGCGTTCGGGTGCGTATCGAGTCCGCAAATTCGGTGACCGTGTGCGATACAGAGGCGCGGAAAGACTGAAGCAGCGAACGGCTGTCTGCGAACTGACTGAAGTAGCGATCGTGCTGGTTGTGTATCCACGCACGCAATTGGCGGTCAGGAGTCTTCGCCATGAACTGACTCGTCACCCGCACAATGAGCCTGTGGCCAAGAAGTGTTCGTGACGGTGCCTCGGGTAGCAAATCGGCGACCCGATAGTAGGCGATCGCGAGCTGCGTCATCAACGCCTGAGGGCCTTCTAAACGCCGGCGCCGAGATCGGGTTAATCAGAGTCGTGTTTCTAGGTGAGAGGCCCTGGTACATAGCGTTTGCCACAACAAGCGAGCCAAAGGAATGGCCGAGGATCGCAAAGCCTTCTTCTGGTTCTTTGATTTGCGCAACAAATTCACAGAGCCACTCTCCAAATAAATCGAGGTCGTGCGCCCGCCCTGGTACCGTTGGTGAAGCACCAAACCCCGGTAAGTCCGGAACTACAATTCGTAGTTCCGGCGCAATTGAATTGGCTGCTCGCGCAAGCCCTTCGAGCCCGTGGTGGTCGCCGCGAAATCCGTGCACAAGCACAAGCAACTGCCCGTCGGTCGCACCGTACTGCCATGCCTGTGTAGACATGCCGAGGGTATTAACCTCGAGTCTTTCGATCACCTGATTCATTCCACGAGTCTATTGTGTCGGCGGCTGCGGATAAGGTTAAGCACGAACGAAAGGACCGTCCGTGACGAATGCACTCCCCCTTTGGGCTGAAAACCTCGCCGTGTTTGACACCGAAACCACCGGTATTGATACTTCGCAGGCTAGAGTCGTCAGCTGCAGTGTTGCTCTCCTCAGCGGCAACGGCGAAGTGAGTGAGCGTTACGACTGGCTCATTGACCCGGGCATCGAAATCCCCGAGGCTGCCGCAAATGTTCACGGTATTACCACTGAGGTGGCTAGGGAAGAGCGGTGTCGAAGCTTCAGTTGGTGTCACACAGATCGTGGCACAAATGCTCCAGATGATCGACCGCGGGTTCCCTATCGTTGCATACAACGCCCCGTTTGATCTCACGCTATTGCGCGCTGAGGCACAGCGACACAGCGTAGCGTTCCCGGTCGATATTTCTCCTGTCATTGACCCGCTGGTTATAGACAAGCAAGTTGACCGCTACCGCAAGGGAAAGCGTACGCTCGAGGCAGCTACGGCCTACTACGGTGTTGAGCTCGGCAATGCGCACGACGCAGGCGAAGACGCGATTGCGGCGGGACGCGTGATGCAGGTGCTGGCGAAGCGATACGCGCACGTACTACCTGAGCAGGTCATGGAGCTGCATCAGGCGCAGATCGGCTGGGCAGCAGCCCAGGCGGCAAGCTTCCAGGAATACATGCGCAGAGTGAAGGACCCAAACTTTGTCGCCGCCGACGGCGGCTGGCCGCTTCGCTAGTAGCGGGCAAGCAAGGGCACTCTTGACCTGCCGGTCTCTCGATGCTTGTGACGGGCGAACGCTGTACTGAGGCAACGCAGCGTAGCCCAGGACAGGGCTCTAGGAACAAGAAGAGCGGCAGGGTCTCCCCCGCCGCTCTTCTACAAATTCG
>JAUCCH010000002.1:0-58110 GCA_034676385.1 Leucobacter sp.
GACGAGAGTACACTGAGCAAGCGGAGTAAATCCTCATTGATTGGCGCAGAAAAGGAAGCGTCGAATGATCCGAGACCGAGCACACCGATGGCCTCAGAAGCGGAGGTATTCGCGATGATTGCGATCGCTGGAACAACGAAAAGCCCCGAAAGCAACGCGGTGAGACGCAGCGATGCTGGTTGCCGTTTAAATCGAGGCATTGCCCGCACGATCAGCACCAAGAGAATCGTCTGCACCGAAACGAGGACAATCGCAGCTCCGGCCGCTTGTACGCTCGAGGTAGAAACTACGAGCTCGATAACTGTAAAGACCGTTGAAACCACGAGCAATACCAGGAAAAGCCAGAACACCGGTTGCGTTGGTTGCCAAATTGCTGAGCGTTTCAGCGCCGATCTCTGCGGAGAGGGCTGCTCAACCACGCGCTCGGACACGGCGCTCACGACTGTGCCCCTGCGCTCGGCAGAACCTCTGCACTCGCCACCATCCCGGCAAGGTCCGGCAGCAATGGGCTTGCATCAGCACCAAAACGATTAGCTGAGACTTCGACTTCGAAGAGCAGGCAAGAGTAGTTTCGCAACGTCTCGCACACCGCAACACGCTGGCTCACCCCACCACCGGCTTCAAGATCGTATTCGAGCAAGTCTGTGGTGAGTAGCGGAGCAGAATCGAGCCGGTGAATCGCGGTCAGAGTTGCACCTACCGGAGCGTGGTCTCGGAGCAAGCGCTCGGGGCTTTCGACCGGGGCGTGCACCGATGCGGTCACTGTTACCGCACGGTCTTGCGTCTGGAAACTCCGCTCTGGTTTCCCGTTCGCGGCCTCATCAGGAGCAACCGCTACCCATCCCTGTGGCGCAATGAATCCGCCAAGAACACCTGCGTCATCAGGTTCACTATGCAGCGTGATTCGCTCATAGAATCCGACCACACCTTCAGCCGGCGGAGGCACTACAGCATTCGTTACGGTTGGGGCAATCAATAGGACGAGGATCACCCCTAGAATCACGCTGAACGCAATCCAGCGAGGCCGCACTGCTGGCTTCCCATGGGCCAGCGGCCCGGGTTTCACCTCAGCTGCATCTACATCGACAGTATTCATAGCTTGATGCTAGGGCAATGAGTTCAATTCCTTGGCGAGCAAATCGGATAACTCGCAATCTGCACTTTTGTTGCGCGAACTGAGCCCTGGCAATGAAAAGAACCCCTTGTGTTCGCCCGCATTGACAGCAAGCGAAAGGAGGGGCTCTCTAGATTCAGAGATTTAGGCGCAGCGGCGGCCAACCGTTCAAGAGCAACGCATCGCGTTGCTCACGGCTACGCCGCGGCGACCTACCGGTCGCCGCGAGCCAACCTCGCCTAAATCAGAGACTTAGGCGCAGCAGGCTCCCCCGCAGCACCCTCCATCCGACTCTGCGTTGTCGAGCAGGTTGAGGATCTCTGCGCTCTCAGCCGAAGCCGCCGCAGCGATGCCTGCGTCTTCATTCAGCTGGGGTTCGGTGGTGGTGTTTTCGCTCATGGTTACTCCTTGAATTTCAGTTACTGGTAGTCCGGTTCAGAATCGTTGTCGCGCAGCTCAATAACCTGCTCAAGAACGTTTGTAAAGGTCTCGGCCGATTGTGCGCCGGAGACTGCGTACTTCTCTTCGAAGAGAAAATAGGGAACGCCGTTGACGCCGAGCATACGCGCTCGGGTGATGTCTTTTTCGACGGCTTCTTCGTATTCTTCGTCGTTAAACGCATCGCGCACTTCGTCTGAGTCGAGCCCGACTTCTTCGCCGAGCTCGGCGAGCGTCTCGACATCGGAAACTAGGCGTCCCTCAGCGAAGTAGGCCCGGAACAGTCGCTCTTGCATCTCAGCTTGCAGCCCCTGTGACTTCGCGAGGTGCAACACTCGGTGCGCGCGACTGGTGTTTGCGTGCTGTAGGTTCTCGAAATCAAATTCGAGCCCCTCGAGTGCAGCCATCTGCGTCATCTGCTCAAGCATTTCTTCTACGCGCTCGCGAGGCATTCCCTTGTGGGTCGTGAGAAAGTCGATTTCGCTACCCTCGTAGTTATCGGGGGTGTCTGGCGCGAGCTCGTAACTGTGACTTTCCACCTCGATCTCAATGTCGGGGTTTTGCTTGGAAAACGCGGCTACGCCGGCTTCGAAGCGATGCTTACCGATGTAGCACCACGGGCAGGCAATGTCGCTCCAGATGTCGACTCGAAGGGTGTTATTCATACTGCTTATAGCGTACCGCGCCGAAAAGTTATTCCCTTGCGAATAGATCCGCTTCGGCGACATGAACAAATGTGTGTCCCTTGCCACGGTGTTATGCCAGGGTTGAACTGGGAATTATTACACAGGAGTGGGAATAAACATGATTCGCGATGCACGTTGACCCAAGCCCTTGCACCTACTCTTAGTCTTGGCGGCACTTGCGCTCGGTCTTACACTCATTCTTGTCGGCCTCACAGTGCAGCAGATTGCGATGATCACGGGCATCGGCATCGCGGTGGCGGGCATCGCGCTGATATTGCACGGCTTGGGTGCGGAGATTGGTCGCGAGGATCGCAATGCCTCGAAAGAGGCAGCTGAATCCCGCAGAATCGACTGGATCTCCACTGTCGCCGGTCTAGCGCTCGCCATAGCTGGTGCACTCATAGCCCTTTGGCCAGATGCCGGAGCCCCATGGCTCGCACTTGCCGTAGCTATCGCGCTCATCGTGCACGGTGCTGTCTCTGCGATTGCTGCGTTTCGTGGCAGCACGGATCGACGCCTCTCAGGTGTCCTCATTGCACTCACCGGTATGGCTCTCGGTGTGCTCGCGTTCTCGTGGCCGGTGCTGACACTCGTACTATTCCGTTTAGGCGTTGGCGCTTGGCTGGTGTTCAACGGCCTTCGTCTTCTCTTCGAGTTGTGGCGTGGCCGGGCAACGCGAGCAGCGAACCATGTTCACAAATCAGGTTCACCAAAGAGGTTAAGGACCACGCGCTGGTCAAGCACCGTTGCTTCCGCCTTAGCGCTACTTCTCGCCGTCGGTGCGGTCTACGGCAGCGCACAGCTACTCGGCGGAACACCCCAACCCTCCCCTGATTCGTTCTATACCGCGCCCGATAAGGTCCCGTCGAAGGCGGGACAGCTCATCCGCACCGAACCGCTCACTGTCGGCGTGCCCCAAGGCGCTCAGGCCTGGAAAATTCTTTACACGACGACCCATCCCGATGGTAGCCCCGCAGTTTCGAGCGGAACGATCCTCGCCCCCGAGAAACTCGATGGATCGACGCTCCCCCTGCTCACTGTTTCCCACGGCACGACCGGAGTCGTCAACGGCTGCGCTCCCTCGCTTGGCGCCACACCGTTCGCAGACGGTGCGGGCACAGCGATGCAGCAAATGGTTACGGAACACGGATGGGTTGCCGTCACCTCAGACTATGTAGGCATGGGCACCGAAGGTACCGCGGCCTATCTCGTGGGTGATGCGGAGGCCCGAAACGTGCTCGACGCTTCTCTCGCTGCACGACAGTTCACCGAGCTTTCGCTGTCTTCCGACACTGTCATCTGGGGTCATTCACAGGGCGGCCAGGGTTCCCTGTGGACTGGGTAGATAGCCGAGGATTACGCTCCAGAACTCACTGTGCTCGGTATCGCCGCGTTTGCCCCCGCAGCCGACCTCTTCGGTCTCGCCAACGCAGACAAAAACACCGCACCAGGCAAGACGGTTTCGGCGTATATTGCGAAAACTTGGAACACGGTGTTCCCGGAGCTCGAGCTTGAAAAAGTATCTCACCCCCGGATCTAAAGGTCCGGTTGATCGGATTTCGCAGCTCTGCTTCAACGGTTCCGATGCGTTGTCAGCAATCTTGAGCGGCACGCAAGTGCCCAATCAAATTTTTCCGGAAACCATGCTCACCGGAGATCTTGGCAAGCTGCTGAAAGCACAGACCCCGGTAGGCCCGTTCCCCGCACCGGTGCTGGTTGCGCAGGGGCTCTCTGATCCTCTCGTGTTGCCACCGCTACAGCAGCAGTGGGTCGATGACCGGTGCGATGCGGGTATCGCGATCGACTACCGAACTTTTGTGGGGCTCAGCCATGTGAGCCTTGTAGCGGCAGACTCACCCTTGACCCCACAGTTAGTGGAGTGGACGCTAGATCGGTGGGATGGCGACGCTGCTCCAGCCGAATGCACGTCAAAGGAGTATCCGAAAGAGTCGAAAGGCTAGGGCCGGGCAGAATTCGTTTTCTTCCGCTCATCCGAGCTGTTTCGTGCAACCAGTTTCGGTTGGCTTCCCACTGCCGTCACTGATCTTAGTTTTCATTGGCGGGTAAGGGCGTCGCGCACCAAGAGGCTGCCCCTCTCAATCAGTGAGTGAGGAGCGCGCGTGCACACCTAGGCAAACTCGCGACGCACAACCTCGCGGAGCGCCTCAGCGAACACTTCTGCACTTTGCGCACCAGGCACACTGTATTTGCCGTTGACCAGCGAGAACGGCACGCCACTCGCCCCGAGCATCTGGCCGCGAGCGTGGTCTGCTGAAACCGCTTCGTCCCAGCGACTTTCGAACCCGTCCTCTGCAGCATCGAACGCTTGCTTTTGATCAACACCAATCTCTGCGGCGAGGCGCGCTAGCGTTTCGGAATCAGCAAGGTCAAGGCAATCACTGAAGTACGCGGTGAAGAGCCGATCAAGCATCTGCTCACCCAAACCCCGGTGCTCAGCCAGTTGGAAGACACGGTGAGCACGCCTAGTATTCACAAGTTGCAGGTCTTCAAAGCGCAGGGTTACTCCCTCGGAAGCCGCAAGTTTCTGCAACTCGGGAATCATGCGCTTCGACTGCTCGAGCGGTGCTCCCTCATACTTCTGTAAGTACTCGGCTTCAGTCCCGTCAAAGCGATCTGGAATGCTCGGGGCAAGCTCGAAGCTGTGATGGCTCACAGTGACCGGGATATCGGGATGATCTTTCGCGAAGAGCTCTGCGGCATGTTCAAGTCGACGCTTCCCGAGAAAGCACCACGGACATCGCACATCGAACCAGACATCCACGAGAATTTCTGGAACCTGCGCAGAAGCTACGTCGCTCATGTCAGGTACAACACCTGTCAGGCCCCGCGCATTCCCACGAGTCTGGTTCAGTTGCGCTTCGGGTCGCTCCTGCACGGCGGTTACTCCGCGGTGACAGACCTAGCGATCGCGAGAAACTGCCCGATATTGAGCTGCTCCGCACGGAGCGTAGGATCAATACCCGCAGCTGCAATAGCCTCGCTCGCACCGTCAGCGCTTGAGGGAATGCCGAGCACGCCCTGCAGCGACTGGCGGAGCATCTTCCGACGCCCAGCAAAGGCAGCATTCACAAGCTCAAAGGTTGCAATGCGCTCAGCTTCGGTACCCAGCCGTTCCTCGGCTCGAGTAAACGCTACGAGGTTTGAATCGACCCCTGGTATTGGCCAAAAAATCCGGCGACTCACAGTGCTCGCAATGTGCCAGTTCCCATACCACGCGGCCTTGGCGCTAGGTGAACCATATTCCTTCGAGCCCGGAGGCGCCGCAATGCGGTTTCCGACCTCAGCCTGGACCATCACGAGCCCCGAGCGAAGCCCCGGCAGAAGCTCGAGCAGGTGCATCAGGATTGGTACGGACACGTTATAGGGCAGGTTTGCGACGAGAACCTCGGGCATAAGCCAAGTCTCGGGATCAAGCAGTTGACCCTGGGAAACGTCAAGCGCGTCGGATCGTACTACCCGCAGGCGATTCGCCGCGGCTTGTTCGGGTTGCATCGTCGCGAAAGTGTTTGGCAACTCAGCTGCCAGGCGATGGTCAATCTCAATTGCGGTCACTGTGGCACCAGCTTCGGTGAGCCCGAGGGTGAGCGAGCCCAGCCCAGGACCGATTTCCAGGACCCGATCCCCCTCTTCGACCTTTGCCAGGCGCACGATCTTGCGAACCGTGTTGGGGTCGATTACAAAGTTCTGACCGAGCTTCTTCGTCGGGGTGATGTCGAGCCGTTCAGCGAGATCGCGTACTTCGTGGGGACCAAGGAGCTTGGGGCCAAGGCGATCGGAGCGAAGCATCGCTTCGTGCGTGGGATCTTTGGGGCTGGTCGCATCGCGATCAGCCTGATCCCGCGCCGAGGCCACCGCCTCGGCGTGTCCCTCATCCGCCTCGGCCAAAGCCCCAATCTCACCTGCATCACCCATAGTTATTCGGCCTCCACTGCCCAAGACCCATATACCCGCTCAGTATTTGTTACCACGAGCGAGCAGAACTCGTCGAGGGGCATACCGAGCGTCTCTGCCAAGCGTCGCACGGTGTGTGGCATCAGGTAGGGCGAATTCGGGCGCCCCCGGTACGGCTCGGGTGTCAAAAACGGTGCGTCGGTTTCGATGAGCACGAGCTCGGGTTTGGCAACGGCGAGCGCGTCACGGAGGTCTTGCGCATTCTTGAACGTCGAGGTGCCCGAGAACGACATGTACCAACCGTTGTCGTTACAGATGCGAGCGAGCTCAGCATCGCCCGAGAAGCAGTGGAAAACTGTCTTTTCGGGTGCACCGATTCGCCTGAGCGTTGACACTACTGCGTCATGCGCGTCGCGGTCGTGGATCTGCATCGCGAGGCCGTTACCCTTGGCGATATCGATGTGTGCCTCGAATGATTCGATCTGCGCGTCACGGCCGTCTTCCCCGGTGCGGAAGAAGTCTAGGCCGGTCTCGCCCACCGCCCGCACGCGAGGTTGTGAGGCAAGCCTCGAAATCTCAGAAAGATGTGCGCTGAGCAACCCCTGCGCGAACAGTTTGGGCGCTTCGTTCGGGTGCAGGGCCACCGCGGCGAGCACGCGCGGGTCGCTCGCCGCGAGTTGCGCGCTCCAGCGACTGGTCTCAAGGTCGGTACCCACCTGAACGACGCCTGCGATACCTACGCGTTCGGCTCTGTCAAGTGATTCGAGAGGATCGAGCACCTCAAGCCCGTCTTCGAACTCCAGGTGGGTGTGGTTGTCATAGACCGGGAACGGGAGCGGCTCAGGAAGCGGAGGGCGCGTCAGATCGCGGTCACCGGTAAATCGCTTGCGCAATCCACCGGCTGGAACAGCTTCGGCAGCCATCTATTTGCTCTCGTTGTCCATCTCAATACGTGGGAAGAGCACCGCGAGCGGTTGTTGCGGCGTGCCCGCGGGGAGACGATTCCACTCCCCAGCCGAACGCAGCGGCTGGTCAGCGAGCGCACCAATTGCCTGATCAGCACCGAGTGCTGCCCAGAGCTTCGCGGTTGCGAGTGGAATCACAGGGTTCAACAGTTCTGCGAGCGCGCGCAGTCCCTCGGTCGCGGTCGCGAGCACGGTGGCTAGGCGCGGGCGCTGATCCTCGCTCTTCGCGAGCACCCAAGGCTCCTGAGCGGTGATGTAACCGTTGAGCGCGTCGACTAGCTGCCAGATATCGGCAATCGCTTCGTGAATTGCAAAGCGTTCCATGTGCTGATCAGCGGAAGCCGCGGCAGAGGCGGCGAGCTCGCGGATTACGCGATCCTCATCGCTCTCATCAAAGAACTCAGGCATCACGCTGCCAAAGTATTTCGCGTTCATCGCAAGCACACGGCTGGCCAAGTTGCCGAAACCGTTCGCAAGCTCGGCTTGGTAGCGAGCCGCAAGATCTTCCCAACTGAACGAGCCGTCGTGGCCAAAGCTGATCGCACGCATGAAGTAGTACCGGAATGCGTCACTGCCGAACGTGTCGGTAATCTCGTTCGGTGCGATACCTGTGAGCTTAGACTTCGACATCTTCTCGCCGCCGACAAGCAGCCAGCCGTGCGCGAAGACATTCGCGGGTACCTCGACGCCTGCCGCCATCAGCATTGCGGGCCAGATGACCGCGTGGAACCGGAGGATGTCCTTACCTACAATGTGTGTGGCGGGCCAGCGACGAGCAAACTGCTCTTCGTCTGCACCGTAGCCGGTCGCTGTTGCGTAGTTCAGCAGCGCGTCAAACCAGACGTAAGTGACGTGTGCGCTATCCCAAGGAATCGGGATGCCCCAGTTGAACGAGGTGCGCGAAATCGAGAGATCTTCAAGACCCTGCTGCACAAATGCGATGACCTCGTTGCGTGCACTCGCGGGCTGCACGAAGTCGGGGCGATCTTGGTAGAGCGCGAGCAGGCGATCCTGAAACGCGCTCATCTTGAAGAAGTAGTTCTTCTCCTGTAGCAGTTCAAGAGGTTTCGAGTGGATCGCACAGACCTTCTCGCCCTCGAACGCGCCCTCCCCGTCGACGATCTCACTCTTCGGCTTAAACTCTTCGCAACCGACGCAGTAGAGAGCCTCGAACTCGCCCGCATACACGTGCCCGTCGTCGTAGAGCTTCTGAAGGAACTTCGCGACGCCTGCTTCGTGTCGCGGTTCGGTTGTACGAATGAAGTCGTCGTTCGAAATGTTGATCGTGTCGAGCAGCGGCTTCCAGGCGGTCTCAACCAGCTTGTCAGCCCATACCTTGGGCTCGACGCCATTGGCCGTCGCAGTGCGCAGAATTTTCTGGCCGTGTTCATCGGTACCGGTGAGGAACCATGTGTCGTCACCCGACTGCCGGTGCCACCTTGCGAGGACGTCGGTTGCCACCTCGGTGTAGGCGTGCCCAATGTGCGGGGCATCGTTTACGTAGAAGATCGGGGTCGTAATGAAGAACGACTTTTCTCAGGGGTCACGGGCATGATCTCCATTCTATGAGATGGGGCAGTCACCCAGGTCCCTGTTACGTTGTTTCCTCTTTAGCGCTCTGCGACGAAGATCCGCGACTCATCAGGTATCGAAGGCAGAGGGCCTTAACTGCAGCAGCGTGCTACGGTCAAGATTCCACAGCAAGCTCAACTTGCAACCTCCTGATTGGGGAAGAGGATCTGCCGGATCGCGGTTCCCTCGGCCAACTCGTCTAATGCTTCGTTGAGCTCAGTGAGCTTACGTCTCGAACTAATGAGCTTTTCCACGGGCAGACTGCCTGCACGCCACAGATCTACCATTGCTGGGATATCAGTTTGTGGTCGGGTCGACCCCATATAGGATCCCTTCACCGTGCGCGACTCGGCAATGATCGTCAGCGCCGGGATCCGAAGTTCGACACTCGGGTGCGGGAGTCCCATGGAGACTGTGGTTCCGCCTCTTCCGGTAATCAAGAATGCTTGTTCAAGCACCGGCCCAGACCCGACCGCCTCAAAGACCCACTGCGGGCGATGCTCCCAATTCGATTCGATGGTCGCCAACAGTTCGTCTGGGTGCACAGCTTCGGTCGCACCAAGTTCAAGCGCGAGATCACGCTTTGACTGCACCGGATCTACCGCGAGCACCCGAGAGGCGCCGACCGCATGAGCGGCGATGACCGCAGAGAGCCCTACCCCACCAAGCCCGATGACCGCAACGGTCTCACCGGAGCTGACCCCGGCAGTCCTTGTTACCGCACCATACCCGGTCGACATCGCGCAACCGAAAAGTGCGGCCACGTCAAACGGGACATCCTTGTCGATCTTGATCGCAGAAGAGTAATGCACGACCGCGTACTGAGCAAAGGCAGACACCCCAAGATGATGATGTATCTCGCTTGAGCTATCACGCAACCTACGCCCACCAGAGAGCAATTCTCCGGTCCCATTGGAAGCCGCACCCCGCTCGCACAGGGCAGGCTGTCCGTCCTCGCAGAACACGCACTCCCCGCAGGAGGGCACGTACACCATCACTACGTGATCACCTGGTTCGAGACCTGTAACATTTGGACCGGTTTCCACGACGGTTCCGGCTGCCTCATGTCCAAGCGCCATCGGAAGCGGGCGCACTCGGTCGCCGTTCACGACAGAAAGGTCTGAATGGCAGACGCCTGCAGCTTCGATACGAACCAACACCTCGCCCTCACGCGGCGCGTCAAGCTGAAGCTCCTCAAACGTGATTGGTTTGCTTTCCTTGTACGAGCGGGGGCTGCCAGACTTCCGCAGCACTGCACTAATCGTTTCCATCTAATGCGAGTCCTCTTCGACTTGGGTGTAGTAAGGGCTGGTAATTTACACAGTGACGAGGATCGTCGGCTCATGCCGTACCGGAAAGTTCACCGAGTTCGCGATGAAACAGTTCTCGTACGCGCCCTTGTGTGCGGCGAATGCCGCCTCGACCATAGAAGCGTCAGCGACCGTCACGACGGGCCGCAACACTACCTCCGTGAAATAGCCACCGAGTCCTTGCTGCACCATGGTGCCCATCGCCTCATCCGTGTATGCAGTGACGACGACACCATCACGGACAGCCATGTGCAAGTAGGAGAGCATGTGGCACTGTGCAAGGGATGCGACCAGCATGTCTTCGGGGTTCCAGCGTTCAGCGTCGCCGTGAAACGTACGGTCTGCTGATCCCACGATTTCATGCGATTTACCCTCGGCGCGCACGACAAGCTGCCTACCGTACTCACGATACCCGCTCGTGCCGGTGCCCCGGTTGCCGAGCCACTCGATCTCAACCCTGTACTCGTGTGCGTCACTCATGCTGAAACCCTACTCCGGAGCCTTCGCGGTACTAGCGCTCCACCTCAAACCCAATACCTGATCACAGCTGCAAGTGCAGGCGAATCGCGTCTTCCAGCTCGATCATACGATGTGCCGGTATCCGACCAATCTTTGGGCCCATCCGTTCAACGGACACTGATCGGAGCTGTTCAGCTTGGGCCTTGGAATCACGTGCCAGTCCCGCTTCCCGGGCTCGGATAAGAACTTGAAAGGAATGCACACGTGCAACATTGCTTGTCAGCGGCACGACGGTGATGACACCTCGAGAGAAATTCTCTGCAGTTTCATTTGCGCGATCATTGCTCACGATAATTGCTGGTCGCTGCTTGTTTGACTCGCTTCCCCGCACAGGCTCAAGGTCTACGAGACAGATATCACCTCGACGCATGACCCAGCCCATCGGCGGCTACGGGCTCCCACAGCACTCGGTCGTCTGATTGTTCCCACTCTTCAAATGCTGACTCATACTCATCAGCAAGTTCCGCATGTCGAAGCAAGGCAATCGCACGCTGTACCGCAGCTGAACGCGAACGCACCCCGGAATACTCGATGTAGCGGTCAAGAACCAGCACATCGGCCTCGCTCAAGCTCACACTTAGTTTCATACTTTTTATCCTACTTTGGTAGGAACTCAAGATCAACGACTACTCGGTTTCACTAGTAGTGCATCAAATGCGGTCAGTACGATAGGCCCATGACCTCCGACCTTCCGCCACTGTTCACCGTCGCCGATGCGGCGGCGTGGCGGGCCTGGCTCGATACCAACGAGCACGTGTCTGACGGGGTCTGGTTAGTCCTCGCGAAGAAGGGCACCACCGAACCGACCTCACTGAGCTACCCACAGGCGCTCGATGAGGCGCTTTGCAGCGGTTGGATCGATGGCCAGAAGGGCAGCATCGATGCTGCCCTGTTCCGTCAGCGATTCACCCCGCGCAGGAAGGCCTCCATGTGGTCGCAACGCAACATCGGATTGGTCAAGAAGCTGATTGAAGAGGGCCGAATGCGCGATCGTGGAATGAGCGAGATCGAGCGCGCGAAGCAGGATGGGCGGTGGGATCGTGCCTATGCCGGAGCCACCACTGCCGAGGTGCCAGCCGACCTTGCGGCAGCGCTCGCGGCCTCCCCCGTTGCCGGGGCGGCGTTCGCGGCGCTCAATAGTTCTAGCCGCTACTCGATTCTGCACCCACTGATGACCGCCCCAAATGAAACGGTCAGGGCCAATCGTCTGGCTAGGATCCTCGAAAAGCTTGGAGCAGATACTCGCCGCCCCTCGTAACCTGTCGCGATTCCACGGCCAAGCAAACAAAACCGATGACGACGCTGAGGGCTAGGCTTGAGGCATGAGCATTGCTACTCTCAACGACGCGTCAGAAATCATTCAAGAACCTCGGATTCTCACCGAGATCCCTGGCCCCCGCAGCCGCGAACTGCATGCGAGGCGTGAGTCAGTCGTGCCGCGCGGTGCACACAATATGCTGCCTGTCTACATCGAGCGCGCGCACGGTTCGATCCTCGTTGACGTCGATGGCAACCAGTTTGTAGACGTTTGCGCCGGTATCGGAGTGACGACCGTCGGCCACACTGACGATGCGGTGGTAGCTGCAGTGCGCGAGCAGGTCGGCCTCGTCACCCATACCGCATTCGGCATGAATCCGTACGAACCCTATATCGCTCTCGCTGAGCACCTCGCAAAGCACGCTCCCGGTTCCACACCTGAGCAGCCTTACAAGACGTTCTTCATGAACTCGGGCGCCGAGGCCGTTGAAAACGGGGTCAAGATCGCGCGTCGACACACGGGACGCCCTGGCATCGCTGTGTTGGAGCAGGCATACCACGGCCGCACCGCCCTGACCAGCAGCATGAACTACAAGGCTGCTCCCTACGCCCAAGGGTACGGACCTCGAATCGGCAATATCTACAAGGCACCGAACTCATACCCGCTGCACGACGGGCTTTCAGGTACTGACGCGGCGGCACGCACGATCTCGTACCTGGAAAAGGTCGCAGGCGCCGAAGATCTCGCTTGTCTTATCGTCGAACCACTCCAGGGAGAGGGTGGGTTCATCGTCCCGGCGGAGGGTTACCTGCCAGCACTGCAGCAGTGGTGCCGCGAGAACGGCATCGTGTTCATTGCTGACGAAGTGCAGTCCGGTATCGCCCGCACAGGCACCGTCTTCGTTTCGGAGCAGTTTCGCATCGAGCCAGATATCGTTCTCACCGCAAAGACCATCGCTGGCGGCTTGCCCCTCTCGGGTATCACCGGTCGGGCCGAGATCATGGACAGCCCCGTGCCAGGCGGGCTTGGTGGCACCTTCGGCGGCAACCCGGTCTCCTGCGCTGCAGGTGTCGCTGTGTTCGAGCAGATTGAACGCGACGGGCTACTGGAGAAGGCCAAGCGCATCGAGAAGGTCCTTGGCGGAGCGTTGCGTGACCTCGCTTCGAAGCATAAGTGCATCGCCGAAGTTCGTGGCCTTGGCGCCATGATCGCCATCGAGATCGTGAAGCCCGGCACGCTCGAGCCCGACACTGGGAGCCGTAAGCTGGTCAACCGTGTGATCACCCGCGCCCAGCAGCGTGGGGTACTGTTCCTCAGCGCGGGGCTCTACGGCAATGTCATTCGATTCCTGCCCTCGCTGCAGCTCACCGACGCGCTCATCGAACTCGTTGCAGGTGTGCTCGACGAGGCGTTCACCGCCGAAAGAGCTTAACGCCACTCAGCCATCGGTCGCAGGGACTGCTCATCTGAGTGGATTCTGCGACCGAGGCTGCCGTATGAAGCGACCAGTGAAGCGAACTAGTTCGTTGTTTCAGGCAGCTTCTGCACTTCGACAGTGTCGTGCAGGTCTCCCACCGAATGCACGTCAATGACGAGCACCGTGACGTTGTCTCGACCCAAGTTGCCCAGAGCAGCAGAAACAAGTGTCTCCGCGGCCTCGCGAGCGGTCGCCGCCTCACCAAGGTAGTGCTGAATGCCCACATCGGTAAGCTCTTTCGTGAGCCCATCCGAGCAAATCAGCAGCCGCTGACCGGGAATCAGCGCAAGACGACTGTAGTCAGCCACGGGGTCCTCCCCCAGCCCGACTGCCCGCGTAATCACGTTTGCGTGCGGGTGAATCTCAGCTTCTTCTGCAGTGATCTGGCCGGTATTGATCAGGTGCTGCACGACAGAGTGGTCCACTGTCAGTTGACTGAACGCACCCTTAAACAGTTGGTACACGCGCGAGTCGCCGATATTGAATACCGTCCAGGTGGGTTCTTCAACATCGCTGCCGAGGATCAGCCCAGTCACCGTCGTACCGGTGCCAAGCTCGG
Source organism: Leucobacter sp. (assembly GCA_034676385.1). Taxonomy (GTDB): domain Bacteria; phylum Actinomycetota; class Actinomycetes; order Actinomycetales; family Microbacteriaceae; genus Leucobacter. The sequence continues at coordinate 13,811 of JAUCCH010000002.1, forward strand.
TCTCACCCACATTCAGCTCGATGTCTTCAATGGCGTCATCAAGTGCCGCCTCGAAGTCGGAATGGCTCACACAGCTCTTGCCCCCCAGCTCTGCGAGTCGGCGAACCACTGCCTCGGACGCGATCTCGCCGGCGGCGTGGCCGCCCATGCCATCGGCAACCGCAAACATCGGAGGGATGCTGACATAGCTGTCTTGGTTCACCTCCCGGCGAAGGCCCACATCTGTGGCACCGTACCAAGATAGAACTACCTCAGTATCTGAGTCCACACCTGTACGGATGCGCCGCCGCACTGCATTCTCGCCACGTACAGTCACGGCGCCCCTCCTAAGTACACATGTTTAGCCTAGCGCGCCGCAGACCTGGCGCACGCACGTCACTGAGAAGCCGGGGCTACTTGGCGACTGTTGTGGGTGCACCAAGCTCGGTCACGAGCGTCAGTTCCCCCATTGTCAGGATCAAAAGCCGACTCTAGGCCCTGCGCGGAAGCCCAGGCGACGAACTCGTCTGCATCAGAAATCTGCACCCCAGCCAAAGCCAGGCGTCGAACGAGATCGCCTTTTGCCGCTTTATTGAAGTGGTTGAGTGCCCGAACCTGACCGTTCGAGCTTCTCTGCACGACGTGTAACCAAGCACCTCGCCCCGGCGGTATCGGTGCGAGTGCAACATAGTCTTTTGAGCGCAAGTCCAGCACCCATCCGAAGCTGTCCCAATCGATGGCGCTGTGAGCATCCGCCCAAACGCGTTTGAGAGTAGACCGAAGCTCGGGCAACCGTGATGAACCAGAGAGGCGATATGCGGGAATCTCGTCTTCAGACCGAAGAAGGCCGAACAGTGCTGACTGTACCGCGACGTTGTTCGTGAGCCAGTCGCGCGCTTCAAGATCAAGGGTTTCCGCGTCGAGCGCGTCATAGAGCACGCCGGTGTAGCGCTCAATCGCAGGCGTCGCCCCGCTGGTGTGGAGGGCGAGATTGTGTGCGAGCTCATCTCTGTTTTTCGCACCAAGCTTCAAAGCCTTTACCGCGGAGTCTTCGTCGCCTGATAACGCCACCAGAGCGTCTCGAACGCGAATCCTCGTTTCGCCAAGAACTCCTTCGTGGGCTAACGAGTCGGAGACAAAAATGCTGCCGCCCCCGGAACGTTTAGTTTCCGAGGGCGGCAGCAAATATGCATGTTGTTGTGCAGGAGCTAGTCCAAACAAAGTGCTTTGTGTCTAGTTGCTACCCGCTGGGCTGGTAACAACACACGTTGCATTTGCCTTAGACCAGAGCTGCCTGCCCGGCAACGATGGTGGCGGTGTCACGATCGACCGAGAGGAAGCCGTCTTCGGCATCAACCACGATCTTCTCACCGCCGACAGTAGTGACACGAACCTCGCCGCTGGCGAGCACCGCCAGCAGCGGCTCGTGACCACTGAGGATACCGATCTCGCCCTCGACGGTCTTCGCGATAACCTGGGTGGCTTCGCCGCTCCAGATCTCGGAATGCGCCGAGACGACGCTGACGTTCAGCGCCATGGCTTAGGCCATATCCTTCTGCATCTTTGCCCACTTCTCTTCGACGTCGGAGATTGCGCCAACGTTGAAGAATGCCTGCTCGGCTACGTGGTCGAACTCGCCCTTAGCGATCGCGTCAATGATTCGATGGTGTCCTTTAGCGGAACGGTTGAAACCTTCAACACCGGTGAACTTCTTCGCCATGTAGGTGTTCTGCGAAAGGAACTGCTGGATGCGGCGTGCACGCGAAACGGTAATCCTGTCTTCTTCAGAGAGCTCGTCAACACCGAGGATCGCGATGATCTCCTGGAGTTCCTTGTTCTTCTGGAGGATCTGCTTCACTGTGGTGGCCACGCGGTAGTGGTCAGCACCCAAGTAACGCGGGTCGAGGATACGCGAGGTGGAGGTTAGCGGGTCCACTGCCGGGTACAGGCCCTGCGAAGCAATTTCACGCGAAAGCTCGGTGGTTGCGTCGAGGTGGGCGAAGGTGGTCGCCGGCGCCGGGTCGGTGTAGTCATCCGCGGGCACGTAAATTGCCTGCAGCGATGTGATCGAGTGACCGCGGGTCGAGGTGATGCGCTCCTGCAGGATACCCATCTCGTCAGCCAGGTTGGGCTGGTAGCCCACGGCCGAAGGCATACGACCAAGAAGGGTCGAAACCTCAGAACCTGCCTGAGTGAAACGGAAGATGTTGTCGATGAAGAGCAGCACGTCCTGGTTCTGCACATCGCGGAAGTATTCCGCCATGGTCAGTGCCGAGAGGGCAACACGCAGACGCGTCCCCGGCGGCTCATCCATCTGACCGAAAACCAGTGCGGTCTTGTCGAAGACGCCAGCCTCATCCATCTCATGGATAAGGTCGTTGCCCTCACGGGTACGCTCGCCCACACCGGCGAACACTGATACGCCGCCGTGATCCTGCGCAACACGCTGGATCATTTCCTGGATGAGAACGGTCTTGCCCACACCTGCACCGCCGAAGAGGCCGATCTTTCCACCAAGCACGTAGGGGGTCAGAAGATCGATGACCTTGATGCCGGTTTCGAAGAGCTGGGTCTTCGACTCGAGCTGATCGAAGGGGGGCGGCGTGCGGTGGATGCTCCAACGCTCGGTTGCTTCGAAGGTCTCGCCGTCGGGCAGGTTGGGCACGTCTCCGGTGACGTCAAACACCTTGCCCTTGGTGATGTCACCAACGGGAACGGTGATCGGGCTGCCGGTGTCGGTGACTTCCTGGCCACGGACCAGTCCATCGGTGGGCTTCAGCGCGATTGCGCGGACCAGGTTGTCGCCGAGGTGCTGTGCAACCTCGAGCACGAGGGTGAAGGCCTCCTGGCTCTTCGCCGAAGTTGATAGCGGTCTCGAGTGCGTTGTACACGGCGGGGATCGCGTCGTGCGGGAACTCGATGTCAACGACGGGGCCGGTGACGCGAGCGATACGCCCGGCGACCGTCTTGGTGGCCTCTGCGGATTCGGTCATTGTTTCTCTCTCTTCGTATGGGTGATTAACCGGCCAGCGCGTCAGCGCCGCCCACGATCTCGGAAATCTGCTGGGTGATCTCAGCCTGGCGTGCGTTGTTCGCAAGGCGGGTGTAGTCGCGGATGAGCGTGTCGGCGTTGTCGCTTGCCGACTTCATCGCCTTCTGCGTTGCCGCGTGCTTCGCTGCTGCCGATGCAAGCATCGCATTGAAAATGCGCGACTCGATGTAATCGGGAAGTAGCTTGTCGAGTACGACTTCAGCCTCAGGCTCGAATTCGTACAGCGGCTGCGCCTGCTCGTTGACTTCTGCTTCGCCCTCGACAATCTGTAGCGGAAGCAGTCGGATCACCTGCGGAACCTGACTCACCATGCTGATGAGACGGTTGTGTACCAAGTGAATCTCTTGCACTCCGCCTTCTGCGGCTGGGCGAATAAAGGATGCGATCAGCTCATCGCTGACTTCCTTTGCTGTGCTGAAAACTGGGTTCTCGGTTTCGCCCATCCAGATGCGCTCTGCAGCGCGATGACGGAATGCGAAGTAACCCTGCGCCTTACGCCCGATGAGGTAGTACGAGATCTCTTTGCCTTCGGAACGCAGCAATTCGCTCAGCTGTTCAGCTTCGCGGAGTACCTGCGAGTTGAAGGCGCCCGCGAGGCCGCGGTCCGATGTGAAGATGACAACCGCTGCGCGCTCGACCGTTTCGGCCTCGGTAAGCAGCGGGTGATCAGTCTTCGAGTGAACGGCGACGGCCGAAACTGCGCGGGTAATCGCATTCGCGTAGGGTGTTGATGCCTCGACGCGGGCCTTCGCCTTCTGAATGCGAGAGGCTGCGATCAGCTCCATCGCACGGGTGATCTTCTTGGTCGTCTGGGCAGAACGAATCTTCTGCCGGTAGACCCGAAGTTGCGCTCCCATGTCTCTCCTGTATTGGTTGAGCTAGCTGGCTGGTGAAGTGGAGGGTGTAGGAGGAGTCCCGAAGGGCTCCTCCTACACCAACTACTTCTTGACTACCAGCTGCTCCTGCTGAATCTCGGCCTCGTCGAGCGTTTCGAACTGCTCAGCAAGTGTCTGACCTGTCGAAGTGCGGAACACGAGCTTGAATGCATCGATGCTCTTCACGAGCGAAGCGACGGTGTCGTCGTCGAGTACGTTGGTCTCGCGCAGAGTCTTCAGGGCCTCGCTGTTGTTCGCAACGTAGTCGAGGAACTCGCGCTCGAAGCGCAAGATGTCTTCCACGGGAACATCATCGAGGTAGCCGTTAGTGCCAGCCCAGATCGAAACGGTCTGATCCTCAACCGGGAACGGTGTGTACTGGGGCTGCTTCAGCAGCTCAGTCAGGCGCGCGCCACGCTCGAGCTGCTTGCGGCTAGCCGCATCCAGGTCGCTCGCGAACATTGCGAATGCCTCGAGCGCGCGGTACTGCGCGAGCTCGAGCTTCAACGTGCCCGAAACCTTCTTGATCGACTTCACCTGAGCGTCGCCACCCACGCGAGACACCGAGATGCCCACGTCGACGGCAGGACGCTGGTTCGCGTTGAACAAGTCAGACTGCAGGAAGATCTGACCGTCGGTGATCGAGATCACGTTGGTCGGAATGTATGCCGAAACGTCGTTTGCCTTGGTCTCAATGATCGGCAGACCGGTCATCGAACCAGCACCGAGCTCGTCGCTCAGCTTTGCACAACGCTCGAGGAGACGCGAGTGCAAGTAGAAGACGTCGCCGGGGTACGCTTCACGCCCTGGTGGGCGACGGAGGAGCAGCGAAACGGCACGGTAGGCTTCAGCCTGCTTCGAGAGATCATCAAAAATGATGAGTACGTGCTTGCTGTCGTACATCCAGTGCTGGCCGATAGCCGAGCCGGTGTACGGAGCAAGGTACTTAAAGCCTGCGGGGTCAGAGGCGGGAGAAGCCACGATTGTGGTGTACTCCATTGCGCCTGCGTCCTCGAGCGCGCCCTTCACCGAAGCGATGGTCGAGCCCTTCTGGCCGATTGCAACGTAGATGCAGCGAACCTGCTTGTTGGTGTCGCCCGACTCCCAGTTTGCCTTCTGGTTGATGATGGTGTCGATCGCAAGAGCGGTCTTACCGGTCTGACGGTCACCGATGATGAGCTGACGCTGGCCACGGCCAACGGGGATCATCGCGTCGATTGCCTTCATGCCAGTCTGCAGTGGCTCGTGCACTGACTTACGCTGCATCACACCGGGTGCCTGCAGCTCGAGTGCACGACGCCCCTCGATGCCAGTGATTTCGCCAAGACCGTCGATCGGCTCGCCGAGCGGGTTGACTACGCGGCCGAGGTATCCCTCGCCCACGGGAACCGAGAGTACCTCGCCGGTGCGGGTAACAGGCTGGCCTTCGGCGATTTCGGTGAACTCACCGAGCACGACGACGCCAATCTCGTTCTCTTCCAGGTTCTGAGCGAGGCCCAGGGTACCGTCTGCGAAGCGCACGAGTTCGTTCGCCATGACGCCGGGGAGACCCGCGACGTGTGCGATACCGTCAGCAGCATCGATAACGGTGCCGACCTCGGTCTTTTCTGCCTTCTTGGGCTCGTAAGAGGCCGCGAAGTCTTTTAGCGCATCGCGAATCTCATCGGGGCTGATGGTGAGTTCTGCCATTTCGTTCTCTCTTGTTCTCGTCCGAGGCAAGGGCCCCGGGGTGAAGTCGCTAACCTGCGAGCTGCAGGCGAAGGTCATCGAGACGCGAGCGGACGCTGCCGTCGATCACGTCGTCGCCGATTTGGATGCGAACGCCGCCGACCAACGAAGGGTCGATTACGGTGGTCACGCGCACCGGTCGCCCGGCGTTCTTCTCAAGCAGGCTTGAGATGCGGCTCTGCTGCTCCCCGGAAAGGGGCGCAGCGACAGTCACCGTTGCGAGTTCGCTGCCGCCCTGGTCTGCTGCCACGCGTGCGCTCTCACGGAGAGCGGGGCTGAGACGACGACCGCGAGGGTTCGCGACGAGGTGACGCACAATGCCAATCGCAGCTGGCGAAAGCTTGCCAGTGAACAGACGTTCAACCAACTGCACCTTGGCCTGAGTGTCGCCTAGCTTGCTGCCAAGCACGAGCTCAAGCTCATGGCTGCTGTCGACCGTCGAGGCTGCGGCAAGCAGTTCGTCAGCGAGATTGCTGTCGTTTGCTGCCTCGGCGCGGAGCCCGAGCTGCTCGATACCGTCTAGCAGCTCGGCCGGGTTCGACCAAGACTGCTCAACCGCTGCTGACAGCACTGAACGAGCGCCAGCTGAGATCGAACCGAACAACTTATCGACGAGCTGAGCCTTCGCGGCCCCTTCCGTCGAACCGTCAGCAAATGTCGCGAGGAGTGCTGGCGAGCCATCGATCAGCGCAGACGCCGAAAGCAACTCAGCACCGGCGCTCTTACCGAGCCTGCCGCTGAGAGCTGCCTTCGCTGCCGCCAGCGCTTCGCGTGACGCGCTACCCATTAGTTCGCTGCCTTCTCTGAGGCCTCGAGATCTGCGAGGAAGCGGTCGACCATTGCCGATGCCTTCTTGTCGTCGGTGAGCTGCTCTCCGACCACGCCTGAAGCGAGGTCGATTGCGAGCGAGCCAACTTCCTTACGCAGCGAGACAACAGCGCTCTGACGCTCCGCCTCAATCTGGGTCTGGGCCGTCTGCGCGATGCGCGCGGCTTCAGTGGTGGCATCATCCTTAGCCTTGGCTACGATCTTGGTCGCGTCCGCACGAGCGGAATCGCGGATCTCGCCGGCCTCTTGGCGTGCACCCGCGAGCTGAGCGGTGTACTCCTGCAGGGCGGCTTCGGCCTTCGCCTGGGCCTCATCGGCCTTGGCGATATTGCCCTCGATCGCAGCTGCACGCTCGTCGAGCATAACCTGCAGCTTCGGCAGGAATACCTTCCAGAATGCGACGAGGATGATGACGAAGACAACCGCCGACCATACGATGTCGTAGGTCTCAGGAAGCAGCGGGTTACGTACCGCGCTGTCTTCGGCAGCGAGAATCACTGCGTTATTCATCGAGCCTCCCTTTCGAGACTTAGAAAGGTTTCGGGGTTACTGGAAGATGAAGTGGGTAGCGATACCGATGAGCGCGAGCGCCTCGGTGAACGCGATACCGATCCACATCAGGACCTGAAGACGACCGGCCAGCTCGGGCTGACGAGCAACGCCCTCGATGGTCTTGCCGACAACAATGCCAAGGCCGATTGCCGGGCCAATAGCTGCGAGGCCGTAGCCAACGGTCGAGATGCTTCCCGAAACTTCTGCGAGAACAGACACGTTATGTGTTTCCTTCCGTAGGTGAATGCGACGGTCGCCGCACCCGGTTTGGTTTTAGTGCTCTTCAGCCAGCGCAAGCTGGATGTAGACGCCTGTGAGAATAGTGAAGATGTAAGCCTGGAGGAACGCCACCAGAATCTCGAAGAGGGTAAACGCGAAGCCGACCACAAACGTGCCGACACCGAAGAGCTTGAACAGCCCCTCGCCCTCAAGGAGGAAGAAGTTGGTCGCACTGAAGAACAGTACGAGCAGCAGGTGGCCAACGATCAGGTTCATCAGGAGACGCAGTGTCAGCGTGACCGGACGAAGAACGAAGGTCGAGAAGAACTCGATCGGCGTAACGATGACGTAGAGCGGCCACGGCACACCAGAGGGGAACAGCGAGTTCTTGAAGAAGTTCTTCGGGCTCTTCTTCACACCAGCGTAGATAAAGGTCGCATATGCAACCGCTGCGAGTACCAGCGGCAAGCCGATAACCGCCGAGACGCCAATGTTGAAGCCGGGGATGATGCCCGTGATGTTGAACGACAGGATCGTGAAGAAGATCGAAATCAAGATCGGAAGGAAACGACGTCCGTCGACCTTGCCGAGTAGATCTTCAGCGATGTTGATGCGCACGAAGTCGAGAGCCATCTCGGTGAGCGACTGTCCGCGTGTCGGAATTACTCGCATCTTGCGGGTACCCAACCAGAACAGCACGAGCAATAGCACCGTCATGATCACGCGAATGATCATGATGCGGTTCATTGCGAAGGGTGTGCCCTCGAAAAGCACTACTTCGGGAAAGAAGTCTGCGATCGACGGGGGGTGGAATCCACTGCCCTCAGCAGCAAAAAACACCGGGGTCACGAGTTGCACAGCGTTAGAAAACAGCGCCATTCTCCTGATTCGGGGTACAGCACAAAGCTGCACGGCGTCGAACGATTGTCGCACCCCCGCCTACACACGCGAAAACGCACAGCGCAGCGCAGCTCAGCAGGGAACGTAGTTAATCCTATCAAGAACTTCGCTTCACGCGAAACCATAGGAGCAAATTAGCGAACATCTCCGATGATCGGAATGCGGCTCTTCAACATCACATAGGCATCGATCCCAAGGGAAACAAGCACCCCGGCAACGAGCGAGAAGAACAGGATCTGCGGGTTTAGCCAAGCCTGATCACGGAGTATCAACACCGCCACAATGAAGAGCACAAATTTCAGCAGCCAGCCGCCCGTAACGATAACGAAAAAGATCACCAGGTAATTTGGGTTCTCGATGAAGCGATTTGCAAACGCAATGCTTCCAATAGTGAGCCCAAAGAAGACCCCCGCGATGCCGGCCCCAAGCATGCCTCCGAACATGCCCGGCAATCCCCCAATCAGATAACCGATACCTCCGCACACAAGAAGCAAGATGAGCGTCGAAACCAATCCCCACTTGAGTGCTCGCAGCAGTACAGGCTGAGATGTTGGCATGCTGGGGCCAGCGGGCTCGCTCGGCACCCCAGGCTCGTTTGCCTCGGCCTGCGTAGTCTCGTCAGTCACTCAGTATCCTCTCATCGGTTGGCACACCTTTTGATGCACCAGTCAACCGTAGCAATCCTCTTTGTCCTAGCCAATCGCGCACCCGCACCATCGGTGTGAGCGTGACGACCAAACAAATCACTCCCCCTGCAACAACCACAAAACCTGGCCAAAAGAAGCTTTGCGTCACAAACACAAGCAAGCAAGCAAGCGACACCATCGCGGTCCAAAGATAAAAGATCATTACCGCCTGCAGCGGCGAGTGGCCCATATCTAGCAGCCGGTGATGCAGGTGGCGGCGATCAGCTTCAAACGGGCTCTTGCCTGCGAGTAGACGCCGGAAAACCGCAAGCGTGAAGTCCGCGAGTGGCATGGCCAGTACCGCGATCGGAAGGATGATCGGGATATAACTCGCCAACACGAGCTTCTGGTCCAATTGCGCGGGGTTCAGCTGCCCGGTTACCGAAACCGTCGAAGTTGCCATTAACAGGCCGATCAACAGTGCGCCCGTATCCCCCATGAACATTCGCGCTCGGTGCCAGTTAAACGGCAAGAACCCGACTGAGATTCCTACAACTACCGCCGCGATGAGCGCTGCAAGCGTAATAGAGGGGTCGGCGCCAACCTGCTCAGTCAGGAGCTGCGTATAAATAAAGAACGCCGCATTAGAAATAATTGCGACGCCCGCTACCAGACCGTCAAGACCGTCGACAAAGTTCACCGCATTCATGACGAGGGTGATCAAGAACACCGTCAGTATGAAATTCACGGTCGGCGAACCGACAATGAGCGTGTCTCCGAATGGAAGGGAAATAATCTGGGCGCCGTTCCAAGCAAGGATCCCCGCCGCGGCAAGCTGAGCCCCGAGCTTCACCATCCAGTCGAGGTCGAGCAAATCGTCGAGCACCCCAACAATCGCAATAAGCGCACACGCCCCAAGGAGCACCCAGAGTTGCGTTCTGCTTCCAAACACGGAGGCAAATGGCCCTATGGTCCCGGCAAAAATGAGGGCGACGAGGATCCCCACAAACATTGCGACCCCGCCCAGTCGAGGAGTCGGCTGCTTGTGCACGTCTCTCTCTCGCACTTCTGGTGCTAGCCGAAACCGTCTGCTGAGCCGCAGCACTCCGGCTGAGCAAACTGCGGTCACAACCGCAGCAATCAGCGCGACTAGGAGAAAGGGAAGCATGTTACCCCTCTACGGGATCTACTCCAGCGTCGGGGCCGACCGGGGCAACGTCATCGGTCACAGCTGCAGAGTTCGAGGCCTCGTGTACCTCCGAAGAGTGAACTGCTTCACCAATGCCAAGAACCGTGACCGTTGGCAGCAGCTCCGCAAGTGCTTCACGACTCACCCCGCCGTCGCGCAGTATCCGCAGTACACCACCAGCATTGGTAATAGCGGTTGCGTCAACGATCGTAGAGGCTGCACCGTCTCCCGAGACCTCACCAGCGTCGAGATATACCGAGACTGAGTCTCCAAGCATCCCCTGTGCTTCATCAATACTCTTTGCCGCAGGCTCACCGGTTCTGTTTGCGCTCGACACCGCGAGTGGGCCGGTTTCGCGCAGCAGCTCAAGAGTCAGTGGGTGATTCGGAATTCGAAGGGCGACCGTGCCACCCGTATCACCAAGATCCCAACTCAGCCCAGGATTCGCTTCAACCACAATTGTCAGCGGCCCCGGCCAAAATGCCTCAGCCATAGCGCGAACCGGGTCAGTGACGTGGGCCGCAAGCGCACCCAAAGTGGCGACGTCGGCCACCAGCACCGGAGGTGGGGACTGCCGCCCACGGCCCTTAGCAATGAGGAGGCGATCCACCGCTTCTGGCGTAAACGCATCCGCAGCGATCCCGTAGACGGTGTCTGTCGGGAGCACCGCAAGATCGCCCCGGCCAAGCGCCTGCCGGGCAGCACGAGCTGCCGCGAGGAGCTGCATGCTGTCGCTACAATCAAAGACTTCGGCCATAGCCATTAACTTTACTCTTCCCAGCCATGAACAAAGCCCGAGGGCGGGTCTGCATAGTTCTTAGCGCCTAGGCCCGCACCGCAGTTGTCACGCGATCCCGTAGCGTCAGATCTTGATGAGTCGCAGGCATCCGCCAACCGTCCGCGGCAAGGAGCGCACGGATTGCAGTTCCCTGGAGCTCAGCATGTTCAAGCACCAGCGCTCCACCGGGTACCACAAAATCGAGCCCCACCTTACTGATTACTCGCACGAGGTCGAGGCCATCGGCGCCGCCGTAGAGCGCAAGTTCCGGATCGTGGTCTCGAACTTCTGGGTCTCGAGGAATCATGCCAGTGGGAACATACGGAGGGTTCGAGACCAACACATGTACTCGGCCCAGCAAATCCCCAAGCATGTCGCGCGAATCGGCGATGTCGCCCAATAGGAGCTGCACACGACCATCACCGAGGTTGCCTATGTTCCGGCTCGCCCATGCGTGCGCTTCTGGGCTCTTCTCAACCGCCCACACCCGGGCACTCGTCACCTCATTCGCAAGCGCCAGTGCGATTGCTCCGCTACCTGTGCAAAGGTCGAGGGCTATAGGGCTTTCCCCACCGTCTACCGTCGGCACCGCAGAAAGCGCATCAATCGCAAACTGCGCGACCGTCTCAGTTTCGGGCCGCGGCACGAAGACCCCCGGCCCCACCTCAAGCTCGATGCTGCGAAAGGCTGCACGGCCAGTGAGGTGCTGCAGCGGGATCCGGCTCGCACGATCTTCGGCAAGCCGCATCACGGCCTGGTGATCCTCGGACGAAATTGATCGACCCATGATCGAAAGCGCCTGTACACGACCCCTCGACTCCTGCAGCACATGAGCGAGCAATAGCTCTGCATCCGCCTCAGATTCGATACCGGCAGCAGCAAGCATGTCCGAAATCACGGTTAGGGTTTCGGCGATTGTTGCTTGCTCAGTCACTCACCTACACTACCGCGTGACCGCTGACGCCAGCAGCGCGCGATAAAGCCAAGGGTGAGAACCGTGCGGCGCCCTCCTTGAGCAGCTCCTCTCCGCAAACAGGGGCTGCAGCTTGAAACAAGTCGTCACATACATAACCTGTGGTGAAGCATTCAATAACCTTACGATATGATCCTGTTGGGAGTTCACAACACATTCCAACGAAACCCATCACAGGAAAGGGGCGCCGGCCGCCATGGCACGTACGTTCAGCAACATCACCGAGGCATTCGGAAACACTCCACTGGTTCGATTGAATCGCGTCTCGGGCACAGGTGCCGAAGTCTACGCAAAGCTTGAGTTCTACAACCCCGCAGGTTCCGTCAAGGACCGTATCGGGATCGCCATTATCGATGCCGCAGAAAAGTCGGGCGAGCTGAAACCCGGTGGCACCATCGTCGAAGGGACGAGCGGAAACAGAGGCATCGCCCTCGCTTTCGTCGGCGCAGCCCGAGGCTACAAGGTGATCCTCACGATGCCCGAAACTATGAGCATCGAGCGTCGCAAGATGCTCAAAGCATACGGAGCGGAGATTGTCTTGACTGAAGGCCCTCTCGGAATGAAGGGCGCTGTCGCGAAGGCTGAGGAGCTTGTTCAGCAGACGCCGGGCGCGATCCTCGCAAACCAGTTTGGCAATGCAGCAAACCCTGCCATCCACCACAGCACAACTGGGCCCGAAATCTGGAACGACACCGACGGCCAGGTTGATATTTTTGTTGCCGGCATCGGCACTGGCGGTACCATCACAGGCGCCGGCGGTTACCTGAAATCACAAAACCCAGAGGTAAAGGTCATCGCCGTCGAGCCAGTCGACTCCCCCATCCTCTCAGGAGGCCAGGCTCGTCCTCACAAAATCCAGGGGCTTGGCGCAAACTTTATTCCTGACGTTCTCGACCGCGACGTATATGACGAAGTAATTGATGTCGCTCTTGCCGACTCGGTCTCGAAGGCACTGGCTCTTGGCACTGACGAAGGTATTCTTGCTGGAATCTCTGGCGGTGCCGCAGTGTGGGCCGCGACCAAAGTTGCTTCCCGTCCCGAAAATGCTGGCAAAGAAGATCGTCGTGATCATTCCCCATTTCGGTGAGCGCTACTTCTCAGGGCTCCTGTACGAAGACCTCGAAGTCTAAAGGAATAAGACCGGACCAGGTGAGGTTATATTTTGGGTCGGAGCGAGGCATGCACTCCGACCCAAAACGCGCCTGAAGTCGTCGCCAGTTACCCCACAGGCACATTTACACTTAGCATTTTCCTTGGAAAGGTGAAGCAATTGGCCGGGTTCACTCGGATCCTCGAAGACATCGCTTCGGCACGAAAGCACGACCCTGCTGCAACGAAATTCAACCCAAGTATTTTTCCTGTATTCAGGCTTGCACGCTGTATGGTGGCACCATTTCTCGCACCGTCTTTGGCGTCGCGGCCTACGCTTCCTGCCCCGAGCCATTTCACAGTTCGTTCGCTTCTTCACTGGGATCGAGATACACCCCGGGGCCACACTTCATCGCCGTGTCTTCATTCATCACGGGATGGGAGTTGTTATCGGTGATACCGCGGTTGTTGGTGACGAGTAGTGCTCATCTACCACGCTGTGACGCTTGGTGGCACCGGGCACCATGGAGGCAAACGCCACCCCACTGTCGGGGACCGGGTCGTGCTTGGCGCTGGTGCAAAGCTACTTCGGCAACATTGAGATCGGCCACGACAGCGCCGTCGGCGCCAATGCGGTGGTTGTCCGGTCCTCCGAGCCCTGGACCACGATGACGGGAATTCCAGCAGAAAGCCGCCCGCGCAGTGGCGCGCCCCTTTGCCGAACGCCCCGATCAAGCTGACTTCTACGTGATTTAGTTACAGCGCGGGCCCGCCACAGCGCCGATCGCAGGGACTAACGACTCCCCCAGACACCACTCAAGCCGCGCTGCGCACGATTACACACAAAACTGCGTGACCGGACGCATCTCAACGAATCGTTCGCCGATTCTCTTTCATCCAGCGATTGGTCTTGCGGAACTCCACTAGAACCATCGTGATCCCTAGCGCCCAGAATGGAATCTGCACGGCGAACGCCCACTTGAATGCGGGAAGCGACTAGAGCTCGGGCGATCCTGCTCCCTGAAGGTCAAGGGCAAGCCCGATAAGGAAGATTACTAGCAGTGTCGCGGTAAATCCAGCGGTGTTCACGGGCCCGGTACCAAACCCAGCGAAGCTGCGCGGCGTGTGCGACCGACCAACTTCGAAAGCGATCATTGAAGCGGGCCCGCCCAGCGCGATCACAATCATCAGCACTGTGACCAACCACACCGGAGGGGTCCCCGGCGTCAAAAGCACCAGCATCCAGGTAAGAAACATCACGACAACTGTTCCGAGGTTGATTATTACCCGCTTTTCAGCAAAGCGGGAGCTGATCGGACCAAGCACCAACCCTGCGATCATCCCAGAGACAACGGTCAGGCTGAGCAGACCTCCGGCAGCAGCCTGACTGAGGCCGACACCTCCCGTCAAAAACGGTGTGCCCCAGAGCAGCAGGAATGCAGTCGATGAAAATGGTGACACGAAATGCACCCAATATGCGAGCCGAACACCCGGAAGGCTCAACAGTCGCCTCGCGTTACGCCAAGCCAAAAGACCAGGAACTGGCCTTCTTGCTTTGGACGCTCCGCCTCCGGCTAGCTGCTCCTGCCCGATAACCGGAAGCATCGAAGTGGCTGGCGGCGCAACCGCCGCCAGCGTTGCAGTGTTGTCGTACTGGCCCAGCGAACCAGAACGCCGCGTCACCGCCCCTGCGCGCCCCAAAACCCTCTCAATTACCGTGCCACGACCCGGACCGTCACGAAGTACAAAGACACCGAGGATTGAAACGAGCAAGCCCACTGCGGCCACTCCGATAAAGCCACTAGTCCATCCATACACATCAACAAAAATCGCGAGTGGGATCACCGAAACCAGCTGACCGGTCTGACCGATAAGCCCGGTCATCTGCCCGAGTGTCGGGAGATGCCGCACAGAGAACCACTCGGGCAGCATCCGAATCACGCTAATGAAAGTGCAAGCATCGCCGACCCCGACGAGTACCCTGGCAAGAATTGCAAGATCGACGTTTTGCACGGTCGCCATGGCGACTTGCCCGAGCATCATCAGCATGCCGCCCGTGAGTATCATCACGGTCGGGCCGAAGCGATCCAGCAATACGCCAACAGGTATTTGCATCGATGCGTAGACAACAAGCTGGATCACCGCGAACGCGGAGAGCGTCGTCGCGTCAATGCCAAAATGAGTCTGTGCGATTGGCCCCAACGACGCGAGCGAGGAACGATTCATAATCGCTACGGAATAGGCGGCCGCAGCGACGATCCAGACCACCCAAGGCAGCAGGGAACGACGGGTGGAGGTCACTTTGACATGCTACCGCTTTGCTTGCTGAACCAAGAGCACAGAACGCAAAAGCGCCGCCCTCCCGAAGGAGAGGCGGCGCTCAGAGCGTGAAGTCGGTTCGACCTGCGCGATACTGCGAAATCGATGAGCGGCGGGTACGAAGCCTGGGCTTCGCACCAACCCACGCTGACCGTGGTCTTCGATTAGCGGCGAAGACCCAGGCGCTCGATGAGCGTACGGTAGCGAGTGATATCGACGTTCTGCAGGTATCCGAGCAGGCGGCGACGCTGACCAACCATCAGAAGCAGGCCGCGACGCGAGTGGTGGTCGTGCTTGTGCTCCTTCAGGTGCTCGGTCAGGTCTTTGATGCGCTTGGTGAGAATTGCAACCTGAACTTCGGGAGAACCAGTGTCGCCCGGCTTGGTTGCGTACTCTTCAACGATGGCCGTCTTCACCTCGGGTGCAAGTGACATATGTATTCTCCTTTGTTCGTTGCGCGGCGCACACAGCGGGATGCTGCTGCTCTCTCTATTCCGCGGCCGTTAGACGGCAACCTTCATATATTAGCAGATATCTGACCGCACCCTCACGGTCACGATGCAATAGCCTGGAAACATGAGCGATCTCAGAAACCCCGGCGACGCCTGGGTCGTAGCAGCAGACGGCGGGCGCTACTGGGGTCGCTTCGGTGCGGCTGGCCTGTTGGCCCACGACCCTGAACGCGGCATTTTGTTGCAGCACCGCGTGAGCTGGAGCGATCACGGTGACACCTGGGGTATCCCTGGCGGGGCACGGCACGAGGGCGAGTCTGCCGTAGACGCTGCGGTCAGAGAGTCTCACGAGGAGGCCGCAGTTCCGTACGACGCCGTGCTCCCTCGCTATGCCTACGTTATTGACCGCGGTGGGTGGACGTACACGACGATCATCGCCGATGTGATTCGCCCGTTCGAGCCCGAGATCACCGACCCCGAGAGCAACGCCCTCGAGTGGATTGCTCTCGACAAGGTCGAAAGTTTCAACTTGCACCCTGGATTTGGCGCCAGTTGGCCGCTGCTTCTTCCAATTTTTGGCAAGGATCACACAGCGACCGAGCACCTCATCGCCGAGGGGCGCCTCATCCTTGTCGAGCGCTAGCTGTTCGTCAACGAGTGCGACTGATTTGTATTTGGGGATCCACCGCGCTCATGCAGTAACACGATCACCCCAAACACGATGAGTCCCTGACCAAGCGTGTATGTCGGCATGATGACGAGATCGCTCACCAACTGTGGCAAGCCCATGAACTCTTTCAGGGCGATGAACGTGTCTGACACTAGAAAGAACGCGCCGCCCCACGCAACGGTGCTACCGAGCCTCGGTGACAGAGCTGCGGTAAGTCCCAGCACGATGCCATAGATCGCGAGGGGAATCAGCAGCACCCCGGCGTGTGGGCCCACCAGCGCGAGCGTGGCAACCCACCAGCCCACGTAGACGAGCGCCCATAGCGGCATTCTCTTCGCGGCGGTCAGATCGGGCGCGCGCCAAAAAAGCACAATGTACGCGAGGTGTGCGATCGCGAAGAACAGGATCATCACCGGTAGCGTCGGGAGAGCTGGAAAGATGAGGCCTGCACCGTCACCTATCCAGGATGCGGCCAGCGCGATGAGCACCAGTACCATCGTCCGGCGCGGCCACGGACGTACCCGCCACATGGACCAGACCGCAGCAACTGCGAGCGCCGGCATCAGCAGCTGCTTCGTCTCAAAGCCTCGGCCCGGCAATTGGAAGATAATCAGTACGCAGTGCACCGCTGAGATCGCCATGTACGGCAGAAACGGAGTCAGGACCTTCATGCGCAAGTGGCTCTCCTTTGAGCTCGTTGAAACCTGTCGAGGCATTGTGCGCTAGTTGGGGCTTTCCAACGCGCAGAACCTCGGGCTAGTTCTCTACGAGAATGCCATCCTCGTCGCTAAACAGCATCGCACCAGGACGGAAGGTCACTCCCCCGAAGCTCACTGATACGTCAGCCTCACCTGCACCAGTCTTGCTCGATTTCTGTGGGTTCGAACCAAGCGCTTTGAGGCCGATCGGCAGCGTACCGATGACGAGACGGTCTCGAATGACTCCGTTCACGACGATCCCAGCCCAACCGTTATCGACGCCAAGCTGCGCGATGATGTCGCCAACTAGGGCACTCTTGAGTGCCCCGCCACCATCGATGACGAGCACGGCACCGTCGCCGGGTGTGCCAAGAATCGATTTCAGCAACGCGTTATCCCGGTAGCAGCTCACAGTGCGCACCGGCCCAGAGAACGAGCTGTACCCGCCCAGGTTCAAAAATTGTGTACTCACGGACTGGAGTTCTTCACCGCGCTCGTCATAGAGGTCGGCGGTGCAGATCGTATCGCTGATACTCAAACACTATCGCGCCCGAACCAATGTGTGCTCGTTGAACTGCAGGCCGCAGGCTCCTTGCTGAGCCGCCTCGACGGCCTTGCTTGATCCGCTTGCCCCGATTGCCCCGAGGCGACACTCTCTGCTCAATAGGATGTGTGAATGGACTCGGCAATTCTCATAGTCCCGCTTGCTGCGGTGATCGCTCCTCTGCTCAGTGCGGGGCGTTACCGGGCGTCGCGCTGCGGGCGGCTGGTTCATTTCTGCTCTACTTGCGGTTGCAGCAGCCTCACTCATTACGGATACCTTGCAGTCGGCAGCGATCATCGCGATTGCTCTGACTGGTACCGCACTCGGCACGATCACTCCGATTCTTCGTGATGCAGGGCTGAACCGCGGCCGCTTGGGCAGCACGATCAGCGCTGCTGGAGCCGTCGGCGAGTTTGCCCCTCTCGTTGCGATCTCCGTATTCCTCAGCGGGAGGCAGCCCATGGTTGGCGTACTCACCCTGCTCCTATTCCTCGGCGTTGCAGCGCTTGCATTTCTCGCCGCCGCAAAAGGGCAACGACAGTGGCTACAGCGGATGGTCAGTGCCACCCTGCATACGAGCGGGCAATTCGCAATCCGCTTCGTCATTTGCCTTATGGCAGCCCTCGTCGCGCTCGCGGTCGCACTCGGTGTGGATTTTCTCCTCGGAGCGTTTACCGCGACGACACTTCCACTTGTCATAGCAATCACAAAGATCGGCACGGATGCAGGCGTACTCGACGAGCACATCGCCGCCGCGCTCGTTGGCGCCGGCATGCTCAGCGTCCTGCTCTTCCCGATGCTGGCATTGATCGGCCGAAAGCGCCGCGCATCATCTGAACTGGGCCAGGTTGACTCCGAGAGTCAGATAGAGCCGGTTGCTGCCCACGAATAGTGAACCGAACCCCCAACTGGCGTGCCCATGGATGGCACACACAATCTGCCGAGCTCAGTAGCTCAGCGGCTCAGCGTGAGTCGCTGCCGTGTTACTGATCCTCAACCGTTGGTGGCTTTGGTGGGTACACCCAGGTGACCATGACCACCGAAATGATCATCAGTAGGAACCACGAGACCAATTTCTGCGGCGAGACCAGTTCCCAACCGCCCTCTTGGTGGGGGTAGAGCCACGCGCCAGCCCAGGTTGCGATGTTCTCGGCGATCCAGATGAAGGTCGCGACACCGGCGAACACAAGCAGTTGCGGGGCGCTCAGGGTGACTCGCCAGATTCTGAAGTGCATTGATGTGCGCCACCAGAGCAGCACAACGAGCGCAATGAGCACCCATCGCAAGTCGACGATGAAGTGGTGCGTGAAAAAGTTCGCGTAGATAGCTGCGGCAAGAATGGTGGTCATCCAGATCTTTGGGTAACGCGCAAAGCGCAGATCGTGTAGCCGGTAGACGCGCACCATGTACGAACCAACCGCCGCATACATAAACCCGCTGAAGAGTGGCACCGCACCGATTCTCAGCAGGCCATCGGCCTCGTAGCTCCACGAGCCCACGTCGGTCTTGAAGAGTTCCATCGCCGTTCCAGTGATATGGAAGAGTACGATGACCCACAGTTCGCGCCCGCTCTCCAGCCGAAACACGAGCATGCCGATTTGGATCAGTACGGCAGCAATCGTGAGTGCGTCGTTGCGGGCAAGCAGTGCATCGTCGGGGTACCAAAGACGCGCTGCAACAATGACAACGAGCAGCATCCCACCGAAAATGCATGCCCAGGCCTGCTTGAGCAGAAAGACCACGCACTCGATGAAGAATGCGCGAGCACCGCTCGCTGGTTTGCGGGCGAGGATCCGCGCGGCCGCACGATCGATACTGCGTTCGAGGCGCGTAAACCCCCGGTCAGGCACCGCCATCTATTCCTCGCTGTCGACGAGGCCCACGAAACGGTCACCTACGCCATGTACTTCCTGGCGATGGAAGCCCGCGGTTGGTGCGGCAGATCGGAGGGTGAGTGATCATAGCAACTGAGATAGGTAAACTCAGGCCACCACTTCTTGGGCCGCAACGTTTCCGTGAACCCGCACACGTTACAGCTGAGAGTCACCCAGACGGGGCGCCCACCAGGCCTGCGATTTGCTCGCGATTGTACAAGCCAAGCAGGCGGATTCGAGTCGAGCTCAGCGAACTCTTCCGCACTCATGCGATTCGGGATACCGTGCCGACTCGCCATCTCAAGAGGGATATCGAGCCGCTGGGCGACTTCGCGTTTGCTGAGCATGGTTGCTCCTCGGTCATAGTTCAACTATAAGAGCCATATTTCTCTGGCGCTTCTCACGGAGTGGTTTTGGAACGGCGTACGCCGTTCTCAGCGCGATCCAGAGGCTCGCGCCGCATCCTCAGAAAGGCCAGAAATGGCCTTTCTGGAAAAGTGCGAGCGGCTATCGCCGTTCGCGCTTTTCTCGGAGAGTTTACGGAACAGCTCCGCTGTACTCAGCGTAACCGAGGACGGTTACGCCGCATCCTAGGAACAGCCAGAAATGGCTGTTCCTGAGAAAAAGAGTACGGCTAGCGCCGTTCTCTTTTCTCACGGATGCGCATGTTGAGCACGATCGGGGTGCCCTCGAAACCATAGGTCTCACGCAAGCGGCGCTGAATGAAGCGGCGATAACCTGGGTCGAGGAACCCGGTCGTGAAGAGCACAAATGTCGGCGGGCGGTTCTGCACCTGCGTGCCGAACAGAATCCGTGGCTGCTTCCCCCCACGGAGAGGGTGTGGGTGCTCCTGCACAAGCTCAGCGATGAACGCGTTGAGCTTACCAGTCGGGATACGGGTGTCCCATGCCTCGAGTGCCGTCTCAAGCGCTGGAACGAGCTTCTCAAGGTGGCGGCCTGTCCGGGCAGAAAGGTTTACACGGGGCGCCCAAGTTACATGGGCGAGGTCTTGCTCGATCTCGCGCTCAAGATAGCGGCGGCGATCGTCGTCAAGCAGATCCCACTTATTGAACGCGAGAACTAGCGCGCGGCCAGACTCAAGCACCAGATCAACGATACGCAGGTCCTGGTCACTAATCGGCTGAGTTACGTCGAAGAGCACGACCGCAACTTCTGCCTTCTCCAGCGCTGCTGCGGTACGAAGCGAAGCATAGAAGTCTGCACCCTGCTGCAGGTGCACGCGGCGGCGAATACCAGCGGTATCAACGAACGTCCACACACGGCCAGCGATCTCGACCTGCTCGTCAACCGGGTCACGGGTCGTACCAGCGAGGTCGTTCACCACAACACGCTCTTCACCAGCAGCCTTATTGAGCAGGCTCGACTTACCTACGTTTGGTCGGCCAAGCAGCGCAACACGGCGGGGGCCGCCGAGTACGGGCTTCGCAACAGCAGATTCGTCGGGCAACACCTTGAGTACTGCGTCAAGCAGATCAGCGGTGCCTCGCCCGTGCAGCGCCGACACCGGCCAAGGCTCACCCAGGCCGAGCGACCACAGGGCCGCGACCGCGGGCTCCTGGATCACATCGTCGACTTTGTTCGCCACGAGAAACACCGGCTTCTTCGTACGACGCAACAACTGCACTACTCGCTCGTCGGTCGCGGTTGCGCCGACCTTTGAGTCGACCACAAACATGACGACATCGCAGAGCTCAATCGCAACCTCTGCCTGTGCGGCAACGGATGCGTCAATGCCGCGAGCGTCGGGCTCCCACCCGCCAGTGTCAACGAGGGTGAACCGCTTGCCCGACCACTCGGCCGGGTAGCTCACGCGGTCTCGGGTTACGCCAGGCACATCTTCGACGACAGCCTCGCGTCGACCGAGGATACGGTTGACGAGTGCCGACTTTCCAACATTCGGGCGACCAACGATCGCGATAACGGGCAGTGCTTCTGCCTCAGGCTGCAGGAAGCCTAGGAACTCCCCGTCTTCGCCGAGGATCTGTACGTCCTCCTCCTCAAGCTCAAAGCCATCAAGGTTTGAGCGCATAGCACGCAAGCGCTCTTCGTCGGTAACTTCACCATCAAAATTCTCAGATGAGGCGTCGAAGCCCTCGCCAGCAATGATCTCACTGGGGTCGACGGTCGAGAGGTCGAAGCCCTCTTCGGGGGCCTGCGCGGCACCCTGGTCATGTTGCTCGGTACTCATATTCAGCTCTTCTCTGCTGCCTGTGCGGCGGCCTGTACCGCGTGCACAATATCGATTACAGCCTGCACCGACTGTTCAAAGTTTAGATCGCTCGTGTCTACGAGCGTCACCCCGGGTGCGGGGTTCATAAAGTCCACGACTAGCGTGTCCTTTGCGTCGCGGGCCTCGATGTCGGCGAGCACCTGCTCGCGGGTCAGCCCGCTCAGCTCCCCTGCTCGGCGCGCAGCGCGCACAGAAGGGGACGCCGTCATCAGGATGCGCACGGGAGCTGATGGAGCAACCACCGTAGTGATGTCACGACCCTCGATTACCACACCGGGCAAACCCGACGTCGCAACGAGATCACGGAACATTGCATTCAGTCGTTCCCGCACCACTGGATGCTGAGAAACTCGACTCACTTGAGCACTCAACTCGGGAGTGCGGATGAGCGCGGTGACATCGGTTGCCCGCGCAGCATCCGAAAACGCTACGGTCACTTCCTGCTCACCAAGCAAGGTAATCCGATACTGCCAACGATCAAGCAGCGCAAGAATCTGCTCTTCATCGTCGAGGTTCATACCTGATTCCATCGCAGCCCAGGCAAGTGCACGGTAGGCGGCTCCAGTATCGAGAATGCCAAAACCAAGCTGTTCAGCAGCGGCCCGGGATACGCTCGATTTACCGCTCCCGGCGGGTCCATCGATCGCAACAAGCATGCTTGGGCTCACAGCGTTCTCCATCCGCGCTCTTTGAGATCTGCAATCGCGCGCTCAGCCACCTCGGGCAGCACCGCGATCTCAGCAAAACCAATTTGTGCGCCAGGCGAATGCTCAAGGCGCAAGTCTTCCATGTTAATGCCCAATTCTCCAAGCAAGGTGAGCAGGGCTGCCAATTGGCCGGGCCGGTCGTCGATGAGCACCGTCAAGGTGGTGAATCGTTCACTGCTGCCGTGCTTGCCCGGGATCCGAGCTACCCCTCGGTTCCCCGCGGTGAGTAGGTCGGCGATACGCCGCCGAGCCCCCTGCTGTTCGGGGTCCTTTAGCGCCTCAATCAGCTGCCCGAGATCGGCTTGGAGCGCCTCGAGACCTTCAATAACAGGAGAACGGTTGGCGCTCAGAATCTGCACCCAGAGTTCCGGGTCGCTCGCAGCGATTCGCGTCGTGTCCCGAAGGCCCTGCCCCGCTAACCCAATGTGTTGGTCACTCGCGTGCAGCAGCCTGGCCGCGAGCAAACTTGCCACGGTTTGAGGCAAGTGCGACACCAGCCCCACGGCAGCATCGTGCTGCTGTGGGGTCATTTCGATTGGGGTCGCGCCAAGCTCAAGTGCCACCGCTTCAACGAGCGAAAGGGCCGCTGCCGGAGTTTCTTCGTCTCGACAGATCACCCAGGGTCGAGCCGCAAAAAGATCGGCGCGCGCCATAATTGCGCCGCCACGCTCTCGCCCTGCCATGGGGTGCGAGCCCACGTAGTTTGTGAGGTTAACACCGCGCTTCAGCAGGGTTTCATATGGCGCGAGCTTGATACTCGCGACATCGGTTACTACTGCGTCGGGGTAGGTGGCAAGCGCGCGTTCGACTACGTCGGCCACGACATCAGGCGGAGTCGCGACGATTACCAGAGCGGGCTGAGGGTCACCGTCAACCCGAATCCGCCCTGCCCCATAGTCTGCCGCGAGCGCCACCGTGGTCGGCGAGGCATCTTCGAGGGTGACGTCGGTGCCGTGCGCTCGTAGCCCGAGCCCGATGCTTGCCCCAAGCAGGCCTGCACCAATAATGTGCACTTGCCCACTCACTCGGCTCGCGAGCCCGTTCGTCCTCGCGTCAGTCACGAGAGCCCCTTTCGTTTTGATAGTCACAATATTGCCTTATCCACAGTCCGCTTTGACCTGTTTTCGCCGCACATGCTTTGGCTCTCTCTGCACAGATCATTCGAAATCACACATCGATGTAACAATTTCATGTGCACTTTGTGTTGTTTTGTGCATTTTCGATTGCGAGGATCACCACTTCTTACTGATCAGCGCGTGTGCGGGTTGCCTTTCGCCGCGATACCACGCATGCCCTTTGCTCCCTTGCCGTCGCCAGGGCGGCCTGCTGTGATCGGCTGTGCGCGACCGCGGCCCTTGCCGGTTTGCCCCTGCCCGGCACCGCGATCCTCGCCCGTACTCTTGCCCTTGCCCGCCGCTTTGTTCTTCGCGCCGCCAACCTTACCTGTTTTACCGGTTTTGCCAGCACTTGGCTTGCCGCCACCTGGTTGCGCATTTCGCGACGCAGCCTCTTTTGCAGCAGTACCGGTAGGCGCGGGCTCAGTTCCGCCCGCGGCAGCCGCGCTCAGCAGCGCCCCGCGCTCAGCAGCAGAAAGCTCACGCATCTCTCCCACCCGCTGAGTGCCGAGGTTCAGCGGCCCAAACTGGCGGCGCACGAGCTCTTCGACGGGGTGCCCGACCTCAGCGAGCATGCGGCGGACGATTCGGTTGCGACCGGAGTGCAACGTGACCTCCACGAGGGAGTGCGACTTGTTCGTGCCGCCAGGAAGGAGCTTGGCGGCCTCCGCGTGGATTGGCCCGTCGGCAAGCTCGATGCCGTCGCGAAGCTGCTGAATCACAGCTGGGGTGACCCGACCGCGCACCTTCGCAATGTAGGTCTTCTGCACACCAAAGCTTGGGTGGGCGAGCTTGTGCGCAAGATCGCCGTCGTTTGTAAGGATGAGCAGGCCCGAGGTGTCCGTATCGAGGCGTCCGACGTTGTAGAGCCGCTCCCCTATTGGGTCAACGAACTCGCGCAGGTCCGGGCGCCCATTCTCATCGCTCATGGTTGAGACCACTCCGCGTGGCTTATTTAGCACAAAATAGCGCTTCGTCGTGTCCATCTGCACGATCACACCGTCGACTCGCACCACGTCAGTCTCAGGGTCGATCCTCGAACCCATTTCGAACACGACCTCGTCGTTCACGGTGACGCGTCCGCTCGTAATCAGAGTTTCGCACGCGCGCCGCGAAGCGACACCCGCGTGCGCGAGAGCCTTCTGCAGGCGGGGCAGGTGGTCATTCTCTGGGCGGTGTCGGGGGCCGTCTTCCTCATCACCCCAGTCTTCCGGGTCTTCCCAGCTACCATCGTCGACGTAATCGACATCGTATTTCGTCATTCGGAGAACCCCTCACTCGGATCGTCCAGGAACGGCGCGATCGGTGGTAACTCGTCGATGCTTGAGATACCAAGGTATCCCAGCAGTGATTCGTCGGTGCCGTAATGGATGGCACCGGTTTCGGGATCGTGGCCGACCTCAGTCACCAGGCCTCGACCCACGAGCGTGCGCACCACGCTGTCAACGTTCACGGCGCGCACGGATGCGATCGCGCCGCGCGAGATCGGCTGTCGATACGCGATCACCGCAAGAGTCTCAAGCGCTGCTTGCGAGAGTCTCGTGGGGCTCTGCTGGTGCACGAAATCTGCGACGATCGGGTCGAGATGTTCTCGTACGTAAAACCTGTATCCACCGGCAATCTCGCGAAGCTCAAACCCGCGCTGCGGCCCACCGTTCGCACCGTCGTAGTCGGCAACGAGCGCCTCGATTGCGCGACGAACCTCGCGCACCGGGCGGTCGACCGCGGTCGCGAGGTGGACGGCTCCGATTGGTTCATCGGCGACGAGCAGCAGCGCCTCGAGTTGCTGCTCAAGCGGGTGCGAGGATCTCGCCTCAGCTAGCGCTTGATTGCTCTCCTCAGTCGTGCCCGATACAGCAACCACTGGTTCGACGAGCTCAGCGCTCATCACGGCATCATCCGTCATAGTCCCCGCCTAGCGTCGAAAGGTCTTCGTCTGAAAAATCATTGCCACTCCACTCAACCCGCAGTTCGCCCAGGGGCTCGGCCTGCTCAAAGCTCACCGCATCACGTCGATAGAGTTCGAGGATCGCAAGGAACCGTGCCACGATCACCCCACGCTCGGCGACACCCGCGATCAGCTCGCGGAAGCTCCGGGACCCCCCGGTGCGCAAGGCAGACACAACGATCGCGGCCTGCTCTCGAATTGAGACGAGCGGTGCGTGCAAGTGTTCGAGCCCAACTACCGGTATCTCTCGGAGCGAAGGCGAGCGCCGCAATTGCCGCAAAGTCAGACGCGGAAAGCGTCCACCTCAGTTCAGGGCCCCGGTCCCGGTACTTCTGTTCAAGCGGCACCTGCCGCGGATGGCGCGCCTGTTCCTCAGCAAGTCGCTGCTGAAACCAGGCACTCGCCTGCTTGAAGGCGCGGTACTGCAACAGCCTCGCAAACAAAAGGTCACGAGCTTCAAGCAGCGCAACATCCTCCGCATCGACGACCTCACCCTGCGGCAGCAAGCTCGCAATCTTCAGGTCGAGGAGTGTTGCCGCAACCACCAGAAACTCGGAAGCGCGATCGAGTTCAACCACACCCTGTCCCTCAAAGGTCGCAAGGTAGGCAATGAACTCATCGGTGACAAGACTCAGAGAGACCTCAGTGATGTCAAGCTCATGCTTGGTGATGAGGCTCAGCAGCAAGTCAAACGGGCCATCGAATGCTTCCATCGTGACGCGAAATGCGTTCGGATCGCTCGAGTGTGAGATCGCTACGGTGCCTTCAGCCTCCGCACGATCCCGCTCTTGGTGCTGCTCAGCCATCGCGGTCAAGGCAGAACCTAAGCAATGACGCCCCGCTGCACGAGCTCGCGGGCGAGTTTCAGGTAGGCCTCGGACGCAGCATTTGACGGAGCGTAGTCGAGCACCGACTTCGCTGCGATCTGCGCATCAGGCAGCTTGACCGTGCGGCCAATCACGGTATCAAAAACCTGTTCGCCGAAGGTATCGACAACGCGCTCAAGCACTTCGCGTGCGTGCAGCGTGCGCGGGTCGTACATAGTCGCAAGAATGCCATCGAGTTCAAGCGCGGGGTTCAATCGATCGCGAACCTTGTCGATAGTCTCAACCAAGAGTGCAACACCGCGCAATGCGAAGTATTCGCACGCGAGCGGGATCAGCACACCGTGACTCGCAGTCAGGGCATTCACGGTCAACAGCCCCAGTGAGGGCTGGCAGTCGATTAAGATAACGTCGTAGTCGTCAACGACCTTGCGCAGCACTCCACCAAGAATCTGCTCCCGGGCGACCTCACTCACGAGGTGAACCTCAGCCGCGCTGAGATCGATATTCGCGGGGATAATGTCAAGCCCCGGAGTTCCGGTCTGTTGAATTGCCTCGCGAGGATCTTTCAGGTGCCCGAGCATCAGATCGTAGATTGTTGGGACGTCGTGTGCCGGTACCCCGAGCCCCGCTGAAAGCGCGCCCTGCGGATCAAAGTCGACCGCGAGTACGCGACGGCCGTAGCGAGCGAGGGCCGCAGCAAGGTTGATCGTGCTGGTTGTCTTACCCACGCCACCCTTTTGGTTGCACATCGCGATGATGCGCGCGGGGCCGTGCCGCTCAAGTTTTGCCGGTGCGGGGATGACGCGATCTGGGCGTCCGGTCGGACCGACCTGTGCCTGATTCGCCGTGCGTTTCGCCACCTCGACGCCCCTTTCGCGGTCTATTTGCGTTGACGCTCAATCCTATCGCCCCGAATCAGTTGCGCGGTGGCTCAAGCTGCCTCGTCAGTTCTTCCAGCAATGCCTGGATCTGCGGTTCAACGAAGCGCTGCACTGCCGCCTGCACCCGAGGTCGGTGTTCAGTAAGCGCAAAACACAGTCGCTGACCAATATCTTGGGCGTAACGGTCGGCGAGTTCGATCTCGTAACGGATGCGCCGTTTCTCCTCCGCGCTGAGCGGCGGCCTGGGTAGTGGTGGCTCAGGTTTCGTCTGCTCAGCCAGCTCTGTCATTGTGAATAGGAAGGGTTGCTCATCGTCAGTCTCTGGGTCGAGATCGACTCCCTCGTACTCGGGGTCAAGTCCAGTGCCCGGTTCGAAACCGCCACTATTCCACAATTGTTCCCCCGAGAGTTCAGCGTGCAGGGTTGGCAACGACTGCTCGGTGTAGTCGTCAACAGCCCGGTCGATGATCCTCTGCATCCTACTTACTAAGGCGTGCGCGACCTGATGTGGGATATCGCTTTCGAGGCCGGCGGCCACGAGCATTGGTGATCCGGTGCACCGGCGGCACATTCTTGAGCGGCCACGATGAGTCCCAGGTGCCCAGCTTGGTAACCAGCGGAGCCACGCATCCACCGCAGCGGTGACCCTGCCCGGAATCGGGTCAGGAGGTCGCTCAGGCGAGGCATCAGGTGACACCTCGGCATCGCTCACTTCTCGTCCTCCTGCTGGTCATCGTCTGGCACATCCCAGGGATTTTCCTCGGTGTTCGCCCAGTCCGGCCCAAGGTCGCCGCGCTTTTCCCACGGCCAACGCGGCACGGGACGGTCGGTATAGACGCGCCGCAGCAGAACTGCCCAGCACAGCAACGAGGCAACCGCCCATGCGACTGCCAGAGCCAGGGCATACGGGCTCAACCACGTCTCAGCGATCGATAGGCCAGTGAACATTCCGACAAGGCTCCACACCAGGTATCCGCCAAGCGATACTAGGAACATGTGCGTCAAAGAGACCGCTCTTGTCCCGCGAAGAAGCACCAACGATTGCGACCAGAGCCCCCAGACCAGCACCCCCAGGCAAAGGATGATTGCGAGTGGTGCAGCGCCGAAACCTATTCCGGGCGTAGACACCGGACCACCGTCTGTCCCTAGCGAAATAGCTGCCCAGGCAAGCAGCATCAGCGCAAACGCGACGATCACCACCGCAAAGATCAAACCCCAGACGTAGCCTCGGGTCACTCTTCGACGGCTGTGCTCAATCACGGCTGTTTCGCCTGCACCTCAGCCAGTGCGGTCTCATACTCAGCGATCGCTTCGGCGTTCTGACGCCTTACCTTACGCCCGCGAGCACCGATCCACGCGCCAAACCACACTGTGACCTCACGCGCCACCAGAGCGGCTGCGAGCACTGGGAAGAATAGCCCGAACTCCACCAACAGCGAGAACGGCTGCAGGCTCACCGTGTCACCGGAGAAGCGCGCATCAAGGGCGAAGCCAAGAATGGATACCGCCCAGGTGAAAACCGCGACGAGCAGCCCACCAAGAACGTACGCCCACCAGCCCGCGCGTCCGACGATCAGGACGAGCAATGCCAGCCCGACGAAGAAGCCAACGGCAGCGGCAGCAAATCCCCAGTTCAAGATCCAGGGAAGCAGACCAGCATTCAAGAAGGTCGAAGGCGGGTAGTTCGGGGCAATCCACAGTGCAAGTACACCAGCGTAAACCAACGCGAAGGCAACGGTCGAAAGTAGTGCGATGAGCACACCAGCGCCGCGGTTGCCCTTCATCTCAGGGGCCATCGGGCTCTGCATGTACAGCGCAGCCATCGGGTGGTCTGAGCTGATGCGTATCTCACCATCACGTACCGGTGGAAGTGCGGTATCTGCGAGGGGCACTGCGACCGCCGGGCTCACAGTCGCATCTACGGAAGCCTCAACAGGCTCGACAACGGCGGTCTCAACCCCGGCAGCCTCCGGTTGAGCTGCGGGTGCGTGTGGCGGGTGTGCCGCAAAAATCTCTTCGGCGGTTTCCAGCTTGCCTGCGTTTGGCGGCTCGCTTGTCGCAGCAATCACGGGGCGCTCCGTAGCCCCCGTGGTGCTGACAGATTCATCCGAGGGCAAAGTTGTGGTGCCTGTAACGCCTTCCTCAGTAGCGGGGACAGCTACTTCCGCTGCACGCTCAACGGCAGCAAGCACCTGAGTCTCGGTAGTCTCGACCTGCTCAACGGGGGATCCCGCCTGATCGCGATCTTCGCTCATCGCTACACCTCTCGTTGCCTGGCGGCGAGCGGTCAACAGTTGATCCACGCACCGGTATGCCGCCAGCGTACTTGCTGCTTGCCGAGCCCAGGTGCAATTGCTGAGAGTGTCGCTGAAAACCGCATGAGACACGCGGTAACGTGCCGGGGGAAAACGACCGGGGGCCGGTACGGAACAACATGTGTTCCGTACCGGCCCCCGGTTCTCCACTCAGTAGTTCAGGCCTCAGCTGTATTCGCGGGACCAAGGCGCTTAGAGAAAAGCATCGCTTTTCGCGCCGTATGTCCCCCGGCCGCCCCGGCCGGGGCAAGATCTCCCCGACCGAAACGACCACTCGCTAGGAGTAATCGCTGGGATTGAACTCCTCTGCGGTGAAGGTGTCGTAGTCAACGAATGAGAGATCGTTCTCATCGAAGCCACTGTCGGTCGCGAACAAGCGACTTGGGTAGCGTTCTGCCTTGGCCTCTTCAGTTGCCTCGACATCGACGTCACGGTAGACGCTCAGGCCGGTACCGGCTGGGATGAGCTTACCGATGATGACGTTCTCCTTCAGGCCGATGAGCGGATCTCGCGATCCCTCCATGGCAGCCTGTGTGAGCACGCGAGTCGTCTCCTGGAACGAAGCAGCTGACAGCCACGACTCGGTCGCAAGCGAAGCCTTGGTGATACCCATGACCTCTGGACGAGCCGTTGCCGCGCGCTTACCTTCCATGAGAGCCTCGCGGTTGATGCGCTGGTAACGTGCACGATCGACGAGCTCACCAGGAAGCAGGTCGGTCTCGCCGTGGTCAACCACGGTTACCTTGCGGAGCATCTGACGAACGATGACCTCGATGTGCTTATCGTGGATCGGCACGCCCTGCGAACGGTACACGCCCTGCACGCCCTCAACGAGGTACTTCTGCACGGCGCGCTCACCGGGGATGAACTTGGCGCCCTCGGTCGAACCGACCTGAAGGATGTCCTTCGGATCAAGAGTTCCCTGAATGAACGGCTGTCCAAGCACAACCTGATCGCCGTCTTCGACGAGCAGAGTCGAGCGCTTCAGAACCGGGTATGCCTTCTCTTCGGTGCCGTCGTCCGGCGTCAAGAGAATGCTACGGCCCTTGGGCGTGTCCTCGATGATTACGCGGCCGGCAGCCTCTGCGATTGGCGATGCGCCCTTCGGGGTACGCGCTTCGAAGAGCTCCTGAACGCGGGGCAGACCCTGCGTGATATCTGCCGCCGATGCCGAACCACCAGTGTGGAAGGTACGCATGGTCAGCTGAGTACCGGGCTCACCAATCGACTGCGCTGCGATGATGCCTACTGCCTCACCGATATCAACGCGCTGGCCAGTCGCAAGCGAACGGCCGTAGCAGGTGGCGCACACGCCGACTGCAGACTCGCAGCTCAGCACGGAGCGTACCTTGATCTCGGTAACTCCCGCATCGATGACCGAGTCGATCAGCACGTCACCGACGTCACTGCCTGCCTCAGCGATAACCTTGCCGTTGGGGGCAGTCACAGCAGTCGCGAGCGTACGTGCGTACACCGAGTTCTCAACATTCTCGTCGCGAACCAGAGTGCCGTTTGCGTCAACTGCCGCAATAGGCAGTTCGAGACCACGTGTCGTGCCACAGTCTTCTTCGCGAATGATCACGTCTTGTGAGACGTCAACCAGACGACGAGTCAGGTAGCCCGAGTCAGCGGTACGGAGAGCGGTATCAGCAAGACCCTTACGAGCACCGTGGGTCGCGATGAAGTACTCCGCAACCGACAGGCCCTCACGGTACGAGTTAATGATCGGACGCGGGATGATCTCACCCTTGGGGTCAGACACCAGGCCACGCATACCCGAGATGTTACGGATCTGCAGCCAGTTACCACGAGCACCCGACGACACCATACGGAAGATGGAGTTGTCTTCTGGGTAAGACTCACGCATCGCCGTTGCAACTTCTTCAGTAGCCTCGGTCCAGATATCCACCAGCTCAGTGTGACGCTCAGCGTCGGTGATGAGACCGCGCTCGAACTTCTTCTGAACGGCAGAAGCCGCCTTCTCGTGGTCGCCAAGGATCTGAGCCTTATTCGTGGGGGTCACGATATCGCTCAGCGCAACGGTCACACCTGAACGAGTAGCCCAGTAGAAGCCGGCATCCTTGATGCGGTCAAGAGTCGCAGCCACCTCAACCTTCGGGTAGCGCTCGGCCAGGTCGTTGACCAGGCTTGAGAGACTTCCCTTGTCTGCGATGCGCTCGAAGTACGGGTAGCTCGCGGGCAGGGCCTCGTTGAAGAGTGCCCGACCAAGGGTCGTCTCAACAATGACCGGACGCTCCTGCGTGACACCCGACTCATCGGTGTAACCGCTCAGGCGGATCTTGATCTGTGCGCCAAGACTCAGGCTTCCCTCGTCCATCGCAAGGATGGCCTCAGAAACTGAACCGAATGCACGCCCTTCACCGGCCGAGCCAGCCTTCACCGTGGTGAGGTGGTGCAGACCGATGATCATGTCCTGCGAAGGCAGGGTCACGGGGCGGCCATCCGATGGTTTCAGGATGTTGTTCGAAGCAAGCATCAGTACGCGCGCCTCGGCCTGTGCCTCGACTGACAGCGGCAGGTGAACTGCCATCTGGTCACCATCGAAGTCCGCGTTGAACGCAGCACATACGAGGGGGTGCAGCTGGATAGCCTTGCCCTCAACGAGCTGCGGCTCGAACGCCTGGATGCCAAGACGGTGCAGGGTTGGTGCACGGTTCAGCAGCACGGGGCGCTCGCGGATGATCTCCTCAAGCACATCCCAAACCTCGTTGCGAGCACGCTCGACCATACGCTTTGCAGCCTTGATGTTCTGTGCGTGCGAGAGGTCGATAAGACGCTTGATGACGAAGGGCTTGAACAGCTCGAGCGCCATGTCCTTCGGCAGACCACACTGGTGCAGCTTCAGCTGAGGACCAACCACGATGACCGAACGGCCAGAGTAGTCAACGCGCTTACCGAGGAGGTTCTGACGGAATCGACCCTGCTTGCCCTTCAGCATGTCGCTGAGTGACTTGAGCGCACGGTTACCTGTGCCCGTAACCGGGCGGCCACGGCGGCCGTTGTCGAACAGTGCGTCAACGGCTTCCTGCAGCATGCGCTTCTCGTTGTTCACGATGATCTCGGGAGCACCGAGATCAAGCAGACGACGCAGACGGTTGTTGCGGTTGATCACACGACGGTAGAGGTCGTTGAGGTCAGAGGTCGCGAAGCGGCCACCGTCAAGCTGCACCATGGGGCGAAGCTCGGGCGGAATCACGGGAACCACGTCGAGCACCATAGCTGCGGGGCTCGCACCAGTCTGCAGGAACGAGTTCACAACCTTCAGACGCTTGATGGCGCGGACCTTCTTCTGGCCCTTGCCCTCGCTGATCTGGAGGTGCAGTGAGTCACTCTCGGCAGCCAAGTCGAAGGCCTCAAGACGCTGCTTGATTGCCTCAGCACCCATGTATGCCTCGAAGTAGTCACCGAAGCGGTCCTGCAGCTCGGCGAAGGCGGCATCCTCTGGCTTGAGATCGCCAACCTTGAGGTTGCGGAAGTCGTCCCACACGCGGTGCAGAGCGGCGATATCGTCGTCGAAGTTCTTACGGATACCCGTAAGTTCCTTCTCAGCTGAAGCCTCGGCGCGGCGGCGCTGATCGGCCTTTGCACCCTCTGCTTCAAGTGCGGCAAGATCCTGCTCAGCCTGCTGCTGGCGCTGCGCAATCGCGAGGTCGCGCTGCTGCTCCAGGCTCGAGATCTCAAGGCGGAGCTCGGACTCGAGCTCGCCCATGTCTTCGTGGCGACCCTCTACGTCTACATCAATCACCATGTAGGCGGCGAAGTAGATGACCTTCTCCAGGTCCTTGGGTGCCATGTCGAGCAGGTAGCCAAGACGCGAAGGAACGCCCTTGAAGTACCAAATGTGGGTGACGGGAGCTGCGAGCTCGATGTGACCCATACGCTCACGACGAACGCTCGACTTGGTTACCTCGACGCCACAGCGCTCACACACAATGCCCTTGTAACGGACGCGCTTGTACTTGCCACAGGCGCACTCCCAGTCACGGCTCGGTCCGAAGATCTGCTCACCGAACAGACCGTCCTTCTCTGGCTTTAGTGTGCGGTAGTTAATGGTCTCCGGCTTCTTGACCTCGCCGAACGACCAGCTGCGAATATCGTCGGCGGTAGCCAGACGGATCTGCAGCTCATTGAAATCTGTACCCTCGAGCAACGTATCTCCTTGGGATCTAAAAATTTATAGCTTGGGATGAATGCGCGCACTGTTCTCAAACAATGCAGCTATCAACTCAGATCTCGTCGATGGACGAGGTCTCGAAGCGGGAAGAGAGGTTAATTCCGAGCTCTTCCGCGGTACGGTGTGCCTCATCATCGTTGTCGCGCAGGTTTACGGCGTTACCGTCAGCACCAAGCACCTCAACGTTCAGGCAGAGCGACTGCATTTCCTTCATAAGCACTCGGAAGGACTCGGGCACACCGGGCTCGGGAATGTTCTCACCGCGCACGATGGCTTCGTATACCTTCACACGGCCGAGAATGTCGTCAGACTTAACTGTCAACAGTTCCTGTAGTGCGTATGCTGCACCGTACGCCTCAAGCGCCCAAACTTCCATCTCACCGAAACGCTGGCCGCCAAACTGGGCCTTACCGCCGAGCGGCTGCTGGGTGATCATCGAGTAGGGGCCCGTCGAGCGTGCGTGAATCTTGTCATCGACAAGGTGGTGCAGTTTCAGGATGTACATGTAGCCGACCGAGACCGGGTACGGGTACGGTTCGCCGGAGCGACCGTCGAAGAGACGAGTCTTACCGGTCGAGCCGATCAGCCTGTCACCATCACGAGTTGGCAGTGTCGAATCGAGCAGACCCTTGATCTCGTCCTCGCTGGCACCGTCAAACACCGGGGTCGCAACCTTGGTGTTCGGGGCAGCCTGCAGCGCCGAGTCGTTCAGTTTGGCAGCCCACTCAGGCTTGCCCTCGATCTTCCAGCCCTGCTTGGCAATCCAGCCAAGGTGGGTCTCAAGTACCTGACCAAAGTTCATTCGACCGGGGATACCGAGCGGGTTGAGGATCACGTCGACGGGAGTACCGTCTTCGAGGAACGGCATGTCTTCGACAGGCAGAATCTTCGAGATGACACCCTTGTTGCCGTGACGGCCAGCAAGCTTGTCACCCTCGGTGATCTTGCGCTTCTGAGCGATGTAGACAACCACGCGCTGGTTCACGCCCGAGCCAAGGTCATCATCGTTGTCGTTCTCTGCGTCGAACACCTTCACAGAGGTGACGGTGCCCGAGACGCCGTGCGGCACCTTGAGCGAGGTGTCGCGAACTTCGCGGCTCTTCTCGTTGAAGATCGCGCGGAGCAGACGCTCTTCGGCTGATAGCTCGGTCTCGCCCTTGGGCGTGACCTTGCCGACCAGGATGTCGCCGGGGCGAACCTCAGCGCCGATGCGGATGATGCCGCGCTCGTCGAGGTCCTTCAGCGCCTCCATGCTTGCGTTCGGAAGATCTCGGGTGATCTCTTCCTTACCAAGCTTGGTGTCGCGAGCGTCAACGTCGTACTCTTCGATGTGAATCGACGAAAGGGTATCTTCCTTCACCAGGTTCTGGCTCAGGATGATCGCGTCCTCGTAGTTGTGACCCTCCCACGGCATGAACGCGACGAGCAGGTTCTTGCCGAGCGCGAGCTCACCGTTCTCGGTAGCGGGGCCGTCGGCGATAACTTCGCCAGCCTCGATACGCTCACCGGCGCGAACGATCACGCGGTGATTGTAGTTCGTGCCCTGGTTCGAACGGTCGAACTTACGCATGAAGTAGCTCTTCGAGCCGCCCTCATCGTGCTGCACGGTGACGAAGTCAGCCGATACCTCACTGATGACACCAGCCTTGTCAGCGGTAACCACGTCGCCAGCATCGATGGCTGCGTAGCCTTCCATACCGGTACCAACGAGCGGCGACTCGCTGCGCACGAGCGGCACAGCCTGACGCTGCATGTTGGCGCCCATGAGCGCACGGTTTGCATCATCGTGCTCAAGGAACGGGATAAGCGAGGTCGCTACCGACACCATCTGGCGCGGCGAAACGTCCATGTACTGCACACGAACCGAGTCGACCATCTGCACCTCGGCGCCACGAGGGCGTGCGAGTACCTGCTTATCGGCGAACTTGCCGTCCTTGGTTACCGCAGCGCCAGCCTGAGCGATGAGGAACTCATCTTCTTCGTGCGCGGTGAGGTAATCGACCTGATCGGTGACCTTGCCGTCTTCAATACGACGGTACGGGGTCTCGATGAAGCCGAAGGCGTTGATGCGAGCGAACGTAGCGAGCGCACCGATCAAGCCAATGTTCGGGCCTTCAGGAGTCTCAATAGGGCACATACGGCCGTAGTGCGACGGGTGAACGTCTCGCACCTCAACACCTGCGCGGTCACGTGACAGGCCACCCGGTCCAAGCGCAGACAGACGGCGCTTGTTGGTCAGACCCGCGAGCGGGTTGTTCTGATCCATGAACTGTGACAGCTGCGAAGTACCGAAGAACTCCTTGATCGCTGCCAGCACGGGGCGGGTGTTGATCAGGGTGTTCGGGGTGATTGCCTCGATGTCTTGCGTGGTCATGCGCTCACGCACGACACGCTCCATACGGGCTGAGGCCGGTGCGTACCTGGTTCTGGATCAGCTCACCAACGGCACGAATACGACGGTTACCGAAGTGATCGATATCGTCCGTGTCGAGACGCAGGTCGATGTCCTTGCCGTCGCGAACGCCGGGGAGGGTCTCGGTGCCAGCGTGTAGGCCGACGAGGTACTTGATGGTCGAAACTACGTCTTCGAGCGTCAGCACCGAGTCGGTGATGGGTGCGTCGATACCAAGTTTGCGGTTGATCTTGTAGCGGCCAACCTTGGCAAGGTCGTAGCGCTTTGAGTTGAAGTAGCTGTTGTCGAGCAGCGCACGCGCAGACTCGATTGCAACCTGCTCACCCGGGCGCTGCTTGCGGTAGATGTCCTTCAGCGCCTCTTCCTGAGTCGAGACGCCGTCCTTCTCAAGGGTGGCGGCGATCGACTCGTAGCCTGCGAACTCTTCGAGGATCTCCTCGGTGGTCATTCCCAGAGCCTTGAGGAACACGGTTGCCGACTGCTTGCGCTTGCGGTCGATACGAACGCCGACCTGGTCGCGCTTGTCGATCTCGAACTCGAGCCATGCACCACGGCTCGGGATCACGCGTGCGGTGAAGACGTCTTTATCGCTCGTCTTCTCCTGCTGGCGTTCAAAGTAGACGCCGGGGCTACGGACAAGCTGCGACACGATGACGCGCTCGGTGCCGTTGATGATGAAGGTGCCCTTATCGGTCATGATGGGGAAATCACCCATGTAGACGGTCTGGCTCTTCAGCACCTGAGTCTCGGTGTTGTAGAAGGCTGCTTCGACGTAGAGAGGAGCCGAGTAAGTCTTACCGCGCTCCTTGCACTCGTCGATCGAGAACTTCTGCTCGTCAAGAATGGGGTTCTCGAAGGACAGCTGCATGGTGCCAGCGTTGTCTTCGATCGGCGAGATCTCGTCAAAGATCTCTTCGAGGCCGCTGTTCAGGGCGATATCATCGCGCCCCGCCTTCTGCGCCTCGACGACACGTTCTTTCCACGTGTCGTTGCCAACGAGCCAGTCGAAACTCTCAAGTTGCAGCGCAAGAAGGTTGGGCACCGTAAGGGTGTCACTAATCTTGGCGAACGAGAGTCGCTGGTGATCGCGACCGTTCTTGGGTGAATGGGTGGAAGTTGCGTTGCGCGCAGCAGCCAAGAAACTACCTCCGTGGGCCCCGTCGGGCCGTCTGACGTATCTAGCGATGTAAGGCTTCGATCCGCTCGTGAAATAGGAACAACGAGCTCGATGGCCGACCGCAATATGAAGGCACAATAAATATTCGAAGCGCAGCTATCAACTGTAACCCATTTGTTACGCACTAACAAGCCCCTATGCGCATGAATTTGTACCGTTTGAGAGCCCGCGAACCGTGATCCTCGAAGCTGCCCTATATAGAGGCCCCATTTTCGATGCTGGGAAAGATTAATTTCGCCACGAGGATCGCCTCACCGGCAGAAACGTATCCAACCTGCAAGGATGGTACGACCATGAGTTCTCCCCAATGGATTCCAGCGCCTAAGCGCGGCATTGTCCCCCTGCACCCGCTCGACTTTGGAACGATCCTTGGCAGATCGTTTGCCATGCTTAGGCACAACCCGTCCGTGCTCCTCGGCTTCGCCGTATGCATCCAGCTTGTGGTCGATGTGATCGCACTCGGCCTGTTTGTGTTGTTGTTTGCGACCGGAATTGAGCGGATCGAGAGTCTCTCCCCTAGCAGCCCCGACTACGACGCGGTCATGGCGGGCACGCTCGGCCTCTCAATTGGGGCGGCACTCCTGCTGAGCCTGCTGTCAGTTTCGGTCGGTTCGGCTGTGCAGGGTGTGGTCGCAGCGAACCTGCGTGCGGCGGCACTTGGTGAGAAACCCAAGCTTGCCCAGGTGTGGAAGCAAGTGAAGCCAGTGCTCTGGCGCTTGATCGGTTACACGCTCCTGATCGGGCTCGCCGCCGGCATCGTCATTACCTTGATTGCTGCAATAGCTGTGGGGCTCACCATCGGCCTCGGTGCAGCGCTCGACACCGCCGGCTTTGTCATCGGCATCATTCTTGGCGTACTTCTTCTCCTCGCGTTCACGGCGGGTGCAATTTGGCTCGGCACCAGAATCTTGCTCGTACCAACCGTTCTGGTCATCGAACACTGCACAATCAGAGAAGCCCTGCGTCGCTCATGGAACCTCGTTCGCGGACGATTCTGGATTGCCTTCGGCACCACCGCACTGGTCGGGGTGATTATCGGGTTCGCGGCCAATGCGGTGAGTGGGGTTACCCAGCTCTTCGCGATGCTGGCAATCCCCGTGCTCGCGCCCACCGGTGACCCCTTCGAGGGTGAAGACGTATCGCCAAGCTCAATAATCGTCTTCTTGCTCATACTGCTCCTGCCCCAGCTACTCACACTTCTGATCAGTGCCGTTGGCTCGATTGCCCAGAACACCGCCGCAGGGCTCGTCTACCTCGACGCTCGAATGCGTAAAGAAGGGCTTGACCAGGCGCTGCTCTGGCACACTGAGCACCGAGCGGTGGGGTGGTCCGCCGAACAGCTGGGTGACCCATATGCGGTACCACGGTTTCAGGCTGTGCCGCAGCAGTTCGCGCCGCAGGTTGCACCCCTCAACAATGAACCGCCGAGGTTCGTGTGATCCTCGCCCCCATCGTTCTTTCATGGCAGCCCGTATCTCCCGATGCAGACGAAGCCAGGAGATGGGCCGAGCAAGAACTCGTCAAGCCCGAGTACCTTGCAGCACAGCCAAACGCATTTGACCGAGCCTCGCTCGCCGTGGTCAAGTTCTTCGAAAACCTCCTGAACCCTGATCTCGGTGAGGGCAACGGCGGAATCATCATCATGACCATTGTTGGCCTCCTACTTGTCGCTGCTCTCGTCACCGCGGTCTTGCTCTGGGGCAAGCCACGAGCCTCGCGTCGCATAAGTTCTGCACAAATGCTCCTCGGCGAAGATGACAGGCTCAGCGCTGGCGAGCTGCGCCGATTCTCCGAACGCTCTGCCCGCGCGGGCGACTGGGGTGCTGCCATGACGCAGCGGTACCGGGCGCTCGCCCGCGGGTTGGTCGAGCGCGAGTTACTAGATCCGGCACCTGGCGCAACAGCGCAGAGCATCGCGGGTACCGCGGCCCTGACGTTTCCGTCGCAGCGTGCTGCGTTGCTTGAAGCCGCGACACTCTTTGACGGTGTGCGATACCTCGGCGTCGCAGGTGACGAACGCGGCTATCTCACTATCCGGTCGACGGACGATTCCATTTCCTCCTCTGAAATCCAGGTGCTCATATGATCGCCGCACCGACTGCCCGAGACACCCCTGGTGGCCCCGTCACTCGCAACTCGGAGACCAGTTCAGTACACGCACAGAGCACCGCAAATCGCCCCGTTTCTCGACGAGGTGCGGTTCTGCGATGGATCGGGGCAAGTCTGCTGGTCATCATTGCGGCGCTCACCCTCATGTCGCTGAACGGCACAGCTCCCAGTGTGCGTGAGCCGCTGCACCCTGAGAGCGCTTCACCGGAGGGCGCCAAGGCGCTCGTGCAGGTGCTGAACGACAACGGGGTACCCGTGCACCTGGCTCAAGGCCGCGAAGAGGGATTACGCCTACTGGGTGATCTGGAAGGCAGCGGCAGCAATGGTTCCAGCGACAATAGTTCCAGTGGTGACTCCGGGCGAGGGTCAACGCTCGTGATGACCGCACCCGCGATTCCTAGCGATGCCGCAATCGAAAGCATCAGAGAGCTCGTGGCTGCAGCAGATCAGACGGTGTTCCTCGTCGCAGACGACAAGATCCTCGCAGACTTCAAGCTTGGTTCGATCGAATCCTTCATCGCTGACGAACTCGTAAGCGAAGCCGGAAACGCCACTTGCCCGGCGAGCAGGTTTGCTGTCGTAGGCGAAATTCGGGCGCAGGTGCTCTTCGCACCAGCAAGCGGGGTGCAGGGCTGCTTTGACGGCACCAACGGGGATTCCGCATTGCTAGTCGCACCATCCGCCTCATCTGCACCGGGCGCTTCAGACGAAGCAACGATCACGATGATCGATGCTACGGAACTTTTCGACAACGCCCATCTCACGGAGAACGGCAACGCAGCGCTTGCGTTCGCTTTGCTCGGCAACACAAAAGAAGTGGTCTGGTATCTGGCCTCTCCCGAAGACATCGCGGCGGATCGTACAGGCACACTCGCGGCCCTCACCCCGAAGTGGGTGACTCCCGTCATGCTCCTGCTTCTCATCACGGCCGTGATTGCTGCGGTCTGGCGCGGCAGACGCTTTGGTCCGCTCGTTGAAGAACACCTGCCGGTGACCGTGCGGGCCTCAGAAACGATGCACGGTCGCGCGAGGCTTGCCGCACACCATGGCCATTCTGCCCATGCCGCGGCGGCACTGCGCGCGGGTGCCGCACGTCGCCTTGCACGAAGGCTCGGAATGCCAAGCACTTCCACTCCAGAACAGGTCGCGCGGGCAATACCTGGCGAGCCTGCGCTCATGCCGCTCCTGACAGGCCCGCTTCCGCAGACCGACGCCGAGCTCGTGCGCTTTGCTCGTGCGCTCGGCGCGATCCTCGACCGGATCGATCCCCTAATAATCGCTACACACACCACCGACGCCACCGACGAAAGGTCAACGCAGTGACGCACAACGAGACCGAATCCGCGCCTGACAAAGCAGCGCTCCACGCAGCTTTGCCGGTCACATCGCCACAGCCTGAATCGGTGTTCGACGAGTCGGAACTGCGCACCGCCATGCAACGGATTCGTAGCGAAATCGAGAAGGCCGTTGTGGGCCAGGATGGTGTGATCTCGGGGCTGCTCGTTGCGCTACTCGCGCGCGGCCACGTGCTGCTTGAGGGTGTTCCCGGTGTGGCAAAGACACTGCTCGTGCGGTCGTTCTCACGAGCGCTCGGCTTGGACACGAAGCGCGTGCAGTTCACCCCCGACCTCATGCCGGGTGACGTAACCGGCTCCCTCATCTACGACGCGAAGATGGGCGATTTTGAGTTTCGCCGCGGCCCGGTCTTCACGAACGTACTCCTCGCTGACGAGATCAACCGAACCCCTCCGAAGACACAGGCGGCCCTACTCGAAGCGATGGAAGAG
This sequence comes from Leucobacter sp., assembly GCA_034676385.1. GTDB lineage: Bacteria > Actinomycetota > Actinomycetes > Actinomycetales > Microbacteriaceae > Leucobacter. The sequence continues at coordinate 54,881 of JAUCCH010000002.1, forward strand.
CGTCAGGTTTCGGCAGACGGCACAACGCTGCCGCTGCCCGTTCCGTTTTTCTCGTCGCGGCAACCCAGAACCCGGTGGAGCACGAGGGCACGTACTCACTCCCCGAGGCTCAGCTCGATCGTTTCATGATGAAGCTGATTGTAGATATGCCGGATCATGCGTCGGAACTACAGGTGCTCCGCCGGCACGCCGATGGTTTCTCACCGCGAGAACTCGCCGACCTTCGACCGGTGACCACTCCTGAGGAGTTGCTTGCTGCGCAGAAGGCCGTTGCGCGCGTTGCTGTGTCGAACGATGTGCTCGCCTATATCGTCGATCTCGCCCGGGCCACCCGCTCGGCACCCTCCGTTGAGCTCGGCGCTAGCCCGCGCGCCTCAACCGGGCTGCTTGCGGCTGCGAAGGCTTGGGCCTGGTTGAACGGTTCGGTCGCGGTGACCCCGGATCACGTACAGGCAATGCTCACCTCAGTTTGGCGACATCGCATCTCATTGCGCCCAGACGCTCAAATGGAGGGCGTCACGGCGGACACTGTGCTCGCCTCGATCGTGCGCCAGACCGTCGTACCAATCTAGAGAGCACCGACCCAATGTTTCTGACCGCTCGCTTCGTAGCGCTCACCGCACTCGGTGTGCTGCCGATCGTGCTGCTCGGCAGTCTTGGGCTGGCCCCGTGGGCCGTGTTTGCCGGTTGGCTTGTGCTGCTTGCTGCGCTCACCGCCGTCGATCTGGTGATGCTCGCAAGCCCGCGCACAATTGAAGTAACGCGTCGACTTCCGGAGCGTGCCAAGCGAAACGAGGCGGTCGATACCGCGGTGGTGCTGCGAAACCTCGGGGGGAGGCGACTTCGTGGCACAGCTCGCGACGCCTGGCAGCCTACGGCTGGCGCTTTGAATGCGAGGGCGAGGATCGACCTACCCGCGGGCGAGTCGAGGCGTGCGACGGTACAACTACTCCCACGCAGGCGCGGTGCGCTGCGCAGCGAGTTTGTCATGGTTCGCTCTCTCGGCCCGCTCGGTCTTGCCGGAAGGCAGGCGAAGCATGACGTGCCTGGGCAAGTGATGGTGCTGCCCGAGTTCAGGTCGCGTAAGCACCTTCCCTCTCGATTGGCCAGGCTTCGCGAACTCGATGGAAACACCAGCGTGCAGGTGCGCGGGCAGGGCACCGAGTTTGACTCGCTGAGGGAGTACGTACGGGGCGACGATGTGCGCTCGATCGACTGGCGTGCCACGGCGCGCAGCACCACGACCATGGTGCGAACCTGGCGGCCTGAGCGAGATCGGCACGTGGTGATCCTCGTAGATACCGGTCGCACCGCTGCTGCGCGCGTGGGCGACGGGACTCGACTCGACGCATCTCTCGAGGCCGCGCTGCTGCTCGGTGCGCTCGCGTCGCAGGGCGGGGATCACGTGCACCTCTTGATGGTTGATCGGGCGGTACGAGCGCGGGTCACCGGGATAGACGGAGCCCCCCTACTCGCCGCAATGAGCGAGGCAATGGCACCGGTTCACGCACGGCTCGTCGACACCGATTGGAAGGCCGCGTTCGCTTCAGTGCGCACCGTCACGACACGACCCTCGCTGATTGTGGTGCTCACCGCACAGGATTCGGTTGAGGGCGCCCGCGGGTTCCTCGGAGCGCTCCCTCGTCCAAGCCGGGCAACTACTCTGCTGGTCGCATCGGCCACGGACGGCGACTTAGATCTACTTGCCCGGGATACGTACGCTCGCGAATCGATCTACCTTGCGGCAGCGGCCGAACGCACGATTCTTGAAGCTGAACTCGTGTCCGGTGCCGTTGTGCGGGCCGGTGCGGAAGCGCTCAGTGCTGATCCCGAATTGCTTCCTCCGAGGATCGCCGACCGCTACCTCGCGCTCAAGGCTACAGGGCGGCTGTAGCGCCCTGCAGGTTTGGGTTTGGGCTCAGGCCCGAACCTAGGCTCGCGACAGTTCTCGCCTCAGCCCTCGCCCACGATCTGGGCTCTGACCCTAGCCCGCGACAAGCTTTGGCGTGCCCGCCTCGAACTCGACGAGATCACCGGTCTCGCCGCCCTGAGCAGCCCGACGACCGACCACCAGCATGTACCAAAGGAAGACCCCCAGCGCTGCGGCGCCGATGCCAATCTTGAGCCACCATGGCAGCCCCCAGCCCGTCACAAAACCCTCAACCAGGCCGGCAAGAGCCAGGGCAAATACGCGCGGACCCCCGATGGCAACAGTCGCGAGGGAGCGTCCAGCGGCGGCGAGCGCTTCGGTTCTACTGCGAGCGCCCGGGGCCACCCACGCCCAGAACATGTGTAGTCCGCCGGCCGCCGCGACGAAGAGCGCCGTCAGCTCAAGCATGCCTGCGGCAGGATGTGCAGCACCATGATGTCGAGTCGACCGTAGGCCGCCATGCTGCCCGCTGCGAGCCCGAGGTTCATGGCGTTCTGAACCATTGCAAAGACCGGCCAGATACCGGTAATACCGAAGATCACACACTGCACCGCGATCCACGCGTTGTTCGTCCACACCATGCCAGCGAAGACCGCGGCCGGGTTCTCCGTGTAGTACCCGGTGAAGTCCTCTTCCGCGTACGCCTTGAGCGTTTCCGGGTCCCAGATCGCCGCGACCACGGCCGGGTTCACCGCAATCCAGACTGCGACGATGGTGGCGATGAGGAGAAAGCCTGCGGCCACCCAGGCTGTCGTCTTTCGCAGCCCATAGAGCGCAGCAGGTAACTGCCAGATAAAGAACTCGCTCAGACGTGTGAGCACATTTTGAGGAGTACCTGTGAGCTTGAGCCTTGCTGTCGCGAGCACGGTAGAGAGGTAGTTGCCCTGCGCCGAATCGCCCAAGGTGCTCTTCAGTTCTGCAAGGTCAGCTGAGGCGGATCGGTACCTGGCTACGAGTTCATCGATCTCTTCCCCGCTGAGGGCCTTCTTTGTGCTCAACTCGTGCAGCCGCCGCCACTCAGGCAGGCGGTTCTCGGCAAGCGCGTCAGCATCCACCTGATTAACTGTACTCATGTCTGTTCAGCTCCGCCCCGTTTCACCGCCCCCATCTGCGGTTACCGCGACTGGAGCTGGAACGGTGCACGTCGACCCCGTACACGAGTTACTCTCGGGCGAGGCCGTCGCGATTGATGTGCAACCCATCGGTGTGGTGTTCCGTGCGCTTGGCGCAATGATCGACGTGGCAGTTTCGATCGCGGTATTGCTGTTGTTCAGCAATACGTCAAACGAGACACACACAT
>JAUCCH010000003.1:0-16503 GCA_034676385.1 Leucobacter sp.
AGTAAACCGGCGACCGCGGAGAAACACACCCAGTTCTCCCATCGCGGTATTCTGCCAGCCACCCGACTCAATCAGACTGTCACGATAGTAGGCATACTGTTGTCGCCGCGCTTCCAGCTCCGCTTCCAGCTCCGCTTCCAGCTCCGCTTCCAGCTCCGCTTCCAGCTCCGCTTCCAGCTCCGCTTCCAGCTCCGCTTCCAGCTCCGCTTCCAGCTCCGCTTCCAGCTTACTGAACGTATCAAGAATCCTGACGATTTCCTGCTGAATTTCAATAGGTGGGATTGGAACTCGAAACCCTTTCATGACTCCAGAATTAAGGTTATTGATTGTGGTGGTCGAGAGCGCACTACGGAGATAGGTGAGGAACGCCGCTCCTGTCAAGAGGTGAAAGAAAAGCGCGAATCAAGGTCACCTTGCACCCTTACCACCCCCATGAAACCGCCGAATGTTTCATTCATGTCTGCAGCAACGTAAGCGACCTTACCTATGTGGTCCTTACTGCCACTTCCTGCACAGATAAGAATGTCACCAGATCGCAGAAACTGATCCTCTCGCACACGGACCGTACTCGATACCCGTTTCACGTCGCTGAAATTGAGCGTATTTGATGAAAGGGTGATGTTGTTCGCCCTCAATACACTGATCGACCCGTCGACTTGTTCGTCGTACTTGCTGTAAGTGATCCCTCTGATGTACTTGGAAACACTTGTGAGACTGAAATATGGCACCCCATCCGGGCAAAGCTCCGCGATTAACGCATCGATCCGACTCATTACACGTCCTCCGTCAGCATCCGGACGAGCAGTTCCACCAAGACGTCCTTTTCTTCGGGTCGCTCATCGCTACTAACAGGGTGGTCGCGGCGAGTGCATTGTTTGTGATCCGCGGAACACCGGACCCACCGTGCAGCATGCCGTTACGCGCGAGAAAGGTTACGAAGAGCGCCGCTGCACTGCGCTTGTTTCCATCAGACAGAGGGTGATCCTTAACCACTAGATACAGCAGGTTGGCTGCCTTCTCTTCAGCGGTCGGATAGAGATCCTGGCCATCGAAACCTTGGTAGATCGTCGAGACGATACCGCTGAGCGCCTCGCCGCGTTCGTTTCCGAGCAGGCTGTCGTCGGGAAACTCTACAGCAACACCCTGAATAATCTGGCGCGCTTCTTCGATCGTGAGGGTCCACCCGGGTACCGCATTTGGTTCCGCATTCAACTGCGCATTGTCGTAGTCACGCAGCAGAGTGAGCCCTGGCAGGTACTCGGCGAGCACATCGGCAACCCCAGCAACGAGTTCATCGTCTGCGCGGGCGAGGATCGTCACCATCGTGCCCAACTGCTCAAGCCGAGATTCGTTGATCGCATAGCCCTGCACCAGGAACTCGCTCAGTCGTTCGGTTGCCCAAATACGGAACTGGGTCGCGACATTGCTCTTTACCCGGTAGCCCACGGAAATAATGAGATCTAGGTTGTAGTACTCGATGCTTCGTCGAACATCACGGCTACCTTCACGGCGAACTGTCAAGGACTCCTTTACAGTTCGATTACGCTCAAGTTCACCCTCGTCGAATATGTTGCGCATGTGAATGCTGACATTTTGCTTTGTAGTCTGGAACAGCTCCGCGATCTGCTGTTGGCTCAGCCACACGGTATCTTGCTCAAGACGAACCTCGAGCGCAGGGGCACCACCCTCAGACCGGTAGAAAATCAGCTCGCCCATAGCTGCTGAGGTCATGGCGTCTCCCCCTCAAGGTCAGCCACAATCTCATCAATAGAGATACGCAGCTCAGCTTGGCGGGTGACGATCTGCTTGATCCGCGCATTCAGTTCCGTAATATCTATGACCTCACGGGTGTCCTCCTGCTCAACGTACGACGACACAGCGATGTTGTAGTCGTTCGCGGCAATCGCCCTGTTGGTAATAACCGTTGCGAAGTGATCCAACGCTTCACGATCGATAAACGCGTCGAGAATTGAATCCTGGTTATCTTCGGTGAGCTTGTTTTTGTTGCCGGCACGCTTGAACTCGGCTGACGCATCAATGAAGAGAACGTCATTGCTCTTCTTCGACTTCTTGAGCACGATGATGCAGGTCGCGATTGTGGTGCCGAAGAAGAGATCCGGTGGCAACTGGATCACGGCGTCAACGTAGTTGTTATCGATGAGGTACTTGCGGATCTTCCGCTCCGCACCACCGCGGTAGAGAACCCCGGGGAACTCGACGATTGCGGCGGTACCGCTGGTGGCAAGCCAGTGCAGCATGTGCATCGTGAAGGCCAGGTCTGCTTTTGACTTTGGAGCGAGCACGCCCGCCGGAGCAAAACGTGGGTCATTGATCAGGAGCGGGTTGGCATCACCATCCCACTTAATTGAATACGGCGGGTTAGAGACGATCGCTTCAAACGGCTCGTCGCCCCAGTGCGCCGGTTCAAGAAGAGTGTCACCGTGAGCAAGATCGAACTTCTCGTAGTTGATGTCGTGAAGGAACATGTTGATGCGGGCCAGGTTGTAGGTCGTCAGGTTAATCTCCTGACCGTAGAACCCGCCGACGTTTTCTTTGCCGAGCACCTTCGCGAACTTCAGCAGTAGCGACCCCGACCCTGCAGCGGGGTCGTAGACCTTGTTCACACGTGTTTTGCCAACCGTGGTGATGCGAGCCAGCAGCTCAGACACTTCTTGCGGCGTGTAATACTCGCCACCAGATTTGCCCGCGCTCGAGGCGTACATCTGCATCAGGTATTCGTAGGCATCGCCAAAGAGATCGATGCTGTTGTCGGCGAACTCCCCACCCAACGGCAAGTTACCGATCGCATCTAGCAGCTTCACCAGCTTCTCGTTACGCTTCGCAACCGTGCTGCCGAGCTTTGAGCTATTGACGTTCAGATCATCAAAGAGCCCCTTGAGATCATCCTCGCTACCAGTACCGACGGCTGAACCCTCAATGTTCTTCGGAAGACTCGCTTCGAGCGTTTCGTTCAGGTTTTCGTCCCTGGCCGCACGCTTACTCACGTTGGCAAACAGCTCAGACGGCAGCACATAGAAGCCCTTCTCATTGACCGTTTCTTCCCGGCCGAACTCGGCATCAGCATCGCTGAGCTTGGCGTAATCAAAGTCAGGGTTTCCTGCTAACCGCTCGCCCTTGTTGATGTAGGCCGTGAGGTTCTCCGAAATGAACCGGTAGAACAGCATGCCAAGAACGTAGGTCTTGAAGTCCCAACCGTCAACTGAGCCCCGCAGATCATTGGCCACCTGCCAGATGGTCTTATGCAGTTCAGCTCGTTGCGACTCTTTTGTCATGCTCACCGTCTCGGTACTCTTGCGCATCACGCGCGTAAATGATTGCTTCTCGCTATACAGATCACCGTATCGGCAACCACCGTCAATTCATCAGAGGCCGTGTGTTCTCGTCGGATTATTCTCGTCGAGTTGTCTTCCCGTCGGATGCTGCAGCGGTTGCGTGCAGCGTTTGTGGGCATCACCGCTTTATAAGCACAAAGCCCCGGAGCAACCACGACTCCGGGGCCCCGCACACGCCAGCTAGGCGACCAAATTCAAACCGCTTACGCAGCAGTTCCCGAAGCAGCCGCGAAGCGCTTCGCGACGTCCTCCCAGTTCACGACGTTCCAGAATGCCTTGACGTAGTCAGCACGCACGTTCTCGTAGTCGAGGTAGTACGCGTGCTCCCACACGTCGAGCTGCAGCAGCGGGGTGACACCGAGGGGCACGTTGCCCTGCTGATCAAAGAGCTGGAAGATTACGGGGCGAGCGCCGAGCTGATCCCACGCGAGTACCGACCAACCTGAACCCTGCACGCCCATCGCGGTCGCGGTGAAGTGGCTACGGAACTTCTCAATCGAACCGAAGTTCGCACCGAGCGCCTCCGCCAGAGCGCCCTCAGGCTCGCCACCACCGTTAGGTGACATGTTCTCCCAGAACACGCTGTGGTTGATGTGTCCACCGAGGTTGAAGGCGAGATCCTTCTCAAGCTTATTCACGTTCGCAAGGTTGCCGCTGTCGCGTGCCTCGGCAAGCTGCTCGAGCGCTGCATTCGCACCGTTCACGTATGCCTGGTGGTGCTTCGAGTGATGCAGCTCCATGATGCGCCCCGAGATGTGCGGCGCGAGTGCACTGTAGTCGTACGGAAGATCGGGAAGTGTATAGACAGACATTGGCTGGTTCCTTTCGATGGGTGAGTAAAGTTTCAAATCTGGTCAGGTCACCTGCAGAGGCAGGGCCGCGATGATGGGGTGATCCCCCGCAATGACACCTGTCTTGTAGGCACCACCGGGCGATCCAATCTCATCAAAGAACTCGACGTTCGCCTTGTAGTAGTCTGCCCATTCTTCGGGCAGATCATCTTCGTAGTAAATCGCCTCGACCGGGCAGACGGGTTCGCACGCGCCGCAGTCGATGCACTCGTGGGGGTGGATGTAGAGCATCCGATCCCCCTCGTAAATACAATCGACGGGGCACTCATCGACACACGCGCGGTCTTTAACATCGACGCACGGAAGCGCAATGACGTAGGTCACGGCTCTCCCTCCTTGAGTTGTTTCGGACAGCTCACGCGGGAGCCCGATCTGGCGCTCCTGGCAATGGCACTCGCAAACGAACCTGCAGATGGCCATGGGCTCTCACTCCATACTAGAACCTCAAGTACAGTTGAGGTCAATACAAGGGAGCGGTGCACACATGCCATCAGCGAACGAACCCGCGCACAACCCTGACGAGCTTCTGAGCGTTGGTGAAATGAGCCGCCGCACAGGTGTGCCAGTGTCCTCATTGCACTACTACGAGCGGCTCGACCTCATTGCCTCGCAACGCACCGCCGGGAACCAGCGGCGCTACCCCCGGTACATGCTGCGACGGGTAGCCCTTATATCGGTGGCGAAGCGACTCGGGATTCCACTCGAGGATGTGAAAGAGGCGTTCAAAGACGTGCCGCTCTCGACAACCCCAACTCAGGAAGACTGGCAGCAGGCTTCGCGCAGCTGGAAAAGGGTGCTTGAGCAACGCCGCCTCGGAATCGAACGACTTGAGCAGGAACTCACCGGCTGCATTGGCTGCGGCTGTTTGTCGATGAAGGCTTGCGCGTTACTGAACCCAGATGATGCACTTGGCGACACTGGTGCGGGTGCGCTGCGTGTGCCTGTGTAGTTTTAGCTTTTTGGCCACGGAACTCGCGTTCTCCCCCGGTAGGCTTCTTGCGTGACTCGCGTGCTCTTCTTCGAACCTCAGATCGCCGGCAATACCGGGAATGCGATCCGCATGGCCGCTGGTAGCGGTGCTGAGCTACACCTTGTTAAGCCACTCTTCGATCTTGACGATGCAAAGCTGCGTCGCGCGGGCCTCGATTACCATGACCTCGCGGTTGTTACCGTGCACGGTTCATTTGAAGCTGCGCTCGAAAAGCTCGGGCCTGCCCGCATTTTTGCCTTTACCGCGGGTGCCAAGCGTTTCCACACCGAGGTTACATACGAGGCGAGCGATGTGCTGCTGTTTGGTCCGGAGCCAACGGGTCTGCCCGAATGGATACTGCAGCATTCGGCTGTTACCGATTTGCTGCGCATACCTATGTTGCCAAGCCGTCGCTCGATGAACCTCGCGAACTGCGCCTCAGTGGCTGTGTACGAGACCTGGCGCCAGCAGGGGTTCCCTGGCAGCGTTTAGGTCGCTTTTTCAGTGCGGTCTTGTGTGTCTGCCGCGACGGGCTTCGCCCGTCTTGGCTTGAGGACTAGTGGTTGCGATTCGATGTTGGTTGCGTGCTTTGGTGCGGAACGCGAGTCGCCTACGTAACTGCTTCGGTCACGTGAGGTGGGTACGGATCGTTTCACGATCTTGACCACCCAATTTGGTGATCAGCGCTCCTCCTGGGATCGGCCTTGCCGGTCGCAACCTAGGTGCGTTACGCAACCCAGAAAGTGTTACCATTCCGTGACATTTGTGGGGTCGTTTTAGCTGCTTTACGGGCCGTCAATGTCGGTGGCATGGTCTTGACTACAGGTATGAACTTCTTCACAGATCTGCACTCCCGAGTAGCCGCCATCAGCGGTCTGCTCTCGGATGCAATTACGGCTGAAGAGCTCTGGGTAGCTGTGCAATCTCTCGACGATGCACAAGTAGTTTCTCTCATGGAACTTGCCACGCAAGCACGGCAAGCTCTCGAACAGGTCTCTCTCGCAGGCAGCGCCGTGATCAGTGCTCGATCATCACGCGAAGCCGGCCATTCGGGGTTGGCACAATCCCGCGGCTACCGCACCCCATCTGCGCTGATTCAACAGATGACCGGCGTCAGCCGGGGTGTGGCGATGCAACAGATTCGGGTGGGGGAAGCACTCCTGCACACCGACAGCATGGTCGAAACACTCACCAACAATGCTGCGGGTGTAGACGCTGCCGGCACACCAATAGTGCCGGTGCGGCAGGTGCCCTGGTATGACCCCCTCACCGTAGCGCTCCGGGGTGGCACCCTTTCCTCCGCACAGCATGACGCGATCAAACAAGGGCTCGGCGAACCACCAGCAACAACTGCAGACCCGTCGCTGATTTTCCGGACTCGGCTTCGAGCCTGAACCATCTTCCGCTGACCCTGCCGCAGTAGAAGCGTGGTCACTCGCTGCTACCAGGCTCGCAGCCTACGCCGCAGAAGTCCCCGTGGAAGAGCTCGCGAAACAGGCCCGTACAATTCGTGACCTGCTCGACCCAGACGGCGCACACCAACGGTTCTTAGCCCGATCTGAACGAAGATCGTTTCGCCTGTGGACCGACAGCGATGGTCTCACGCACGGCAAGTTCATTTTCGATGATGAAGCCGCAGAATGGGTGCGCACCATCATCGACACCGCCCTCCGCCCCCGCCGTGGTGGGCCACGCTTCGTCACCGTCGAAGAACAAACGGCCGCGCAGACACTGAAAAATGATCCGCGCACGAATGACCAACTCACCCACGATCTCCTCATTGACGTGTTACGGGCGGGCGCGGTCGCTGACGCCACAACCGTGTTCGGGGTCAAACAGGCCGGCATCAAACTCGTGCAGGTCGTAAACCGCGACGAGTACCTCGCACGCACCAATGCAGATGCAGATGCAGGCGCGAACACGGGTGCGCGGCTACCGGTGACTCGGTTCCAGGAAAGCGGCATCACGCTCCCAACCGGAATGGGTGAGAAGCACCGCTGCAACACCGGCACCCAACCCGTCATTGTTGATGAATCCGGTGACCCGCTCCAGGTGGGGCGAGAAGCACGCCTGTACACCTCGAAGCAGCGAGTCGCCCTCGCTGTGCGTGACGGTGGCTGCCGGTGGACCGGATGTGACCGGCCCCGCCTCATACTGTGAAGCCCACCATATTGATCACTGGGACGAAGACAATGGCCGAACCGATATTGATCGCGGCGTGCTGTTGTGCAGATTCCACCACATGCAACTCCACAACAACAAATGGAAAATCACCCGGGACGGGCGCGGCCCGTTTCTCCTCCATCCACCACCCGGCACCACTGCGAGCAAATCGACACCCAGGGCGGCAACCAAGCCGGCAACCAACGCAAGGTGGGACGCCGAGGCGCACGAGACAAATCGCGAGACAAGGCGAGAACGGTCGCCCGAAAAACCAGATCCGTGGCTCGAGGGGACAAGTGTGCCCAAACCTCGTCGGCAACATGAGGATGCGCTACCCCTAAACGACGCTGAGCTATTCCGGCAAAACGAACTCCCCAAGCCTGCAGAAACTACAGAGGTCGTTCTCTCTGCCGAACCCATCGAGCTTCGGCCACCGCTCCCACTGACGTATGCATGGCGGTTAGCGGCCCCGACTGCGAAGCGATTCCACGCTGCGGCATAAGCAGTGGATTCACTGTCACTGAGATTTGAATTAGAAACTAAATACTAGGCCCAGGACTAGGACTTAGGACTTAGGACTTAGGACTATCGCTGTTCGTCAAGTCCTATCTGCGCCCCTCAGCTCAAGAGACTCGGCAGGGTGAGCGAAGCTGGCTCTCGAGTAGCCGAGCCTTCATTCACAATTGGCTGACCAACACTGTAACCAGTCAAATTTGGCTCAAAAAGCTTGCGAGAAACTGCTCCGACACTCCGTCACGCGGCCCATGTTTCCCCGGCACCGCCCGCACGCTGCTCAAGCAGGTGAGCAAGCAGGTGATCCAGAATCTGGAGACCGTCACGAACCCCCCCGCGTGAACCCGGCAGGTTCATTACAGAAGTTGTCGCCCCGAAACCCGCGAGACACCTCGCGTGAGTGCCGCGTGCGGCGTCGCCTTGCAGCCCAGCTTGCGCGGTGCTTCCATCAGCCCGGAAGCTGCACGTCAAGCAGCGGTTCGGTCTGTTCAGGCGTTGCATCGTCTGGGCTCACTCCGGTACCACCGGTCGTAAGGATTACACTGTGGCCACGCTCAAGTTCGCGCCGCAGCGCTTCGCCCACGGGTACGCCATCGGCCACCACGATGGGTTCAGCAACTGTAAAACCGCGATCCTCGAGCCATTCACGAATGACCGGACCGGTCTCATCTGTTGCCAACCCAGCCGCGGCACTCGTAGACACCACAAGCACGGCCGCAGACAGCGGCGCTACTGATCGATTCGTTGCGTGAGCAGTCATGAGACCGACCAGTCTCCGCTCTTGCCACCGCTCTTGAGCACACTCGGATCTCGGTGATCGATGCGTGGCGATCGACTGCCTTTGTCATGTCGTACAAGGTGAGCGCTGCGACGCTCGCCGCGCTCAGAGCTTCCATCTCGACCCCGGTCACGCCCCCGCGTGGTGACACTTGCTACTACGCGAATCCGATCACCGAGCGGCTCGAAGTGGATTTTGATGCGCGAAAGCGGCAACGGATGGCACAGTGGAATCAAATCTGGTGTGCGCTTAGCCGCGAGGATCCCCGCAATGCGAGCCGTGCCAAGCGCCTCCCCCTTGGGTAGGTTGCCAGTCATAAGGCGGCTCACAACATCCGCGGGGTTGAGACAAAGAACGCCTCTGCGGTAGCGGTGCGCTTGGTGACCGGCTTCTCGGTGACGTCGACCATGTGTGCGCTGCCATCGGCACGCAGGTGGGTGAGCCCATCGGCACGCAGGTGGGTGAGCCCAGTCGGCCCGTGGTGCTGCGTCGATCACATCAGCCCCTCTCGAATCCGTACCGTTCGAACTAGCGCCACTCGGACTCAGCTCCCACCCGAAGTCGCGCTGTGCTGCTCCGGGTGCGGCTGCGGCTGCGGCTGCGGCTGCGGGCCAGCGTTCTGGGTATCCGTGCCCTGCGCATCAAGCTGCTGGTCAGTCATTGAACCTCCAAGTATGCATGGGAGTGCCCGCACCCGCGTGAGTGGTCGCCACGGGCACATGCACCAATACATCTGCGTCCGCAAGATCCCGATCAAATGCGACCCTGGCCCGAACACGACCACGTTTCCGTCAGCATCGATCATCCCACGGCGCAACTGGTGCTTGTGTTCCGGCGACACCACGTCATGAGCCAGCAGCAAGTTGGTACCAGGGCGCTCAGCGGGATGCCCGGAAAGTTTACGAAGCACTGGGGCGAGGAAAAGTTCAAACGAGAGGATCGCACTCACTGGGTTACCGGGGAAACACAGAATGGGCACCGCACTGTTTGTTTTGGGGCTCGCGTCGGTGTCTCTTTCTGCCGCAAACCCGTTCATCGCCTCAGTATTTGCTTCGGTCGACGCCCCCGAAAACTCATCCCTGTTTTCCCTTAGAGTCTCCTTGGGAATCAAACCCATCCCCTGTGGGCCACCGGGCTGGATCGCCACAGTACCGAACTGAACCCCGAGTGGCCCAAGCGCACTGCGCACCACCTCGTAGGCACCGCGGCTGATGCCACCAGTTGTGATTACAAGGTCACACGCATCGGCCCGAGCAAGCAGGGCCTCGCGAAACTCATCGGGGCTGTCACCCGAGCGCAGGATCTCGACCTCCACACCGAGCCCATGCAACGCTGCGTGCAGCATGGGTGTGTTGGCATCGCAGATCTGACCAGGGCGCAATCCAACTGTTTCGCTGCCGGTCCGAACCTCATCGTTACTTGAATGGCTACCAGAATTGAAGCTCCTGGCGCTTTCCAGGCCTTCACCACTGCCCGCAACCACGTCGCTATCCGAGTTCTCGTCAACACCCACAACCTGGTGGGTGCCTAAAATCTCATCGCCCGTGGTGCAGAGCAGTACGCGCAGTCGGGGGCGCACCTCGACCTTCGTCACGCCGACGGCTGCTGCCGCCCCAATGCGACTCGGGGTCAGCCCAGATGCCCGCGCGAAGCACCGTCGTTCCTACCTCTATGTCCTCGGCCCGACGACGCACAAAAGTACCGGCTTTAACAGGGGCTGCGAACGTCACGTCACCAGTTGGCTCGCCTTCGCCGACGCGTACGAGTCGCGGAAACTCCTGCGAAACCGTGCCCTCCACAGGCACAATGGCATCGGCACCGACCGGGATCGCCGACCCCGTCATCACGGGCGAAGCCGTACCGCGCACGTGCGCAACTGGAGCATCACCGGCAGCGGTTGTCACACCGATTGGTAGGGAAACCGGCTGATCCGCAGACGCACCAGCGAGATCCTCCGCGAAAACTGCGTAGCCATCCATCTGCGAGTTATCGAACGTCGGTACCGGCACGAGCGCCGTCACTGGCCGCACAAGCACGCGGTCAAACGCCTCTGCGTCATGCACGCTCGCGAGCTGTGGCCTGGTATCGAGCGCGGCAACCATCGGCGTAAGCAGCGCCTCCGCGGCCTGCCGATGCTCGTCGAGGGTTCGTGCGAACATCAATTACCCGCCCGCGAACGGTGGCAACACATCAACATTGCTGCCGAGGATCAGCCCCCGCGTCACGTCGAACCTTGCCATCGATGAGGAACGATCCACCACGAAGCACTCGTTCCATCGCGGAACCATGCCGTGAGATGAGTTCTTGGCGCAGCCAATCGAGGGTGGCATCGGCTGGCGTCTGCCACTCTTCTTGCTCAGCACCCGCGGCTTCTTCTGCGGCCGCGAAATAGCGCACAGTGATTGTCGACATGGCCCCATTGTATGGAGTCTGCAAGGCAGTGCGCGCGGTGTGCACCGTTATTATCACCGCTGGCCCCGAATAAGCCCGGTCATCCCGCCCCCATGCATCCTGGATATCCGTATCATGCCGGTAGGAGGTCGCACACATGGATACGTCGCTCAGTGATTGGAACGCCCGCCCCGGCTCGCAGGCTCAGCCGAGCCCGATTGTGCTGCCGGGCATATCTGTTCGTCCAGAGCCACTCGTGGATCCCGGTCCAGTGCTTACGTCCGAGCAGCGCGAGCGTGCCTCGCGGCAAATCCTTTTGCCCGGGTTTGGAGAGGAAGCACGGCGACGCCTGCGGGCGGGCGCGGGTGCTTGTGATTGGCGCTGGTGGGCTTGGCAGCGCGAGCGTGCCCTACCTCGCTGGCGCCGGGATCGGCACAATCGGCATCATTGACAATGATAAAGTTCAGCTCTCAAACTTGCACCGCCAGATCGGGCACCGCACGGAAGACATCGGGCGCCGAAAGGTGCGATCGCTTGCCGAAGCTGCCCTTGCAATTAACCCGGGTACGCGAGTGGTCGAGCACGACCTGCGTCTCAACTCGGCGAACGCCCTCGAAATCTTCCACGAGTATGACCTCGTGATCGACGGCAGCGACAATTTCCCGACCCGTTACCTCGCAAACGATGCCGCCTTTCTTATTGGGATCCCGTTGGTCTGGGGCGCGATCCTCGCCCATCATGGGCAGGTCGGTGTAGCCTGGCACGCACACGGCCCGGGTTACCGCGACTTATTCCCCCAGCCGCCGGCCCCGGCAGACGTGGTCACGTGCGTCTCAGGCGGAGTGCTACCGGGTCTCTGCGGTACAGTCGGCTCCCTGCTCGTGACCGAGGCGATGAAGCTCATCACCGGCACCGGCGTTCCCCTCATCGGCCGCGTGTTGATCTATGACGCCATGCGCGCGAATACCCGTGAAATTCGGTACGAGCGCGACCCCGAGGCGGTGGCAATCACTGAGTTGCAGGACTACGAGCTATTCTGTGCCGGCGACACTGCACCGCCGGGCATCACTGTCGCCGAGTTGCTTGAACGCATGAGTCACGGCTCTGCCGCTCTGATCGACGTGCGCACGGCAGAAGAGCGGCTATCAAGCCGCATCTCCCCCTCGGCTCACCATCCTCTCGACTCGCTCGAGTCTGGCGAGTCAAGTGATGTCGCGGCGGCGGGTGCCCGACTTACCGTGTACTGTGCTCAGGGGCCACGTGCGATCCGGGCAGCACAGTTGTTGCGGGAGCGTGGGATCGACGCTGACTACTTGATTGGTGGTATTAATGAGTGCCACCGCGCTGCACCGCAGCTCGTCACGACTGGAAGCTGGGCTTAATGTTGGAGCAGGAGAATGCACGGCCGCACGTCGAGGTATCACCCACTGAAGTGTCGCAGGCGGAGCTGTTGCAATCATCGCAACCCGGCACAGCGGCGGTTCGGAACGTACAGCACGAAGTGTTTGCGCGCGTAAATGATGAGCCAATCGACCAGGCAGCGGTGCAGGCGGCAGTTGACGCTCCCGAAAGTGGCGCAGTAGTCGTATTTCACGGGGTGATTCGCAATCATGACGGTGGATCAGCGGTGCGCGCGCTCGACTATAGCGCTCACCCGCTCGCTGAGCAGTTGCTTGCTGAGCTGGTTCGCGATGAGAGCGAACGCACGGGGCTGCGGCTCGCGGCCTGGCACCGCGTCGGAGCCTTGCAGATCGGCGACTCGGCGCTAGTGGCCGCCGCGGCTTCTGCGCACCGACGCGAGGCATTCGAAGCGATTGAAGCGCTCGTCGAACGGATCAAGGCAGAGATTCCTATCTGGAAACGTCAGCACTACGAAACCGGCAGCTCAGAGTGGGTTGGGCTGTAGGCGCTCATTACCCGCCGATGTATGACATCTCGATGCGGCCCGAACGGCCCCCAGGTTGCACGGTCTGCTGCGAGCGGATCTCCGAATAGTTGTCGTCCCGGGTGTTCCAAACCCCGGTAAGCACCTTGGCGAGGTCCTCGTCACTCGCTCCCCCACGCAGCAGCGCACGAAGGTCACTGCCCTCGTTCGCGAACAGACAGGTGAAGAGCTGACCCTCGGCCGACACTCGTGCCCGCGTACAGTCACCGCAGAATGCACCCGTAACACTCGAAATCACGCCGATTTCACCGGGCGTGCCGTCGGCGTAGCCCCAACGTTTTGCCGTCTCACCTGGGTGCGCCGGGTGCACAGGCGCCGAGCGGATACACCGCCGAGATCATTTCAATGACCTCAGCAGACGGCACCACATCGTCGAGCACCCAGCCGTTCGAAGCCCCGACATCCATGTACTCGATAAACCGCAGCGGGTGCGTCGTACCGCGAAAGCGCTCTGCAAGGTCAAGAATTTCATCATCGTTCACGCCGCGCTTGAGCACAGTGTTGATCTTGACCGGCCCCAGACCAGCCTGTTCTGCGGCCTCAATCGCCGTAAGCACGCGCGCGACGGGAAACTGCACGTCATTGATCTCTTGGAACCGATCTTCCCGAAGTGAATCGAGGGAGACCGTGACCCGATCGAGGCCCGCGGCGGCGAGCGCTTCAGCCTTCACCGGCAGCGCTGATCCGTTTGTGGTGAGGGCGAGGTCGATCCGATCACCCTCGGGTGTGCGCAGTGCGGCAAGCCGCTGCACGAGATCCTCGATCCCACGCCGCAAAAGTGGCTCGCCGCCGGTGAGCCGCAGCTTGCGCACTCCCAGCGCGACAGCGACGCGCGCGAGCCGCTCGATTTCTTCGAAGGTCAACAGTGCCGAGCGCTCTTTGAACTGGTAGTCGCGCCCGAAGACCTCTTTCGGCATGCAGTAGACGCAGCGGAAGTTGCAGCGGTCAGTGACCGAGATGCGCAGGTCACGTAGTTTCCTGCCGCGCCTGTCTTGCAGGCCGGTGGACGGGAGCATTCGTGCGCCGCCCGCCATCGCGGAGCGACTATCAGTCAGCTCTTGCTTGGACACGGACACCCCCTGCTCGCCTCCGCCGTAACACCTGGCCCGGCACACCTTGTCAGCATGGGCCGGGAGTATTCGAAGCTACCCCGTTCACGCTGCTGATCTGGTCTCAGCAGCGTCCGGTACCTCGCGCAGCAATGCCCGATTCTCGATACTGCTTGGCCCTCAGCCGGGCCCGGTTTTTGACAGCGCCCGGTTCTTGGCACTGCCCGTCACCTAGCGCAGCACTGCTCGATACCGCACTCAATTGCTCGCGAGAGGATCCACGTGCTTCGGGCGGAGCACCGCGAGTGCGATTGTCGAGACCACAATCAACACGAACGAGAGCGTGAGTGCGGTGTCTTGTGTGACGCCCGCACCGTTAAAGGCGGTGTAGATCGCCGAGAGCGGCACGGTGCGAGTCGCATCCGCTTGATTGCCCGCGAAGAGCGCGGTCGCACCAAACTCACCGAGCGCCCTGGTGAAGCTCAGGATGATCCCGGCGAGGAGGCTCGGGGCGATCATCGGCAGGGTCACATAGAAGAGTGTCTTCGTCGCCCCCGCCCCCATGGTCGCCGCTGACTCGGCAAACACGGGGTCGAGCCCTCGCAGCGCGCCCTCGAGTGAGATCACGAGAAATGGCAGCGCTACGAACGTCTGCGCGATGATCACCGCGGTAGTGTGAAGGGAAGGCGAATGCCGATGCCCATGAGGAAGTCCCCGAGTACCCCACCTCGCCCGAGCAAGGTGAGCAGCGCACGACCGCCAATTGAGCGGCGGCAGCACGAGCGGCAGCGTCGCGAGGCCCCGCAAGAGCCCCGAAAAAAACCCGCGCGACCGTGAGATCACGACCGCGAGTGGCGCCCCGAAGACGATACAGAAGAGTGTTGCAATCGAGGCCGTGCCGACCGAAAGACTGAGGGCGCTGCGCGTTTCCTTCTGCAGCAGCACGGTGGGGAGGGTAGCCCAGTCGATGCGAGCAACAAGCGCGATGATCGGGAGCAGCAGCAGCGCAGCCCCGAGGATCGCCGGAACTGCGATGACTGCCTGAACTTCGCGGTGCACGAGACGGCTCGGCTTTCGCTTCACGCCACGCCCAGCAGTACGCTGAGCGCCGGCCCGCACCAGCGCCAGCCTTACGCTCTACCTTCTCTGCACCGCGCGCCATCGTACCGGGCCGGAAACCGAGGTCTTTGAACAGCATTTGTGCTTCACTCGAGAGCAAGAAATCGGCGAAAGCTCGGGCCGCAGCAGCAGACTTTGCGTCCTTTAGTGGTGCCACCATGTAGGTGCCAGCAGCCTCCACCGATCCGGGTATCCCGAGCCCCACGACGGCACCCTCCGACCGCAATACGTCGGAACGGTAGATAAGCCCCGCGTCTGCCTCCCCCTCCACGAGCTTGGTGAGCGCCGCCGTCACGTTCTGCTCCTCACTGGCCGGAGTAACCTTGACTCCGTCGCGATCAAGCAGTTTATGAGCAGCCGCACCGCAGGGTACCTCCGGCGCGCGCGTCACCGTGAGCACATCCGTGCGTGCCAGATCAGCGAGCGATTCGATGTTCAGTGGGTTGCCCGGAAGCACGGCGATCTCAAGGCTGCTCGTGGCAAACGCGGCCGATCGCCATCGGTCAGGGCCTGATCCTCAACCTTGGCCATCTTCCTTTCATCGCCCGAAGCAAACACGTCAAACGGTGCTCCCCCGAGAATTTGCTCAGCCAAAGTCGACGAGCCGTCAAACGACATGTTCTCAATCGTCACTCCGGGGTTCTCGGCAGTAAAGCGGTCGGCGAGCTCACGAAACGCTGGCTCCAGTGAGGCCGCGGCGGCAACGGAAATATTGCCGGAGAGCTTAGATTCACTTGAGGAGGTGTCACCGGGTGCAGCGCTTTCAGCTGGCACCTGTGCGGTGCAGCCCGTAGCAGGAGCAGCGATACGGCAGCGATGGAAAGTGCGGTACGGAGTGAAAATTGCATTGTGTGTCTCGACTTTCTCAGCTGAGCTATTTTTCGGTCTCGACGATGACGTTGGTGGCCTTCACAATGGCAGTCGCGCGTGACCCGACTTGGAGGTCAAGCTCGTCGGCCGCCTCCCGCGTCATCAGCGACACCACCCGGTTCGGGCCACACTGCAACTCGACCTGGGCGACGAGCCCCTCTTTCTGCACCGCGGTGACGATACCGGTGAAGCGATTGCGGGCGCTGCGCTTAACCGGGCCACCGTCCGCATTCTTCGGCGCGAGGTCTTGCGAGCGCTGCGCAAGCGAGGCACCCAACACGACCTGACGGCCGCTCGCATCGACATCAGTATCGAGCAGACCCTCGGCCGCCCAACGGCGAATCGTGTCGTCGCTCACGCCAATGAGCACTGCCGCCTCGCTGATTCGAAAATACGTCATGAAGCAAAGTATAGTCCGCAATTACGTAGGAATATAACCGGTCAAACCGTATTCGCGGAACTGGTACTGTGCTGATCTTGATCTTTCAGCTCGGAGAGCAA
>JAUCCH010000004.1:0-51799 GCA_034676385.1 Leucobacter sp.
GGCTCGCTGGTACGGATGATGCTGCTGCCAACCCGCTCGCCAGGACACTAGCTGAAACGGCGACCCCAACTACCGTGGTCATCACTTCTCGTGCTGGCGGCATCGTCGGTGACCTTTTCACCGACCGAAACCTTATCTCCGGCGAGATCCTCGCTTGGCCTGGCGCATATCGCGCCGGCTCAGAGAATTCCGCAAGTCTCACAGTCGATCGGGTCATCGAGCCCACCCTCACTGCAGACGAAAGATCATCACAACCCTCTCCCGTTGGGCAACAGTCGACGAGCCATTACCCGAACGCCGACGGTCGGTCAAGATGAGCACCATCACACCGAAGATGCGCATCTACGGATTTCCCACCGCAGCCGAGGTCGCCGCACTGCTGAGCGTGCTGGCTTCGAGACGCACGCCATCGGCGATCATGACACCCGCGCAGCCATACCCTCCTCGCCGCACTATTCAGGTGGCTCGATGGCAAAGTGCAACGCGATTACCCCGACCTCGACAGTTCACCGACTACCGACTGGAGCAGACAGAGCGATGAAGTTCCTCTCTTCCCCGACACGCCCTTTGCCGAGAAAGATCCTCATTGCCAATCGCGGTGAGGTCGCTGTGCGCATCATGCGCGCCTGCTCTGATCTTTGCGCATCGCCTCAGTCGCCGTCTATTCACCTACTGACCGCGACGCGTTGCATGCAGGCACAGCTAATGAGGCGTTCGCCCTAGAGGGCGACTCCCCTGAGCTCGGTTACCTCGATATTGAGCAGCTGCTCTCCATTGCAAGACGCTCCGGAGCAGACGCCGTCCATCCCGGCTACGGCTTCCTGGCCGAGAACGCGGAGTTCGCCGAGAGGGTGACCGCGGCGTCCCTTACCTGGATCGGACCTTCGCCCGATGCCATCCGCCGCTTAGGCAACAAACTCGAAGCACGCGCGCTTGCTGCCGAAGTCGGCGCGCCACTAGTCGCCGGCACGCCCGATCCCGTAAAGACTGTCCACGAAGTCTTCGCCTTCGCCGACGCGCATGGTTTCCCCATCGCAATCAAGGCAGCATACGGTGGTGGTGGCCGCGGAATCAAGGTTGTCCACAACCGCGATTCAATCGAGTCGTCCTACGAATCTGCGGTGCGCTAGGCGATCGCCGCGTTCGGCCGCGGTGAATGCTTTGTGGAGTGCTTTCTGGCTACCCCACGCCACGTCGAGACTCAGTGCCTCGCCGACGAGTTCGGCAACGTGAGGGTGATCTCCACCCGTGATTGCTCACTCCAGCGCCGGAATCAGAAAGTGGTCGAGGAGGTCCAGCCCCCACGATCACGGCGGATCAGCAGCGTCGAATCGAAGAGGCCAGTATCGCTATCTTGCGCGAGGCAGACTACGTGGGCGCTGGTACCTGCGAGTTTCTCATCGACGGCGATCGCGTTACATTCCTTGAGGTCAACACTCGCATCCAGGTAGAACATACGGTTACTGAGGAGGTCAGCGGGGTCGACCTCATCGCCGCCATGATCGCAATCTCGGCTGGCGCACGCCTAGGCAAAAGCCCGGAAATACGCGGCCACTCGTTCGAGTTCCGCATTAACGCTGAAGACGTCGCCGAGAACTTTTCCCCTGCCCCTGGCATGATCACACGAATTGTTTGGCCGACAGGCCCAGGTGTGCGCGTAGACAGCGGTTACCGTGCAGGCGACACTGTGCCCGCCTTCTACTATTTGCTCATCGCGAAGCTCATTGTTACGGGAGAAAGCCGTGAGGTTGCTCTCCACCGTGCCCGGCGCGCGATCGCCGACACTGTGATCGAGGGAGTACCCACCACACTCGACTTCCACCGCCGCATCATCCAAGATCCCATTTTGTCTGAGGATGACGGCCGCGCCATATATACGGGCTGGATCGACGCGCACTATCGCCACGACAGTGCGAGCACCGGGCGCCCAGCCCCCAGCTCCCTCCTGAACTGCACCGCATCGTGGTGGAGGTCGACGGGAGAAGGCTCACCGTCGTACTACCAAAGGAGACCTCCGCCGCCTGGTCAGACGAAGTTTCTGCATCTGATGACTCGAATACGACCGGGCCATCTCTGGCCACCTCGCCAGAAGTCGTTACCTCACCCGATGGGCGGCAGCGTCGTGCGCATTGTCGCCTCTGAGGGGGATCGCATCGAGGCTGGCGACACGGGATCGAATCCTCGAGGCGATGAAAATAGAACGGGCAGTAAATGCCCCGCACGCTGGCATCGTTTCCGATCTCCGGCTCACCGTCGGTGAACAGGTTCTACCGAACTCGCCAATCTGTCGAATAGCCGTGCAGCGAGAACGGTAATCCCTGTTCTTGAGCCCGTGCTGCTGCCCATTAGCAGCAACGATCTGCATTTCCCCGTGCGCCGCGTGTTTTGCGTCGGCCGCAACTACGAAGAACACAGCCGCGAGATGGGCCACGAGCCCGACCGCGAACTACCATTCTTCTTCACAAAGCCCGCCGGCGCTATGATTCCATGCACTGCTGATCAGGAGAGTACCGCAATGGCGGATTCTAGGGGTGGTCGCAACACCTAGTAGTAATTAACTCGCGAGGCCACGCTGCCAAGACGATGCCGGGTCACAGAAATAGACCGGCACTCCCGTCTCGACCCGGAACAACTTGTGTTCAGCCTTCTCAGAGCCCTGGTCCCAGGTCAACGAACCACACAAATGTTCAGCAGACCCGAACACGTCACCGACATTCACCCCCGCCCCACGCCTGGGCGATCTCACGCTTGTATTCATGAGTACGATAGCAACGCCGCCGCCCACGCATACAATCACCACACCTACCCAAACGCATCTAGGCGAGAATCTCAGTAACTTCTGCAGTCGGCACGCGACGGCCGGTGAAGAAGGGGATCTCTTCACGCATGTGACGACGCGCATCTGTAGCTCGAAGATCGCGCATGAGGTCGACCAGGTCAGTCAGTTCGTCAGATTCCATTGGGAGCATCCACTCGTAGTCACCTAACGCAAAGGCGGACATGGTGTTCGCGACCACCGAGGTATGAGCAGCACCCATCCGCCCGTGTTCGGCGAGCATTCGGCGACGCTCCTCATCGGGCAACAAGTACCATTCCGTGCTGCGCACAAACGGATAAAGGGTCAACCACTCACGAGCAGGTTCACCTCGCATGAAACCAGGTACGTGCGAACGGTTGAATTCTGCGTCACGGTGCACCGCTAGGGCGTTCCAGGTGGGGAGCAGCCTGCCAAGAGCTGCCGAACGACGCAGTCTGCGAAGTGCGGCCTGTAACTCTGGTGCCGTGTCGGCATGCAGCCAAACCATCACGTCCGCGTCCGCTCTGAGCCCGGATACGTCGTACCAGCCGCGGAGCGTCACACCGCTCAACTCCACCTCGCTAACAGCTTGGGCAAGCTCTTCAGATTCAGCCTTCTGCGTAGCCACGTCTGCAGGTCCGTGTGCCAGTTGGTTACGGCGAAAGATCGCCCACAGGGCGAATTGCTGAGCAGGTGAATCAGTGAGTGTGTGAGATTGAGTCATTTCAGGATCCGTTCAGTGCACATTTTAAGTATTTAGTCGCG
Source organism: Leucobacter sp. (assembly GCA_034676385.1). Lineage (GTDB taxonomy): Bacteria > Actinomycetota > Actinomycetes > Actinomycetales > Microbacteriaceae > Leucobacter. The sequence goes on from JAUCCH010000004.1 coordinate 3,563, forward strand.
TTAATCGTTGGTAGTGGGCAGCTGGACAGCTGCTGCGGGCATTGCGGCGGCTTGTTGTGCAGCCTTTGGTAGTGCTTTGGCAACCTGTTCCAGGGCCTCGGGGCAGTGTGTGGCTGACACAAACCAGGTCTCGAATGCACTGGGTGGGAGTGAAATGCCTGAGCTCAGCATCGAATGGAAAAATGCAGCGTACTGGCCAGTGTTCTGTCGCTGCATCTGCTCGTAATTATCTGGCGCAGAGGGGAAATCGCCAAAGAGCACGCTGAACAGTGTTCCTGCTTTCTGAATGCGGTGTGGCACCCCAGCTGTGCTGAGCGCGTCGGAAACCACCCGCTGCATGGTGGCTGAGGCGTGCTCGATCCGTTCGTAGACTCCGGCGTCCGCTGCGCGCAGCGTGGCTAGACCCGCCGCTGCCGCAACCGGGTGCCCAGACAAGGTACCTGCCTGGTAGACCGGCCCGATCGGGGCCAGGAGATCCATCAGATCGGAGCGCCCACCGACCGCGGCTATGGGGAGCCCTCCCCCGATCACCTTGCCAAAGGTAAAGAGGTCCGGGCGATCTTCAGCGGCGATCGCCTCACGCTCGATCCCCCAATATCCTGTTGGACCTGCGCGGAACCCGGTGAGCACCTCGTCAAGAATGACAATTGCCCCGTGCTGATGCGCGATCCGCAAAAGCGCACGCGTAAATCCCGGCTTGGGTGCGACCACGCCCATGTTCGCGGCGGCAGCTTCGGTGATCACCGCTGCGATTTGGTCCCCGCGCTCCGCGAACACTCTCCCTAGTGCAGCCTCATCGTTGTACGGAAGCACCAGTGTCTGAGCGGCGACCTCCGCGGTAACACCCGCGGATCCCGGGAGCGAGAGTGTAGCAAGACCCGAACCGGCCGCAGCGAGCAGCCCATCTGAGTGACCGTGATAGTGGCCCGCAAACTTCACGATAAGTGGCCGACCGGTTGCTCCCCGCGCGATACGCAGTGCAGTCATCGTCGCTTCGGTCCCCGTGGATACCAGCCGAACTTTCTCGACCTCTGGAAGCCGCGACACAAGGAGCTCCGCGAGCTCAACCTCAGCCGGTGCCGAGGCACCAAAGCCAAGACCCCGCTCAACCGCCTCGTGGACCGCTTCGATCACCTGAGGATCCGCGTGTCCGAGTAGCGCAGGCCCCCAAGCGCCGACCAAGTCGATATAGACCTGACCTTCGACATCGACCACGCGTGGACCTCGGCCTGACACGAAAAATCTTGGAGTGCCGCCAACCGAGGCGAAGGCACGCACCGGCGAGCTCACTCCGCCCGGGATCACCCGCTCCGCGCGCGCGGCGAAGCCTGCATTCGTGCTGCCCCACGCATCAGTCATCGGGTCCATGCTGCAACCTCCAACGCAAAATATGTCAGTGTCACGTCAGCACCAGCGCGGGCGATACTGAGCAACGACTCCCCTATCACCGCACGACGGTCGATCCACCCGTTTTGCGCAGCTGCTTCGATCATGGCGGCCTCCCCTGAAACTTGATACGCCCAAACTGGCACGGGGCTCACTTTCGCGACATCAGCGACCACGTCAAGATAACTCATGTCCCTGTGGCTGACATCGTCACCCATATCTGAGGTTAGTAAGGCAAGGCTTACCAACATCAGATGCTATCATCAGATGTTTACTGCCCTGCATAAATTTCTCGCAGAGAGGTCACGGTTTTCGGGCAGTTCTGCCCCTCCCAGCGATAGCAACCCCGTGCCTCAGCGAGAAGTCGCCGGGTGATAACGATCGCGGTCGCGAACCCAAGGAGACTAGAAGCTGGTGGGCAAGGCGCCAGAAACGACGCCTGTTCAACGCGCAAGCGCAGGAGAGACTCGGGAGTTTGATTGCACCCAAGTCACGGCATCTACCGACATATCGGCGCTGCGGCGGGCTCCGGGAATATGAAAAGTGGCTCTTCGCATTTGAGGGTGCGCAAGGCGGTGTGTCTCGCTCCGCCTTGTTCGCTCAGCCGCCAACCACCTGATCTGCGGTTATCACCCTACAATTTTGAACTTTAGGGTGATAACCGCAGATGCCCCGATGATCGGCTGGGTATGCCAACGACTGGGTGCGCCAGCGGCTGGCAGCCAGGCTGGCGGGCTCCGGGAAAAAGAAAAATGGTGAGGTTCAGTCCTTCACAAGAGCAGAACTCTTGAAAATTGTTTGAACCTCACCACATCAGGGTGGACAACGGGACTTGAACCCGCGACCACCGGCACCACAAGCCGGTGCTCTACCAACTGAGCTATGCCCACCATGCTGTCCCGCTGAGCCGTGACTCAAAAGGCAACCCCACGATCATATCCCATACTTGCGGCGAGCGCCGAATCCGCACCTGGCACGCATTGAACATGCTGGCTTGTTAGCATGAGTGCATGCTCAGTGTGTCGCAGGAAGATTTCGAGATTCTCGTTGGTGAGGGTCTCGATACGCTGCACGAAGACATGCTGCGTGAGCTCGATAATGTCATCTTTTTGGTCGAGGATCACCCCGAGGATGGCGGCGATATTCTTGGCGTGTATGAGGGGTATTCCCTCGCAGAGCGAAGCATTTACGGTTATGGTGAGGAGCCCGACCGCATCATTCTCTTTCGAGAGAACTTATTGAGCCATTGTCAGGACATGGAAGAACTGGTTTCAGAGATACGCATCACCCTTGTACATGAGATTGCGCATTTTTATGGGTTGACTGAAGCACGTATTCATGAGCTGGGTTGGGGGTGACCGGCATGGGCTTCCTTTCAACTCGGTCGCACCCCTCAGGTAGCCACGAAGAACAGCTAGTGGCCGAGCGTCCGTGGCAGACGGTGGTCTGGGACGATCCGGTCAATCTCATGTCGTACGTGACCTATGTCTTTCGGGCACACTTCGGTTTTGATCAGCCACAAGCGGAGGAACTCATGCTGAAGGTGCACCAACTGGGAAGTGCCGTTGTTGCCGAGGGTTCTCGGGAAGCCATGGAGCTGCACGTCGAGGCGATGCACGGCTACGGGCTGTGGGCCACGGCTAGGCAGGCAGGCTCCCAGTGAGGCTTCTCCCGCTGCCAGAAGGTGGCCTTCGGCTCCGTCTCGAAGCAGATGAGGCGATCCTGCTTGATGGGCTCGTCGAACAGCTTTCCGCCCTCCTAGATAGCCACAGCAGCACTGCGCTCGATCCTGATCCTCTCTTTGCAAGCCTTGAGGTCGGCGGTACTGACTCCATTCCCGAAGATCCCGCACTTGCGCGGCTGTTTCCCGATGCCTTCGAGGACAAGGATGAAGCATCATCCTTTCGCCAGCTCACTGAGCAGGGCCTGGTGAATCGAAAGCTGCACGATGCTCAAGACGTCTCTAGTGCTCTCGGGCTCGGCATTGACCCCGGGCCTAAGGATGCGTCAACCATCGATGTTGACATTACGTCTACGACGATGCCCGCTTGGGTGCGCACCCTCACGTCGTTGCGACTCGCGATTGCGGCGCGCATTGGCCTCAATGAAGAGTCAGATCACGCGCGATTGTTTGCTCATGAAGACACCCGCGGCACAGTGATGGTGTACGACTGGCTTGCGGCGATCCTCGACTCTGTTATTCGAATGAACGAAGACGTATAGAGCAACGCAACGCGATGTATCTCGTTGCGCAGGTTTCGAGGGTGCCTTCGGGCTCGGAATGGTGCCTATGGAGTTTCTAGGGAACGAGGATCGACGACGTCCTTGCGCGGTGCGAGCAATCGGGCCGAGGTGAGCCCTTCGCGGCCGAATCGCTCCTTCACCTCGTCAACGGCTTGGTCGAGCGCGCGCCACTCCTCATCCTCGCTCCAGAGGCCGGCCGGATCGCTGCCCTTCGCCGCAAGCTGTTCGGCGCGCACCCCGATAAGTCGCACCGGGCGCACCGGCATCGGCTCCCTCTCGCTACTGAGCGAGGCGAAGAGTTCGCAAGCAGTCTGATAAATGCGCTGAGTGGCGTGCGTGGCCTCGTTGAGCGTGCGCGAGCGAGTCACTGTTTGGAAGTCGTCGTAGCGCAGCTTCAGGGCAATGGTTCGCGCTTCGAGCCCATGCTGGCGCAGCCGCTCTGCTGTGCGCGTAGAAAGACGCAGCAGCTCTCGCTCAAGCACATCTCGCGACCCTTCGTCATTCGCGAAGGTCTGCTCATGGCCAATACTCTTTTCTGACCGCTGCGTTTCCACTTCACGGGCATCTCGCCCGTTCGCAAGGTCGTGCAATTTGAGGGCGCTCGCATTGCCCACAATCCGGCGCAGACTTTCAAGCGGCTCATGTGCAAGATCACCGACCGTACGGATTGCGCGACCGTGCAATGCCTTCGCGGTTGCACCGCCCACACCCCAGATCGCTTCCACAGGAAGCGGGTGCAGAAACCTCAGCGTGTGCTCGGGTGCAATCTCGAGCACCCCGTCGGGCTTGGCCCGCTGCGAGGCGAGCTTTGCAATGTGCTTGGTCGAGGCAAGCCCAACCGAAGCAGGGAGTCCGGTGCGTTCCCGCACTCGTACCCGAAGCTGCTGTGCAATCGACAGCGGCGGCCCAAAGAGCCGAATGGATCCAGCAACATCGAGGAAGGCTTCATCGATACTGAGAGGCTCGACCAGTGGAGTGAACTCCTGAAATATGTCCATCACCGTGTGAGAGGCAGCACGATACTTTTCAAAATGCGGATCGATCAGCACCAACTGTGGGCAGAGCTGCTTGGCGCGAGCAATCGGCATCGCAGACCGCACTCCGAATACGCGGGCTTCGTAGCTGGCGCTCGAGACCACGGATCGCGCCGTGTCATACGCCACGGCGGTAGGTAATCCCCGAAGTTCGGGGCTATCGAGCAATTCGACTGAAACAAAGAATGAGTCCATGTCGACATGGAGCATCGACGCTTCGCCCCTCACCCGATGATCCATTCCCCTATTGCATCACATGAAGCAACTTGAGTCGTCACCTACCTGTTCCTTTCTGGGTGAGGGACGCAACCGCCCCCAAAAAAGGCACAGAACATTCGAAAAGGCACAGGGCAACTGCTCCATTCGTGTGCATTTTCACGTCTTTTGTGCCGTTCCGGATGAGAGCCAGCCCGTGAAGCGCGCTTCTCTAAGCTTCATTCCAGACTCTGATGATTCGAATGGCTAGAATATTGAGAACTATGGGCAACTGGATTGCCAATTCGGTTGCGGCAGCCCGCGACCCGCACGAACAAACGAGACTAGGCAGAGCGAAACGGATCCGCATGACAAGCACTCTTCCGATCCGCCTCCCCCTCGACGGGGAAGAAAAGAGCGGCGCTCGCGGTACGCAGCAGCCACAGTTTGAAGGATCTGCACACGCAAAGGCGATCCTTTTTGGCGAGCACGCAGTCGTCTATGGCGCCCCCGCAATCGCGGTTCCTATCCACGAGCTGGCTGCTGAAGCGAGAGTTGAATCAGCCGCAGAAGGTCTACGGATCGAAAGCGAACTGTACTCGGGTGACGTTTCGGCGGCCCCTGCGCGGCTCCTACCGATTGTGACCGCAATCCGCGCAGCACTCGTCTACTCTGGCGCAAGCGACGCGGCAATCCGTGTGCAGATCTTGAGCGCAATCCCACATTCCCGAGGCCTCGGTTCAAGTGCGGCCGTTGCGGCGGCGGTTGCTCGCGGCGTCACTAGCTGGGCCGGTGTCCGGCTCACCACCGCTGGACTGTACGACATCGTGCAGCAGGCAGAAACCATTGCCCACGGAAACCCCAGCGGCCTTGATGCGCGCGCGGTCACCTCTGATGGCGCAATCCGCTTCGACTTTGGCGGCATTTCCCCGGTACCAATCGGTGGCGCCCCTAAGCTTCGTACTCGCAGACCTCGGGCATCGCCGGTTCCACCGCCGAAGCAGTCGGGGCAGTCCGTATGCGCCGCGAACAGGCCCCACCGTATGGAGTCGCTTGCTCGCTCACCTCGCAGAAATTGCTGAAAGCGCGGTTGATGTGCTCGCTTCGGGTGACCGGGTAAAGATCGGTGAGCGGATGTGTGAGGCTCACGAGGTGCTGCATCAAATTGGTGTCAGTTCAGATGCGCTCGATTCGCTTGTGCTTGCCGCGAATGAGGCTGGTGCCCTCGGGGTGAAACTCACAGGTGGCGGCCTAGGTGGTTGCATCATTGTGCTCGCCAATTCAGATGATCACGCTGAGAAGCTCGGAAGCATCCTCCGCGATGCAGGAGCTACTCGCACATGGACAGCGACGGTACCCGCAGCATGACAATCAAAAGCGCCCGCGCTTTCCCAAACATCGCACTAGTCAAGTACTGGGGAAAGCGCGATGAGGCCCTCATGCTCCCGGCGGTCGTTTCCTTCCGCTCACCCTCGATGCGTTTCCCACCACCACCACCGTCGAAGTACGTGATGGTCTCGCCGAAGACACTTTCTCTGTTGAACGGGACCGAGCAGAGCGGCGGGGAAAAAACTCGCGTAGTCAAGTTTCTTGAGCTTGTGCGCACGATGGCTGGCTCGTCACAGCACGCAGTGGTTACCTCGCTCAATGAGGCTCCCACCGGTGTGGGATTGGCATCGTCTGTCTCCGGCTTCGCAGCTCTCGCGGTGGCGGCGGCTGCGGCGTATGGGCTCGACCTCGACAGAAGCGCGTTGGAGCCGCCTCGCGCGTCGAGGTTCTGGCTCCGCTGCACGTTTGCTTGTTGAGGGCATCAGCGTTTGGCACGCGGGGTGACGGCGACGAGACCTCATTTGCCGAGCCCGTAGAGGCTCCTGAAATGAGCATGATCATCGTCACGGTTGATTCCCGCCAGAAGGCCATTTCTAGCCGTACAGCGATGCGCCGCACCGCACTCACCTCACCCTTTTACCGAGGCTGGGTGGAAACTACGGAGCAAAGCCTAGAGGCCATGCTCGAGGCATGCCGCGACCGGGACTTCTCACGTATTGGTCGCATTACCGAGACCCATGCCATGCGCATGCACGCCGTGATTCAGTCGGGCAGACCCACCCCATCCGCTACCTCTCGCCCACAAGCATTGCAATTTTTGACGCAGTTGCGGCACTACGTGACGCGGGTGTTGAGTCCTGACGCAACAGCTGACGCTGGACCGAACATTGCGGTGATCTCGCGCCCGGAAGACGCACAGACAGTGGCAGACAACGTGCTCGCCGAGTATGGCAATGTACGGATGGGACGCGCGGGTGCCGGAGCAAAATTGCTTGAGGCACCGCTGACTGAGGGCACCGATTGATGTGGACTCGCGCCCCGGCGAGCTTTTTGTTGTCGGTGAATACGCGGTCGTTGAAAATGGCGAACCCGCTGTCCTTGTCGCCGTTGACCGTTTCCTCAGCCTCCGGCTCATCGAGCGCGAGAACGCATCGCTCGCGGCAACCAGCACTCAGGGCCGTGCAGCGATCCAGATAGTCGATGAGTTCGCGCATTGCGCGCGGACTGAGCGAGCGCCATTTTGAAATCGAGATCGAGAGCGACCTGGACGAGAGCGATGGCCGCAAGTTTGGGCTCGGATCCTCGGCCGCGGTCACTGTTGCAACGGTTGACGCGCTCGCTCAGCTCTACCAACTCAACCTCACCCTAGGTCGAGCGGTTCAAGCTTGCACTGCTCGCAACGATCACACTCTCACCCCGTGCCTCGGGTGGCGATATCGCCGCGAGCACCTTTGGCGGTCGGATTCGCTACACTTCCCCCGACCGCACGTCACTGAGATCCCAACGAGCTCTAAACTGCATCATTTCTGCGCTTGAGAGTGACGCGTGGAGGAGCCTTAGTGTCATCCCCCTCCCTGCACCTGTGGGTTTACGTCTGCTCGTCGGCTGGACGGGCTCTCCCGCATCAACTGAGCGTCTCGTGGAAGACGCCACGAACGCGGCTCTGAGTGCGGAGAATACGAAGCGCGACGAAGCATTTCTTGCTGAAAGTCGCGAGTGCGTTGACATGTTTACCGAGACGCTTCTGAGTCAGAGCCTTGGGACACCCGAGCAAAACGTGAGCCTGGCAGTGCGCAGAGCCCGCACACTGTTGCAGCGCCTCGGTGAAGATCGCGGTATCACGATAGAGACCGACACGCTCCGCGAACTCTGCACGATCGCAGAAGAGCACGATGCTGCCGCGAAACCCTCGGGCGCAGGCGGCGGGGATTGCGGAATTGCCTTCGCCGCACACACCGACAGCATCCCGGGTATTCTGCGAGAGTGGAAACAGCGTGGGATCATGCCACTTAACCTTGAGGCGTACGAGCCCTCGCACACTACGGAGGGAGCTGCAGATGAGCTCAATCACCTACTGTTCGCGCGGCCCGCAAAGACGATCACGTAGAGCTTGCGAGTGAGCAGCGCGCAAACGCGCCCGCCTACCGGGACTTTGACGAAGTTGAGTTTCTGCATCATGCGCTGGATGGCATCGACGCGGCCGACGTGAACCTGTCGGTGCGTATTGGCGACTTCGACTGGTCGACTCCGTTCTATGTCAATGGTATGACGGGCGGCACAGAGCAGACAGGAATCATCAACCGAGAACTGGCTATTGCGGCCCGCGAACGGGCCTGCCAATGGCTTGCGGTTCCGTGTCCATTGCGCTTGACGCCCCCAATGACTCGACGATACAGCGTGGGTTCACGGTGATTCGCGAAGAGAACCCAGACGGCTTTGTCATGGCCAACATCGGCGTGGGCCGCCCCGCCGGTGACGCGATTCGCGCAGTCGAGCTGCTGCAAGCCAACGCGCTACAGGTTCATCTCAACTCGGTGCAAGAGACAGTGATGCCCGAGGGCAGCCGCGACTTTTCAAGCTGGCAGCGCTCCCTCGAGACCATTATCGCGGCCTCCCCCGTACCTGTTGTAGTGAAAGAGGTCGGATTCGGCCTCAGTCATCGCACTCTTGAACGAATCACTGAACTTGGCGCGCAGATCGCTGACGTGAGCGGCAAGGGTGGCACAGACTTCCTACGCATCGAAGATGCCCGGCGCACTGAGGCGCAGGGCAGCTACGCAATTCTTTCTGGCTTTGGCCAGTCGACCCTCGCCTGCCTGCTAGACGCCCCAGTGGCTGGCCCAGAACTACTCGCTTCCGGCGGCGTACGAAACCCGTTCGACGTCGTCAAGCCACTGTGTAATGAGCGGGACAAGCGCATCTGCGCCACCTGCGCGGACGGTCTTGAGGAAGGTACCAGCGATGCCGACAGCTTTGGTGCTGGCAGCAAGTGCCTTGACGACGTCGAACGGGTTTCGTACGCCGCCGGAAGCGAGTAGTTCTGGGCCAGCCACTGGGGCGTCTAGCAGGCAGGCGAGGGTCGACTGGCCAAAGCCAGAAAGAATTGCGTAGCTGCCCTGCGCCTCAGTGCGCCGGGCATCTTCGATGCGTAGGAAGTCTGTGCCACCCTTGCCGCTCACGTCAGCGATCTGCGCGCCAAGTTCAGTGATTCGTTCAAGAGTGCGATGACTGAGGCCGAATCCGACCTCTTTCACTACAACAGGTACGGGGAGGCCGCGATAATGGTCTTCGAGGGAGCGCTGCCAGCTTGAAAAGTCGCGGCTGCCCTCGGGCATCACTGTCTCTTGCACCGAGTTGAGATGAACCTGTAGCGCGTTGGCTTGCAGCAGCTCGACTGCGCGAATCGCGTCACCGGCGGGGCGGCCCACGCCGATGTTGGCCATGACAAAGCCGTCTGGGTTCTCTTCGCGAATCACCGTGGACCTATGCTGTATCGTCGAGTCATTGGGGGCGTCAAGCGCAATGGACACGGAACCGCAAGCCATTGGCAGGCCCGTTTCGCGGGCCGCAATAGCCAGTTCTCGGTTGATGATTCCTGTCTGCTCTGTGCCGCCCGTCATACCATTGACATAGAACGGAGTCGACCAGTCGAAGTCGCCAATACGCACCGACAGGTTCACGTCGGCCGCGTCGATGCCATCCAGCGCATGATGCAGAAACTCAACTTCGTCAAAGTCCCGGTAGGCGGGCGCGTTTGCGCGCTGCTCACTCGCAAGCTCTACGTGATCGTCTTTGCGGGCCGCGCGAACAGTAGGTGATTCAGGACTCATCTGCAGCTCCCTCCGTAGTGTGCGAGGGCTCGTACGCCTCAAGGTTAAGTGGCATGATCCCACGCTGTTTCCACTCTCGCAGAATACCCGGGATGCTGTCGGTGTGTGCGGCGAAGGCAATTCCGCAATCCCCGCCGCCTGCGCCCGAGGGTTTCGCGGCAGCATCGTGCTCTTCTGCGATCGTGCAGAGTTCGCGGAGCGTGTCGGTCTCTATCGTGATACCGCGATCTTCACCGAGGCGCTGCAACAGTGTGCGGGCTCTGCGCACTGCCAGGCTCACGTTTTGCTCGGGTGTCCCAAGGCTCTGACTCAGAAGCGTCTCGGTAAACATGTCAACGCACTCGCGACTTTCAGCAAGAAATGCTTCGTCGCGCTTCGTATTCTCCGCACTCAGAGCCGCGTTCGTGGCGTCTTCCACGAGACGCTCAGTTGATGCGGGAGAGCCCGTCCAGCCGACGAGCAGACGTAAACCCACAGGTGCAGGGAGGGGGATGACACTAGGCTCCTCCACGCGTCACTCTCAAGCGCAGAAATGATGCCGTGCTGAGCTCGTTGGGATCTCAGTGACGTGCGGTCGGGGGAAGTGTAGCGAATCCAACCGCCAAAGGTGCTCGCGGCGATATCGCCACCCGAGGCACGGGGTGAGAGTGTGATGGTTCGAGCAGTGCAAGCTTGAACCGCTCGCCCTCGGGTGAGGTTGAGTTGGTAGAGCTCAGGCCGAGCGGTCAACCGTTGCAACAGTGACCGCGGCCGAGGATCCGGAGCCCAAACTTGCGGCCATCGCTCTCGTCCAGGTCGCTCTCGATCTCGATTTCAATCGGCGCTCGCTCGTCCGGCCGCGCAATACGCCAACTCATCAACTATCTGGATCGCTGCACGCACCGTGAGTGCTGGTTGCTGCCAGCGATGCGTTCTCGCGCTCGATGAGCCGGAGGCTGAGGAAACGGTCAACGGCGACAAGGACAGCGGGTTCGCCACGGTTTCAACGACCGCGTATTCCACCGACAACAAAAAGCTTGCCGGGGCGCGAGTCTCGATCAATGGTGCCCTCAGTCAGCGGTGATTCTCGAGCAATTTTGCTCCCGGCACCCGCGCCCACGATCCGTACATTGCCATACTCGGCGAGCGCGTCTGCCACTGTCTGTGCGTCTTCCGGGCGCGAGATCACCGCAATGTTCGGTCCAGCGTCAGCTGTTGCGTAGGACTCGACACCCGCGTCACGTAGTGCCGCAACTGCGTCAAAAATTGCAATGCTTGTGGGCGAGAGGTAGCGGATGGGGTGGGTCTGCCGACTGAATCACGGCGTGCATGCGCATGGCATGGGTCTCGGTAATGCGACCAATACGTGAGAAGTCCGGGTCGCGGCATCGCCTGAAGCATGGCCTCTAGGCTTTGCTCCGTAGTTTCCACCCAGCCTCGGTAAAAGGGTGAGGTGAGTGCGGTGCGGCGCATCGCTGTTACGGCTAGAAATGGCCCTCTGGCGGGAATCAACCGTGACGATGATCATGCTCATTTCAGGAGCCTCTACAGGGCTCGGCAAATGGACCGAGTGTGTCGTCGCCGCCTCACCCGCGTGCCAAACAGCCGATGCCCCTCAACGAGCGAACGTGCAGCGGAGCCAGAACCTCGACGCGCGAGGCGGCTCAACGCGCTTCTGTCGAGGTCGAGCCCATACGCCGCAGCCGCCGCCACCGCGAGAGCTGCGAAGCCGGAGGCAGACGATGCCAATCCAGCACCGGTGGGAGCCTCATTGAGCGAGGTAACCACTGCGTGCTGTGACGAGCCAGCCATAGTGCGCACAAGCTCAAGAAACTTGACTACGCGAGAGAGAGAGTCGCCGCTCTGCTGGGTCCCCGTTCCGAACGAGAAAGTGTCTTCGGCGAGACCATCACGTACTTCGACGGTGGTGGTGGTGGGAAACGCATCGAGGGTGAGCGAAAGGCTGCCAGCCGCCGGGAGCATGAGGGCCTCATCGCGCTTTCCCCCCAGTACTTGACTAGTGCGATGTTTGGGAAAGCGCGGGCGCTTTTGATTGTCATGCTGCGGGTACCGTCGCTGTCCATGTGCGAGTAGCTCCTGCATCGCGGAGGATGCTTCCGAGCTTCTCAGCGTGATCATCTGAATTGGCGAGCACAATGATGCAACCACCTAGGCCGCCACCTGTGAGTTTCGCCCCGAGGGCACCAGCCTCATTCGCGGCAAGCACAAGCGAATCGAGCGCATCTGAACTGACACCAATTTGATGCAGCACCTCGTGAGCCTCACGCATCCGCTCACCGATCTTTACCCGGTCACCCGAAGCGAGCACATCAACCGCGCTTTCAGCAATTTCTGCGAGGTGAGCGAGCAACGACTCCATACGGTCAGGTCCTGTTCGCGGCGCATACGGACTGCCCCGACTGCTTCGGCGGTGGAACCGGCGATGCCAGAGTCTGCGAGTACGAAGCTTAGGGGCGCACGGATTCGTACGGGGGAAATTGCGCCAAAGTCGAAGCGGATTGCGCCATCAGAGGTGACCGCGCGCGCATCAAGGCCGCTGGGGTTTCCGTGGGCAATGGTTTCTGCCTGCTGCACGATGTCGTACAGTCCAGCGGTGGTGAGCCGGACACCGGCCCAGCTAGTGACGCCGCGAGCAACCGCCGCCGCAACAGCCGCGCTTGAACCGAGGCCTCGGGAATGTGGGATTGCGCTCAAGATCTGCACACGGATTGCCGCGTCGCTTGCGCCAGAGTAGACGAGTGCTGCGCGGATTGCGGTCACAATCGGTAGGAGCCGCGCAGGGGCCGCCGAAACGTCACCCGAGTACAGTTCGCTTTCGATCCGTAGACCTTCTGCGGCTGATTCAACTCTCGCTTCAGCAGCCAGCTCGTGGATAGGAACCGCGATTGCGGGGGCGCCATAGACGACTGCGTGCTCGCCAAAAAGGATCGCCTTTGCGTGTGCAGATCCTTCAAACTGTGGCTGCTGCGTACCGCGAGCGCCGCTCTTTGCTTCCCCGTCGAGGGGGAGGCGGATCGGAAGAGTGCTTGTCATGCGGATCCGTTTCGCTCTGCCTAGTCTCGTTTGTTCGTGCGGGTCGCGGGCTGCCGCAACCGAATTGGCAATCCAGTTGCCCATAGTTCTCAATATTCTAGCCATTCGAATCATCAGAGTCTGGAATGAAGCTTAGAGAAGCGCGCTTCACGGGCTGGCTCTCATCCGGAACGGCACAAAAGACGTGAAAATGCACACGAATGGAGCAGTTGCCCTGTGCCTTTTCGAATGTTCTGTGCCTTTTTTGGGGTGAGGTTGCGCCCTGACCCCAGAAAGGAACAGGTAGGTGACGACTCAAGTTGCTTCATGTGATGCAATAGGGGAATGGATCATCGGGTGAGGGGCGAAGCGTCGATGCTCCATGTCGACATGGACTCATTCTTTGTTTCAGTCGAATTGCTCGACTATAGCCCCGAACTTCGGGGATTACCTACCGCCGTGGCGTATGACACGGCGCGATCCTGTGGGTCTGAGTGCCAGCTACGAAGCCCGCGTATTCGGAGTGCGGTCTGCGATGCCGATTGCTCTCGCCAAAAGCAGCTCTGCCCACAGTTGGTGCTGATCGATCGGCATTTTGAAAAGTATCGTGCTGCCTCTCACACGGTGATGGACATATTTCAGGAGTTCACTCCACTGGTCGAGCCTCTCAGTATCGATGAAGCCTTCCTCGATGTTGCTGGATCCATTCGGCTCTTTGGGCCGCCGCTGTCGATTGCACAGCAGCTTCGGGTACGAGTGCGGGAATGCACCGGACTCCCTGCTTCGGTTGGGCTTGCCTCGACCAAGCACATTGCAAAGCTCGCCTCGCAGCGGGCCAGGCCGACGGGGTGCTCTAGATTGCACCCGAGCACACGCTGAGGTTTCTGCACCCGCTTCCTGTGGAAGCGATCTGGGGTGTGGGCGGTGCAACCGCGAAGGCATTGCACGGTCGCGCAATCCGTACGGTCGGTGATCTTGCACATGAGCCGCTTGAAAGTCTGCGCCGGATTGTGGGCAATGCGAGCGCCCTCAAATTGCACGACCTTGCGAACGGGCGAGATGCCCGTGAAGTGGAAACGCAGCGGTCAGAAAAGAGTATTGGCCATGAGCAGACCTTCGCGAATGACGAAGGGTCGCGAGATGTGCTTGAGCGAGAGCTGCTGCGTCTTTCTACGCGCACAGCAGAGCGGCTGCGCCAGCATGGGCTCGAAGCGCGAACCATTGCCCTGAAGCTGCGCTACGACGACTTCCAAACAGTGACTCGCTCGCGCACGCTCAACGAGGCCACGCACGCCACTCAGCGCATTTATCAGACTGCTTGCGAACTCTTCGCCTCGCTCAGTAGCGAGAGGGAGCCGATGCCGGTGCGCCCGGTGCGACTTATCGGGGTGCGCGCCGAACAGCTTGCGGCGAAGGGCAGCGATCCGGCCGGCCTCTGGAGCGAGGATGAGGAGTGGCGCGCGCTCGACCAAGCCGTTGACGAGGTGAAGGAGCGATTCGGCCGCGAAGGGCTCACCTCGGCCCGATTGCTCGCACCGCGCAAGGACGTGCTCGATCCTCGTTCCCTAGAAACTCCATAGGCACCATTCCGAGCCCGAAGGCACCCTCGAAACCTGCGCAACGAGATACATCGCGTTGCGTTGCTCTATACGTCTTCGTTTATTTCGAATAACAGAGTCGAGGATCGCCGCAAGCCAGTCGTACACCATCACTGTGCCGCGGGTGTCTTCATGAGCAAACAATCGCGCGTGATCTGACTCTTCATTGAGGCCAATGCGCGCCGCAATCGCGAGTCGCAACGACGTGAGGGTGCGCACCCAAGCGGGCATCGTCGTAGACGTAATGTCAACATCGATGGGTGACGCATCCTTAGGCCCGGGGTCAATGCCGAGCCCGAGAGCACTAGAGACGTCTTGAGCATCGTGCAGCTTTCGATTCACCAGGCCCTGCTCAGTGAGCTGGCGAAAGGATGATGCTTCATCCTTGTCCTCGAAGGCATCGGGAAACAGCCGCGCAAGTGCGGGATCTTCGGGAATGGAGTCAGTACCGCCGACCTCAAGGCTTGCAAAGAGAGGATCAGGATCGAGCGCAGTGCTGCTGTGGCTATCTAGGAGGGCGGAAAGCTGTTCGACGAGCCCATCAAGCAGGATCGCCTCATCTGCTTCGAGACGGAGCCGAAGGCCACCTTCTGCAGCGGGAGAAGCCTCACTGGAGCCTGCCTGCCTGGCCGCCGCCCACAGCCCGTAGCCGTGCATCGCCTCGACGTGCAGCTCCATGGCTTCCCGAGAACCCTCGGCAACAACGGCACTTCCCAGTTGGTGCACCTTCAGCATGAGTTCCTCCGCTTGTGGCTGATCAAAACCGAAGTGTGCCCGAAAGACATAGGTCACGTACGACATGAGATTGACCGGATCGTCCCAGACCACCGTCTGCCACGGACGCTCGGCCACTAGCTGTTCTTCGTGGCTACCTGAGGGGTGCGACCGAGTTGAAAGGAAGCCCATGCCGGTCACCCCCATCCCAGCTCATGAATACGTGCTTCAGTCAACCCATAAAAATGCGCAATCTCATGTACAAGGGTGATGCGTATCTCTGAAACCAGTTCTTCCATGTCCTGACAATGGCTCAATAAGTTCTCTCGAAAGAGAATGATGCGGTCGGGCTCCTCACCATAACCGTAAATGCTTCGCTCTGCGAGGGAATACCCCTCATACACGCCAAGAATATCGCCGCCATCCTCGGGGTCCTCCCCGACGAAAAAGATGACATTATCGAGCTCACGCAGCATGTCTTCGTGCAGCGTATCGAGACCCTCACCAACGAGAATCTCGAAATCTTCCTGCGACACACTGAGCATGCACTCATGCTAACAAGCCAGCATGTTCAATGCGTGCCAGGTGCGGATTCGGCGCTCGCCGCAAGTATGGGATATGATCGTGGGGTTGCCTTTTGAGTCACGGCTCAGCGGGACAGCATGGTGGGCATAGCTCAGTTGGTAGAGCAGCGGCTTGTGGTGCCGGTGGTCGCGGGTTCAAGTCCCGTTGTCCACCCTTATGTGGCGAGGTTCAAACAATTTTCAAGAGTTCTGCTCTGTGAAGGACTGAACCTCACCATTTTTCTTTTTTCCGCAGTCTGGCAGCCTGGGCCGCCAGCCGCTGGCGCACCCAGTCGTTGGCATACCCAGCCGATCATCGGGGGACCTGCGGTTATCACCCTAAAGTTCAAAATTGTAGGGTGATAACCGCAGATCAGGTGGTCGGCGGCTCTAGCCAACAAGGCGGAAGCCTGCTGAGACACACCGCCTTGCGCACCCTCAAATGCGAAGAGCCATCTTTCGATATTCCCGGAGCCCGCCGCAGCGCCGATATGTCGGTAGATGCCGTGACTTGGGTGCAATCAAACTCCCGAGTCTCTCCTGCGCTTGCGCGTTGAACAGGCGTCGTTTCTGGCGCCTCGCCCACCAGCTTCTAGTCTCCTTGGGTTCGCGACCGCGATCGTTATCACCCGGCGACTTCTCGCTGAGGCACGGGGTTGCTATCGCTGGGAGGGGCAGAACTGCCCGAAAACCGTGACCTCTCTGCGAGAAATTTATGCAGGGCAGTAAACATCTGATGATAGCATCTGATGTTGGTAAGCCTTGCCTTACTAACCTCAGATATGGGTGACGATGTCAGCCAACAGGGACTGGAGTTATCTTGACGTGGTCGCTGATGTCGCGAAAGTGAGCCCCGTGCCAGTTTGGGCGTATCAAGTTTCAGGGGAGGCCGCCATGATCGAAGCAGCTGCGCAAAACGGGTGGATCGACCGTCGTGCGGTGATAGGGGAGTCGTTGCTCAGTATCGCCCGCGCTGGTGCTGACGTGACACTGACATATTTTGCGTTGGAGGTTGCAGCATGGACCCGATGACTGATGAGCGTGCTCTTTGGCGATTTCCCCTCTGCGCCAGATAATTACGAGCAGATGCAGCGACAGAACACTGGCCAGTACGCTGCATTTTTCCATTCGATGCTGAGCTCAGGCATTTCACTCCCACCCAGTGCATTCGAGACCTGGTTTGTGTCAGCCACACACTGCCCCGAGGCCCTGGAACAGGTTGCCAAAGCACTACCAAAGGCTGCACAACAAGCCGCCGCAATGCCCGCAGCAGCTGTCCAGCTGCCCACTACCAACGATTAACGCGACTAAATACTTAAAATGGGCACGTAACGGATCCTGAAATGACTCAATCTTCCACACTGACTGATTCACCTGCTCAGCAATTCGCCCTGTGGGCGATCTTTCGCCGTAACCAACTGGCACACGGACCTGCAGACGTGGCTACGCAGAAGGCTGAATCTGAAGAGCTTGCCCAAGCTGTTAGCGAGGTGGAGTTGAAGCTTTGTGATGCTCCGCGGCTGGTACGACGTATCCGGGCTCAGAGCGGACGCGGACGTGATGGTTTGGCTGCATGCCGTCACGGCACCAGAGTTACAGGCCGCACTTCATAGACTGCGTCGTTCGGCAGCTCTTGGCAGGCTGCTCCCCGACCTGGAACGCCCTAGCGGTGCACCGTGACGCAGAATTCAACCGTTCGCACGTACCTGGTTTCATGCGAGGTGAACCTGCTCGTGAGTGGTTGACCCTTTATCCGTTTGTGCGCAGCACGGAATGGAACTCGTTGCCCGATGAGGAGCGTTGCTGAATGCTCGCCAACACGGGCGGATGGGGGCGCCGCTGATACCTCGGTGGTCGCGAACACCATGTCCGCCTTTGCGTTAGGTGACTACGAGTGGATGCTCCCAATGGAATCGGAACCAAACCGACGACCTGGTCGACCTCATGCGCGATCTTCGAGCTACAGATGCGCGTCGTCACATGCGTGAAGAGATCCCCTTCTTCACCGGCGGTCGCGCGCCCACCGGCAGAAGCTACTGAGATTCTCGCCTAGATGCGTTTGGGTAGGTGTGGTGATTGATACGTGGGCGGTGGTGTTGCTATCGTACTCATGAATACAAGCGTGAGATCGCCCAGGCGTGGGGCGGCGGTAAATCGTCGGTGACGCGTTCGGGCTCTGCTAAACATTTGTGTGGTTCGTTGACCTGGGACCAGGGCTCTGAGAGGGCTGAACACAAGTTGTTCCGGGTCGAGACGGGAGTGCCGGCTCGATCCCGTGACCTGCATCGCTTCGGCAGCGTGGCCTCGCGAGTTAATTAGACCCTACCCTAGGTGTTGCGACCACCCCTAGAATCCGCCATTGCGGTACTCTCCTGATCAGCAGTGCATGGAATCATAGCGCCGGCGGGCTTTGTGAAGAAGAATGGTAGTTCGCGGTCGGGCTCGTGGCCCATCTCGCGGCTGTGTTCTTCGTAGTTGCGGCCGACGCAAAACACGCGGCGCACGGGGAAATGCAGATCGTTGCTGCTAATGGGCAGCAGCACGGGCTCGAGAACAGGGATTACCGTTCTCGCTGCACGGCTATTCGACAGATTGGCGAGTTCGGTAGAACCTGTTCACCGACGGTGAGCCGGAGATCGGAAACGATGCCAGCGTGCGGGGCATTTACTGCCCGTTCCATTTTCATCGCCTCGAGGATCAATACCGTGTCGCCAGCCTCGATGCGATCCCCCTCAGAGGCGACAATGCGCACGACGCTGCCGCCCATCGGTGAGGTAACGACTTCTGGCGAGGTGGCCAGAGATGGCCCGGTCGTATTCGAGTCATCAGATGCAGAAACTCCGTCTGACCAGGCGGCGGAGGTCTCCTTTGGTAGTACGACGGTGAGCCTTCTACCGTCGACCTCCACCACGATGCGGTGCAGTTCAGGAGGGAGCTCGGGGGCTGGGCGCCCGGTGCTCGCACTGTCGTGGCGATAGTGCGCGTCGATCCAGCCCGTATATATGGCGCGGCCGTCATCCTCAGACAAAATGGGATCTTGGATGATGCGGCGGTGGAAGTCGAGTGTGGTGGGTACTCCCTCGATCACAGTGTCGGCGATCGCGCGCCGGGCACGGTGGAGAGCAACCTCACGGCTTTCTCCCGTAACAATGAGCTTCGCGATGAGCGAATCGTAGAAGGCGGGCACAGTGTCGCCTGCACGGTAACCGCTGTCTACGCGCACACCTGGGCCTGTCGGCCAAACAATTCGTGTGATCATGCCAGGGGCAGGGGAAAAGTTCTCGGCGACGTCTTCAGCGTTAATGCGGAACTCGAACGAGTGGCCGCGTATTTCCGGGCTTTTGCCTAGGCGTGCGCCAGCCGAGATTGCGATCATGGCGGCGATGAGGTCGACCCCGCTGACCTCCTCAGTAACCGTATGTTCTACCTGGATGCGAGTGTTGACCTCAAGGAATGTAACGCGATCGCCGTCGATGAGAAACTCGCAGGTACCAGCGCCCACGTAGTCTGCCTCGCGCAAGATAGCGATACTGGCCTCTTCGATTCGACGCTGCTGATCCGCCGTGATCGTGGGGGCTGGAGCCTCCTCGACCACTTTCTGATTCCGGCGCTGGAGTGAGCAATCACGGGTGGAGATCACCCTCACGTTGCCGAACTCGTCGGCGAGGCACTGAGTCTCGACGTGGCGTGGGGTAGCCAGAAAGCACTCCACAAAGCATTCACCGCGGCCGAACGCGGCGATCGCCTCGCGCACCGCAGATTCGTAGGACGACTCGATTGAATCGCGGTTGTGGACAACCTTGATTCCGCGGCCACCACCACCGTATGCTGCCTTGATTGCGATGGGGAAACCATGCGCGTCGGCGAAGGCGAAGACTTCGTGGACAGTCTTTACGGGATCGGGCGTGCCGGCGACTAGTGGCGCGCCGACTTCGGCAGCAAGCGCGCGTGCTTCGAGTTTGTTGCCTAAGCGGCGGATGGCATCGGGCGAAGGTCCGATCCAGGTAAAGGGACGCCGCGGTCACCCTCTCGGCGAACTCCGCGTTCTCGGCCAGGAAGCCGTAGCCGGGATGGACGGCGTCTGCTCCGGAGCGTCTTGCAATGGAGAGCAGCTGCTCAATATCGAGGTAACCGAGCTCAGGGGAGTCGCCCTCTAGGGCGAACGCCTCATTAGCTGTGCCTGCATGCAACGCGTCGCGGTCAGTAGGTGAATAGACGGCGACTGAGGCGATGCCAAGATCAGAGCAGGCGCGCATGATGCGCACAGCGACCTCACCGCGATTGGCAATGAGGATCTTTCTCGGCAAAGGGCGTGTCGGGGAAGAGAGGAACTTCATCGCTCTGTCTGCTCCAGTCGGTAGTCGGTGAACTGTCGAGGTCGGGGTAATCGCGTTGCACTTTGCCATCGAGCCACCTGAATAGTGCGGCGAGGAGGGTATGGCTGCGCGGGTGTCATGATCGCCGATGGCGTGCGTCTCGAAGCCAGCACGCTCAGCAGTGCGGCGACCTCGGCTGCGGTGGGAAATCCGTAGATGCGCATCTTCGGTGTGATGGTGCTCATCTTGCCCTGACCGACCGTCGGCGTTCGGGTAATGGCTCGTCGACTGTTGCCCAACGGGAGAGGGTTGTGATGATCTCGTCTGCAGTGAGGGTGGGCTCGATGACCCGATCGACTGTGAGACTTGCGGAATTCTCTGAGCCGGCGCGATATGCGCCAGGCCAAGCGAGGATCTCGCCGGAGATAAGGTTTCGGTCGGTGAAAAGGTCACCGACGATGCCGCCAGCACGAGAAGTGATGACCACGGTAGTTGGGGTCGCCGTTTCAGCTAGTGTCCTGGCGAGCGGGTTGGCAGCAGCATCATCCGTACCAGCGAGCCCCGGAGTATCTAGCAGAGCGACAAAGGGTATGTGATAGGCATCGCAGAACTCAATCAGACGTGCAGTGGAAGAAATATCGGCTTCAGTCACTTCCCCGTCTCCGATGAATACAGTGCTTGCCGAATAGCCAACGGTGTGACCGCCAAGGCAGGCGAACCCAGTCTGAAGACCCGCTGCAGCGGAACCGACAGCGACGGGGTCGATTGAACTCAACTCGGCGATGAGCGCCAAAGGATCCCCGGTTTCGAGAGTGGACTGAGAGGGAGCTCGTTCGATGGCGATGCTTGTGGGTGCGGCAACTGTGTGATTTGCGGGAATGAGTGAGAGCAGGCGGCGTGCCCAGGAAGCCGCCTGAACTTCGGAGCTGAAGTGGGGCGTCGTTAGTTCAGGCTCCACTGAGACCGCAACTGACCAGTCGGCGGCTGCGGAGCGCATGCGGCCACTACGACTGCGGGTGCCCGACTCGATCGCGAGGTGCGGCAGCACACCTGAGAGCCGGTGTGCTGCGCGTAGCTGTGCGCCGAGTTGCCCCTGTGTTTCGGCACCGCCGTTGATGAGCACACTCACCATGGCGTGTCCTGTCCGTGCGGCGAAGGAGAATGCGCGCTCCGTCACCTCGAATTCGGCGCCTTGCCCAATTTCGATGAGCAGGCACGCCGCGGTACCTTCGATCTGCCCGGTCCAGCACACAGCGTTGTCGCGTTCAAGAAGAAGTTGAGCGCCAGCGCCAAACAAGGTGTTTGCCCAACCGTCACGGTCGAGGTGGTGCTGACTGGATGAGGAAAGCTGCTGCACGGCTCTGGTCATTCCCTGCTCCTTCGCGCTCTATACAAGATACCTTGACTTACATGAAGCATACACTGTATACATGTCTCATGTGTACTCAATTAAGAGACGCTGGTGGTCCGAGGACAGGAAGGTGACCGAATTGTGGCGTCAAACAGCCCCGAGGCTTCATGAGATTTCCCCTTCTCCAATCCGAGCGATTTTTGACCGTGCGGCTGAATTAGAGGCATCGGGTCGCAAGATCTACCACTTCGAGATTGGGCGCCCTGACTTCGACACTCCCGAGGTAATCAAAGAAGCGACAATTGCCTCGCTTGGCCGGGGCGAGGTCCACTACTCAGCTAATTCTGGCACAGCGGAACTTCGTGCCGAGATCGCAAAGTATCTTGAGGATCGACGCGGTACCACCTATGATCCAAACGGTGAGGTGCTGGTGACCGTCGGCGCCAACGAAGCAGTGTTCTTGAGCTTCATGGCCTACTGTGGCGTGGGCAGCGAGATAATCGTGCTCACCCCGGCATGGGCGCACTATGAGGCATGTGTGAAGCTAGCCGGAGCGACTCCAATCATGGTGCCGCTTGACGCTGCGAATGGCTACCGCTTCGATGCGGAGGCACTGCGCTCCGCGGTCACAGAGCGCACGCGTATGGTCGTCATTTGCACGCCAAACAACCCCACTGGCGGGGTCCTTACCGCCGAGGACATAAGCGAGATCGAGGACGTGCTTGAGGGCACAGACATCTTGCTGCTCTCGGACGAGATCTACGCAGACCTAGTGTACGGCGAGGTGACGCACGAGTCACCTGCGGCCCGTGCATCCCTGTATCCCCGCACGCTCGTCGTTGGTGGTTTCGCCAAGGCGTTCGCTATGGACGGGTGGCGCCTCGGCTGGCTCGCTGGCCCTCGGGACCTGGTGACCCCCCGCCCTGTGTGTACGCCAGTACACGACGGTGTGTGCTCCCACATTCTTACAGTCCGGTGCTGCGGCTGCCCTTCGTAGTGGGAGAGAGGACGCGGAGCACATGCGCCGGTCTTTTGCGGAGCGTCGGGCCGCGGGCCTTAGAATTCTACGAGATATCCCGGGCATCCGCGTCGCCGATCCCGATGGTGCCTTCTACTTCTATGTGAGCTATGACGCCGCGGTTGCTGAGCCCTCTCAGCAGCTTGCTATGCGCCTGCTCGAAGATTATGGAGTCGCTGTAGTCCCAGGTACCGCCTTCGACCCGGAGAACGGGCACCACTCGTTCCGCATTTCATATGCGTGTGATGTCACCGAGCTCCGAGAGGGTATCTCCCGCATTGGTCAAGCTTTCTCGGTGTCATCCGTTCAGCACTGACGACTTCAACAACTTAGAAAGGACAGCACAATGACCACGATTACCCAGGAGCGTCACTCCGAGGTGGTGCAGGCAATTCTCGCCCTTGCTCCTGATGGTGTGAGCTACGTTCCGAGCAATAGCATTGCCCCCATCATCAAGTCCCTCGTCGTGCACGGTGAGCAGGGGCACCTTAAGAAAGTTTACGCACTCTCCCGCGAGGAGGAAGCTGTAGGCGTGATGAGTGCCTACCCTTTCGCAGGCCAATTTGGCATTCTTGTGATGCAAGACAACGGCTTCGGCAACGCGCTTACAGCACTTACTACGCTCGCCGTGGCCTACCATCTGCCACTACTCATCATTGCGAACACTCGTGGTGGGCTCGGCGAATACAACTCCATGATCCATTCCATCTCGGCGCCTGTGCCTGAGTTGCTGCGCAACACACAGATCCCTGTATTTACAGTGGATCGTCGTAACTCCCCAGAAGACTGGGGAACCACGGTGCGCGAGGCCGGTAACCACGCCCGCATGACCTACCGCCCGGTGGTTGTGCTTATGGAGTTCTTCGATCACCGCGACGAGAAGGCAAAGGCATAAGCGATGGAGCGCATTGAAGCACTGGAAACCCTTGTTCGACACACCCCCGACATGCCGGTTGTCGCCACCTGCGCGGCCACCAGTCGCGAGTTGGCCCATGTTAAAGATCGCGAGAATAATCTTTACCTTCTCGACGCGATGGGTCTGGCTATCTCTGTTGGAACCGGTCTCGCGATGGCGCTCGAGGATACCCCGGTAGAGCGTGTGTATGTGGTCGAGGGTGATGGCTCACTACTCATGAATCTCAACGCGGCTGCCACCGCGGGCTATATGGCTCCAGAGAAGCTCGTCGTCCTACTCCTAGACAATTCGGTCTACGCTTCGACAGGTGCGATCCCGACCCAGGCTGCGAAACTCGATCTTGGCGCTATCGCTGCCGCAGTTCAGCTGAAGGTGATCCGGGCCGACGACCTCGAGAGCCTTGACGCCGCACTCGAACGGAGCCGTAATGTGGCGGGGCCTTGGTTCATCCACTCGAAAATTTCGCCCGAGAACATTCCGAACGCGAAGTTGCTGCTTATCGACCCTGTTGTGCACGGCAACCGTTTCCAGACCTGGTTGACTGAACGGATCTGAGCCATGCCCTCATCCGCAACCAACAACGATGCAGTACAGGTGCGCATATTCGTCACGGGAAGCCGTGGACTACTGGTAGAGACGGAAAGCGTCGACACAATCGAGCGGATCCTCGCACTGAGGAGCACGCTGGGCGGAGCACTCATCGACTACGCGGTACCTGCCGCGCGCAGCGTACTGGTGGTCGCATCCAGTGAGGAGCTTGTCCCGGCGCTTCGCTTGGCAATCAAGGGGATCTTCGAGAATGGTGCTGAAAACGAGAGCCGGCTGCTGCGCGAACCCGTGGTCCATGTGATCCCGACCCGGTATGGGGGCGAGGATCTCGTAGAGGCTGCGAGATTGTGTGGCATGAGCGAGCGTGAGTTCGTGCGCGCTCATGCCGAGAGTGAGCATCGCATTGCATTCTTTGGCTTCGCCCCGGGCTTCGCATATATTGATGGATCGGATCGGCGCCTTGATCTCCCGCGCCGCGAGAGCCCTCGAAAGAACATCGCCGCTGGTATCGTCGCCGTCGCCGCTTGCCAGAGTGTCATTTACCCGGGTAACACTCCGGGTGGGTGGCACCTGATCGGTAAAACTGATTTCGTGTCATGGAATCTTACCGAGAACCCGCCGACCCCGTTCGAGGTGGGCGACACCGTGGTGTTCCAACCGATCGGACAACTACCATGAGTATGCCAAGTGCCATCGAGATTGTCGACCCTGGGATCTCTTCTACTTTGCAAGACGAGGGGCGTCTCAGTAGTATCCACTACGGAGTTTCTCCGTCCGGTGCCATAGATCGTCGCGCCCTGCACTTAGCAAACGAGCACGCAGAAAATGCTCCGGACGCGACTGTGATCGAATCGCTACTCGGCAGGCTCTCGTTTAGATTGCAGGAGGATCGGTGGTGTGCGCTTGCGGGGGCACGGGCGTCCGTGCGGATTGATGGCCAACTCATCTCAAACTCGACGCTCTTCCATGCAGCTGCCGGAGCACTTGTCGAGGTTGGTGAGGCGACGCGAGGTCTTTATACGGTCCTCGCGGTCTCAGGAGGTCTCGGTGCGCCCCATGTGCTCGGATCAGCGTCGACTGACACGCTCTCGGGCATTGGCCCCGAGCGGCTGACTGCGGGAAGCGCGATCGAACTCGGCGATGCCAAGAGGCTTCCCCGCGTAACCGGGATGCACGATGCAGCCAGTCTGGGTGGCAGAGTGCGGAGCAACGTGTCTCTGCCTGGCGACCGCGCCGAGATCGGGTTCCATTGGGGCCCGCGTGACAATCTCTTCGATCAAACTGACCGCGATTTGCTGCTCCGCACTGAATGGGTCGTCTCGAACGATACTAATAGGGTGGGGGCACGTATGGACGGCGCTCGACTCCGTGGAGGTGACGGCACGCTCGCTAGCGAGGGCATCGTCTCCGGTGCGATTCAGATCCCACCCTCTGGACAGCCCATTATCTTTCTCGCTGACCGCCCCGTAACTGGGGGGTACCCTGTCATCGGGGTTGTCGACGAGGGCGTGCTTGGGTACTTTGCCCAAGCAAGACCCGGCACACGGGTTCGGCTTCGAGAGGTCACCCGATGACAAACACACCGACCATGACCGCTACGAAGCATCGTGTATAAGTAAGAGTATGCATTCCCCACTCGCTCGCTCCATAACCTCGGGCATGAGCCCCGACGAGATCGCCCATGTTATTCGGAACGCAATTGCGAACGGAACCTACGAGCCAGGGCAACGTCTGTCTCAGGTTGAGCTGGCTCAACGTTTCTCGGTGAGTCGCATCCCTCTACGTGAAGCACTCCGCACTCTTGTAGCCGAGGGGCTCCTTGAACACGACAAGCAGAAGGGTACATCAGTTACCGCGCTCGACCCTGGCCGCATTAACGAGATCTATGCTCTGCGCACGCTCATCGAACCGAGCTTTGCCTCGGAGGTGGTGCGTAATATGTCGCCTGCTCTGATCGAGCTGTTGGAGAGTAGATTGGCGGCTATCGAAGCCGCCGGAGAGAATGATCCTGACCTCTGGTCGCAAGAAAATTTCAAGTTTCACCTTGAGCTGTATGCAATTGCGGATCTTCCTATCCGATATGAGGTTCTCTCGCGCCTCTACTATCTACTCGAACCGTTTTCGCGCATGTATGTGCATAACAGCGGCGGCCGACCAAGGGCCGAGTCCGAGCATCGCCAGATGATCTCGGCGATCCGTGATGGCAATGCGCAGGCACTAGCCGATGTCATATTGCTGCATGTGCAAGGAGGATACGAAGGTTTGGCGGAGAGCATGGCTGCGACCAGCAGGGATTCTGAGGCGGTTACTTGGCCGGGGTTGCCGCGGTCTCGGTTCGGAATCTAACGCAGCAAAGGCGGGATGCGAACAGATTTGGTCTGTTCGCATCCCGCCTTTGCTGCGTTATTTATCCAGCAAACGAGGACAGCGTGATACCTGCTTTGAGAAGGCGATCCCGCACTGCGCTCCCGATCTGGACAGCGCCTGCGTTGTCGCCATGTACGCAGATGGACTCAGCCCGCAATGGCAGCACGCTGCCGTCGTTCGCAGTGACGGTGCCCTCGGTTACCAGCCGCAGCATGCGGTCACTTACTAGCTGTGGATCGTGTAGCACCGCACCCGGGTCGCGGCGAGAAACTAACTCGCCGTTCGGCTGATAAGCGCGGTCCATGAATGCCTCCGGCACCGCTCGCAACCCCGCGTCCTCGGCCTGGCCGACTAGCTGTGAGCCTGCCAGACATACCAATGCGAGCTCAGGATCCACTGCCTTTACGGCCCGGATCACGGCTGCGCCCTGACGCTCGTCATATGCGATCGTGTTGTAGAGGGCGCCATGTGGTTTCACATAGCGGATGGTTGTGCCCTCGACTTCGGCAAGTGCTTTCAATGCACCGATCTGGTAGATGACGTCACCTTCAAGTTCCTCATCAGTTGGGCTCATGGGCCGCCGACCGAATCCGACCAGGTCAGGGTAGCCGACGTGGGCCCCGACGGTTACACCCCGAATTGCGGCGGCTCGTAGCGTTTTGCGTATGGAGACAGGGTCTCCGGCATGGAACCCGCATGCGATGTTGGCGCTGGTGACGATGTCAAGCATGGCCTCATCGTCACCCATCTTCCAGGCGCCATAGCCTTCGCCGAGGTCACTATTCAGATCTATCATCATTTCTGTTCCCCCTCCAAGTTTAAGGTCGAAAGCACGAGCTCCGCGAGGGACCGGTTGCTGGTGAGTACCGGCACCCCCGCGGACTCGAATAGCTGCTCTTCGATCTCGAGGGTGCGAAGATTTGTGCAGCTCAAGACACAGCAATCCACTGTGTCATTTCCCTGCACAAACTCGATCAACTCTGACTCTTCGACAGCTGCGATCTCATCGTCCTCCGTCCGGCCGAGCCACTTCGAGGAGCTCAGCACGAAGCCGAACCCCTCGAAGTAACCGACCTCAGCGCGAGTGACCTCATCGCTGTATGGAGTCCGCAGGCGGACCACGGTTCCGTGATGCTGTGTGGCTTCGATGAGCGCCTGTGCGGTCGTCAATACGGGGCAGCCCACGATCTCCGAGAGCTGCCTTACGAGTTCGGCCTCATGTTCAGCCCCCAATACGAAGGTGCCACTGGTGCACGCGTAGAGCAGGAGGTCCGGGTTCACGTCGCGCAGAACCGCGGCTGCTTTGAGCGCCTCAGCCTCCATCGCTCGTAAGCCTTCCTCCGTCACTTCGCTGAGCGACATCCGCGCGAAGTGGCAGGTCGCCACCCCTGCAAGACGCTGCGGCATCTCGATCTCGACCGTAGTATCGGTCGAAGGGATGAGTATCCCCACCCTTGGGAGCCGAGTCACGGTCTCACTCATAACCATGTATCCTTTCGCAACTGAATCTGAGACTTACAGTAGACGGGGCTCGCCCACGTCAGCAGCTGAAGCGTCCAGCCCCCACTTCTCAAGGATCTCGGCGATCTTGCCGGAGTCATGCATTTGCTCGAGCTTGGCGTCGAGTGCATCTCCGAAATCCTCGGCCTTTAGGTTGAAGTAGTAGCTGGTCTGCCCGGGTTCGATCGAAGCCTTGATCTGATCGGTCTGTTCGATGAGCTTCACCTGGTAGTCACTATCTTTGAAAACTAGAGTCGATGCCCCGTAGCTGTCGATTGCTACGTCTAGGCGGCCAGCTTCGAGATCCTGCTTCAGTTCGGATGACGAGGGATAGACAGTTACTTTGCCGCCGAGTGCTTTCTGGAGATCTTCGACCCATAGATTGCCGTCGATCGCACCAACATTTAGACTCTTCATCTCTTCTATGGTAACGACGCCGTCCTTTGAGATCAGACCCATCTGATCGAGATAAATTGGGGCCGAAACACCTGCCTGTTCAGCGCGGGCAGCGGTGCGGTAGATTGAGCCGATCGCGACGTCAATACGGTCTTGCTGGATACCGGGGATTAGGCCGGTGTAGTCGAGCGGTACCGGCTTGATGGTCAGGCACTCTGCTGCAGCGAACTCAGCAATAATGTCTCCGTCAATTCCGCTTGGAGCTCCGTCGACGATCTCGCTAAAGGGCACGAATGTCGGTACGCCGACCGCGAGTTCACCCTCGTTCACAGTAGAGAACTGGTGCTCGGGAACGCAGTCATCGGCGGGTGCGTTGGTGGCGGGTGTGCTTTGTGAGCAAGCGGCGAGCGATACCGTCAGCGCCGCTGCTGCGACGAGCCCCCCGAATACGCGTACGTTTCTTGAAATTGTCATTGTTTCTCCCTAAACAGTTTTTGGTGGATGTGGTTGTTGCAACTTAAACGATGTTGGGTGGGAAGATTCCCCTCAACATCAGGCATTGACATGTCGTGAGAGCCGCGTTTCGAGACGGGCAACGAGCCGACTTGCGGGTACCGCGATTACCGCGTACATAAGACCGGCGAAGGCCAGAACCTCGACGTAGGCAAAAGTTGAAGAGCCGATCGAGTAGGCACGGCTCAGCAGTTCGGGCACTGCGATCGTAAACGTGAGCGCAGTCGCTTGGAAGATCTGGATCGCAAAACCGAGCAAGCCTGGGATCGCGATTCGCACCGCCTGTGGCAGGATGACCAATTGGAACGTCCTGTATTTGTTGAAGCTTAGTGCCGAGGCTGCCTCACGTTGCCCTACCGCGACCGAGTCAATACCGGCGCGAATGATCTCGCTGGTGAAAGCGGCAACGGTGAAGGCGAGGGCTATCCAGGCAGATGGGATGCTTGCTAGTGTGATCCCAGCACTCGGCAGGCCATAGTAGACGAACTGCAGCACGACGATCGCGGGTGCTCCGCGGCCGATCTCAACGATTACGATCGCGATCCAGCGAATTGCTCGAACTGGTGACTGCACCAACACCGCGAGGAGCAGACCGAGGGGAAGACCGAGCAGCAGACTGACGGCAGTGATTTGCAGGCTTAGCCCAAGCCCGCCCAGCAGGTCGGGCAGCCATTCGAGGATCATCAATGCGCTGTTCCCTTCGTGATGAGTCGCGCATAGAGTGCGCGCGACAGCAGCCCGAGGGGCAGCGTAATTATGAAGTAGGCGATCGCCGCGATCGCATAGTAGGCGAGCCCAGCGTGCTCCGCACGCGTGGCCGCCTGTGTGAGGAACGCAATCTCTGTCACCCCGATCACGGAGGCGATGGACGTGTCTTTCAGCAAGGCGATTGCAAAGGTGGAGGCACCGGGGAGGGCGACCTTAAAGGCCTGAGGCAGGGTCACCAGACGAAATCGCTGACCGGAGGTGAATCCAAGGGCATCCGAGGCTTCGAACTGAGCTTTCGGAATTGCGAGTACTGCCGCGCGATAAACCTCGGCG
This sequence comes from Leucobacter sp., assembly GCA_034676385.1. Classification (GTDB taxonomy): domain Bacteria; phylum Actinomycetota; class Actinomycetes; order Actinomycetales; family Microbacteriaceae; genus Leucobacter. The sequence continues at coordinate 33,435 of JAUCCH010000004.1, forward strand.
AGGTAAGCTGCGGTTACAATCCCGAGGCCTGTGATAGCGGCACCAATTGCTTCAAAGCGGAAGCTGCCGAAGGAGACACCAAAGTAGAGCAGGAAGAGCCACACAATAATTGGAACGCCGCGGATCACATCTACGAGCAGTCGGACCGACTCCCGGACGACTTTATTGCGTGTCTTCAGTCCGGCCGCGAACGCGAAGGCGAGTAGTGCGCCCACCAGCAGCGCGGAGCCGCCTAGGAGCAGCGTCACCGGTAACCCGAGCAGTACGGGCAGGAAAAGATCGCTCATCGATCGACCACCGCCGAAAGGAATTGCTTGGTCCGTTCGTGCGAGGGCGCGGCCATGATGCTGGCGGGATCTCCTTCCTCAAGGACGCGCCCATCCACCATTACCACGAGATGATCTGACACGTCTCGAGCGAAGTGCATCTCGTGTGTGACAACAATCATTGTCATTCCCTCTGACGCGAGTTCACGCATAACCGCGAGTACTTCGAGACCGAGTTCGGGATCGAGTGCGCTTGTCGGCTCGTCAAAGAGCATTACGTCTGGGTCCATGGCGAGCGCTCGGGAGATTGCGATGCGCTGCTGCTGCCCCCCAGAAAGGGTCGACGGGTAGTTGTTTGCTTTGCCCTCGAGTCCCACCCGACGCAGCAGGGTAATAGCGCGGTCCTCCGCTTCCTCCGGGCTACGTCCAAGAATCTTCACCTGGGGAACTGTGATGTTCTTCAGTACGGTGAAGTGGGCGAAAAGATTAAACGACTGGAAGACCATGCCGACTGACCGACGCAATCCAGCTAGCTGCGCTTGAGAGATTGTGTTGTCTAGTTCAACCCGTTTCCCCATCACCTCAAGCACACCTGAATCGGGGCGCTCAAGTAAATTGATGCAGCGTAGGAGTGTGCTCTTGCCCGCTCCACTGGGGCCAATCAGCGCTGTCACGCTGCCCTGTGCAATCTCCAAGGAGACATCATCGAGCACGAGGGTGTCCCCAAAGCGTTTCACGATCTGGTCGAGCCGCACCGCGGGTTTATTCTGCGTGCCAGTCATCTTTGCCTCATTGCTCCTCACCCTGAATGGGTTGTGACTAATATCGACGACAGTAACATGATTTTGTCAATATGTTCAACAATTTTTCCACCAATTTACTTGACCTCCGTGGCATCTCAGTGCTAATTTGACGTAATATCAAGGAAAATGGCTCAAGGGTTGCAAGTGTTCGAACAGCTTCAAACAAAGTAGATTGAATTTTGATGAACAATTTTAGTTCACCGTCTTCTGACCTGCCGCTTGCTGAGCATGTGGCAGATTCGCTCCGGGCACAGATCATTGAAGGCGACCTGCGCTCGGATGATCGCTTGCGCGATCAACGGATTGCGGCTGATTTCAACGTCTCACGGAACACGGTCCGAGAAGCGATTCGAATCATGGTGCATAACGGGCTTGCCACCGTTCGGCTCAACTCGGGCGCATCAGTGAGAAGACTCGAGATGGATGAAATCCATGACATGTATGCGGTGCGCCGCATGCTCGAGTGCGCTGCGATGGATCATGCAGCGTCGGCACCAGAAGAATTGTTTAATGAGCTGGCGCGGCTGGTCGACGAGGTCGAGCATCATCACGCCGAAGGCAACTGGCGAGAGGCAGCGACCTTGAGCCTGCATTTCCACCAGACAATTGTGCGCCTTGCTCGTTCCCCTCTCCTTGACGCCTTCTTTTCAAATGTCATCGCGCAATTGCGGCTCGGCTTCGCCATTATGCCCGATCAAGGCTCATTTCAATCCCTTTGGACCGCACGGGATCGAGAGATATGCGATCTTATTCGAGGCGGACAGATCTCTCTCGCGAAATCCGCGCTTACCTCATACCTAGATGATTCTGAGAGTCACTTAGTTAACGCATTGCGGGCCCAACCACGACTCAACACAACCTCAGCAAAAAACTCAATCCACAACCACTAAGGAATACAACATGAGCACGGAAGCCGCATATCAGGCCCAGGCGGGTAGCCCCCTTCTCGTCGATCGCGAACTTTACTCGCGCATTGGTGACCCTGCGGGTCGAGAACTCGTCGAGAGCTTCGATATTCCGATTCGGAGTGGCCAGGCATGGGTGGTTCCTGCCGGGCATGTGGTGCGACTACGGACTGTTGACGGCCCCCAGGTTGGTGATCTGAACATTTGGAACCTCCATAACCCGCAAGAGCGGTTTTGGGCTTCGCGGACCAGACAGCTGCACGCCGCACATGTCACCGAGTTCGATCGTCTGTGGTCAACGTTGCCTCACTTGCGCCCGCTCGCGACGATCGTCTCAGATACCCTCCGTGATTACGGGGTTGATGGTGATGGTGGCCGCGTGCACGACCTTCTGGGTACCCGATGTGATCCTTACGTAAACAAGATGCTTGTCGGCAAAGATTTTGACTACCACTGCCACTCGAACTTGGTGCGCGCGGTGCAGCCATACCGATTGACCGAACTCGACGTGCATGACGTGCTCAACGTCTTTCAATGTACCGGTCTGAACGATAATGATCAGTACTTCATGAAGACCTGCCCTGCGAAGCCAGGCGACCACTTCGAAATGTTTGCTGAGATTGATTTGCTCATGGCGCTCTCAACCTGTCCTGCCGGTGACCTGTCAGTTTCAATGTGGGGTGATGACCCCAAGGATCCAGTTGAGACATGTCACCCGATTGGTGTAGACGTATTCCGCCTTGCTGAAGACGTACTTGACGGTTGGGAACCACCGGCTAAGGCGAACTATCTCGGCACCCATGGGATAAACCCAGTTCCTTGGACTGCCACGGTCTCCTAAAGGCGATCACCTTTGGCTGCGAGAAAGCAGCTCTGGCAATAATCTAGACGGGCGATCTAGAGCGGGTTGGAGATTACTGACCGATCCAACCCGCTCTACGTCTGATCATTTACACTCCTTGATCTTTCACTTTCGGGAAGTGCAATCTCAGTCAGTGATTGGAGCAAATATGAAAATCATTGATCTCCCGTTTAACGCGGTGGATTGGGCTCAAGTGACGCCCACCACCCACCAGGGCGATACAGGCGCAGCGTATTGGCGTACGAAGCAATTCGGGCAGATTCGGGTTCGACAGGTTGAATACACGCCTGGATACTTGGCCGACCATTGGTGCGCAAAGGGCCATTTTCTATTCTGTCATTCTGGTGAGCTAGACACTGAGCTGAGCGATGGGCGGAGATTTACTCTTAAGTCGGGTATGTCCTATCACGTTGCCGATGATGTCGAGCCGCACCGTTCACAGACTGACGTCGGTGCGATTCTATTTATCGTCGACTAATGCAGCGGCCTACCGGGCGCTCTGGACCGTTGTCGCAGTTCCGGAAGTCGATATCTCCTAGCGCAGAACCGGAGTACGGGGTTGCAGCTAGTGCAAGAATGATCGCGTGACTGAGTCGCGCGACACCGAACCCCGCCCCGAGCGAACCACGGCCGGGGTTGGCCCGTGGCCGGCGAATGAGCCGAGGCCCGAGGGTGAACAGTACGACCCTGAGCTGCTCGAACAGGGCGACACTCGCAATGTGGTCGATCGATACCGATATTGGCGTATGTCGGCGACTGTTGAGGATCTCGACCAGCGCAGGCATCCGTTCCGTGTTGCCATCGAAAACTGGCAGCATGACATGAACATCGGGTCGATCGTGCGTAGTGCGAATATACCGTGCACATCGTGGGCCGCCGTCGCTGGAACAAGCGCGGTGCGATGGTGACCGACTGCTATCATCACGTGGCGCACAGCGAGGATGTGGCGGCCCTCGTGAAATGGGCAAGGGGCGTAGAGCATCCCGATTAGCGCGATTGACAACGTACCCGGCTGTGTACCGATGGAGACCTTTGATTGGCCGGAGCGCTGCATCATGCTCTTTAGGCAAGAGGGTCCAGGGTTGACGGCCGAAACGGTCGCCGCGGCCGAGGCAGTGGTTGAGATCACGTAATACGGATCCACTCGCTCGATCAATGCGTCGGCCGCTGCCGCCGTTTCAATGTATTCGTAGGTGATGCAGCACTCACAACTGCGACGGTGCTAGGACGCAACCTGCGCCATGCAACTCACGCGAGTTCGGGGCAGTCGAGCACTCGGGCAAACCGCAGCCGCAGCAGCTCACCGGACTCCTGCCACCTCATATTGGCCTCACTGAGTGCCCCTGAACACCGAGCCCATCGCCCATTGCCACGATGATGGTTGCAATATCGTGCGCATTGAGTTCAGTTCGTGCGGCCCCCGAGTCAAGGCATGCTTGGATGCCTTCTCGCATCAGCCCGATCCATTCCTCATACATCTGAATCGACGCGCTGCTGGGGCTCTCTGCAAGCTGTGGACAGTGGGTTTAAACGGCCAGCAGTAACTGACCCTTGGTAACAAACTCTCTGTCGAACGACACCGGTGCAACATAACCGATCGCTGAATGGCGTCTACGCCGGTTATAGACCCGCTCGATCCAGTCAGCAACACCCGCGCGCTTCTGCCCGTGTCGCCCACTTGCGCCGGTCGTAGAACTCGCTCTTCAACGTCGACCAGAACGATTCCGCCATCGCGTTATCCCAACACATCCCGGTCCGGCCCGCTGACTGCCTCACCCCGAGCTCGACGCACACGTCATGCAGCTGCCCCGACATGAACTGCGTGCCTCGATCCGCGTGGAACACAACACCATCAGGAACCTCACCGCGCAGCGTGTACGCCATGCGCAGCGCCCGCTCGACAAGACCGGTGGTCTGCGCCGCATCGAGTGCCCAGCCGATCACTCGGCGCGAACAGGCATCACGAATGGCACACAAGAACATCCACCCCTCACCAGTGCTCAAATAGGTGATGTCCGAGATCCAGACTCGGTTCAACTCTCCCCGGTCCCACTGCCGTTCCACACGGTCAGGGATCGCATGCGTCGCCACTCCCGGGATCGTGGTCACTGGCCGCCACTTCCGCGGCGATATCCCCTCAAGGCTTTGCCGCCGCATCGATACCGCCACCGTTTTCACATTCATCCGCAGCCCCTCTGCTGCCAGCTCCGCCTGTATGCGGGGAGCCCCGTACACCTCATCTGAGGCAACGAACACGCGCCGAACCGCCTCATACCAATGCCGAGCTCGCGCGCTGTTTGAGCGATCGGGCGGCCACTTTCGAGAGCAAGACGCGCAGCCTCGCGCCGGTATTCCTCGGTAAAGGTCCTACGTGTACTCATTGGACTTCCATTCCAGCAGGGCTTATGTCGCTACTTCAAGTGGTGTCCATTACTCGAGGGTAACCCCATTGACCCTTGACTTAGTTTGGTCTTCACTATTTCGTAGGGGCACCAAGGTGTAGGGCAGGTCACAGAGTCTGTTGCTGGAATTAATGGCCGTGAGTTCAGCAGGCCTCAGTCTCAGGGATTGTAGAACCCATGTGCTAGCGGCGAAGATCGTAGATGTATCCGCGTGCTTTTGAATGGCGTGGCAGGCTACTGGATCGTTGATTCTATGCGGGTGACTGCTCCTTGGCGGTGTGCGGAGCGGGGGTGGTTCGGCGGGTTCAAGTCCCGTTGTCCACCCCAAATTGTTGGCCACCCCAACTGGGAGAGGTTCGCACCCTCGGCAAGAGTAACCACTCTTTGTCCGGTCTGAACCTCTCCCTTCTGGCCTATAGGACAAAACGTGTGGATAGCGTTGGGCGTGTCACCCTCTGCCAGCCCAGCCGCTGCGTAGCCATAGCCCCTCACTGGCATCGAGGCCGGTGTCGTAGAGCACCGGGCCGGGGTCGGGTTCTGTGAGTGCTGGCCGTGGCGCCTTCACGGGACGCGTCTGGTGCTCTGCAAGCACTCGTGCAGGGTCGGGATGCTCGGAGTGCAGGTACAACCACCACTCGATCGCGCGGCGCTGATGGTCCTCGGTCATGCCGCGGTGATGGAGCAGCAGGAGCCGCATTTGGGAGTTCGTGCCGCCCTCGATCTCGTTCGTTGACGACGGCACGTTCAAGAGCTGGAGCTTCGGGTCGAGGAACGTGAAAAGGTACCCTTGCCGGATCACTCGACGGAGGACCTGGTGGCCGGAGCGCAGCCGTTGATGCGTGTACCACCACTGCTGGCCAGGCCGCGCCCATGACGGCACCTCGAGGGCATGCTTGCGGTAGGTGCGCGCCTTGGTGAGAGGTAGATATTCGGCCTCCCACGCCAGGAGTAGCCTGGTCCATTGTTCCGCATCGCCTGTCGCTTTCACGCGGGTGAGTGCCAGTGCGAGCCCCCACAATGCCTGACCTGCCGCCGTTTTCGAGCGAGTGGTCACATACTTTCGGACGTTGCGTTGCACATGCACCAGGCAGCGCTGCACCCGCGCACCAGGCCAGTGTTCTTTGAGAGCCGCGTGCATACCCGGACCGCCGTCACACACCACCACGACTGGTTCGGGGAGCCGCTGAAAGAGGGCACCCCAAGCGGCTTGCGACTCACGTGCACACCACTGGTAGGCGACGACTTTGCCGCGCGCTCTGACCGTCAGCACACACCACCCGGTTCGGAGGTTGAAACCATCGATCTGGACGACATCGAAGACCTCTCCGGTGACCTTGATGCGGGGACGCAACTCCCAGCACCAGGAGGTCTCGCGACGGAACTGGCGGGCGCTACTTACCCCACCAAAACCATGCTGTGGTTGAGTGCCAGTGAGCCAGCGGGTCTGCTGAGGGTTTAGTTGAGTCTGACCTGCCCTCAGCAGACCCTTCGCGTGCGCAAAGGGGGCTCGACGCGATCTCGCGTCATTCCCCCGGGGCCCGTCACTCGACGTTCTGCCTCATGATTCGCGGTTGAAGGCACTGCATGCCCAGAATGGCGACGCAAGTCTCCGAGCTTTCGGTACTGATTGACTTTTCTTCTTTGTTGTAGCACCATAAGGTGACTTGGGTTTAGTATCACAATACTTTCCGAGAGAAAGATTCAATGACGATGTCACTCACACCGGTTAAACCTCCGCAGCGGAAGATCCGCTGCGCCCGCCCGAGCCCCGATTCTCGAAGGAGCATCCCTTGACCCCCTTTCTTCCCCATACGACCTCCCAGGGCTCTGGCGCTCAGCCCGTGGTCACACAGGTGGATTTCTCCGCAGTGCCGCGATTCGCGTCGGGTTCGAGCTTCGCCGGACTCCCCAGACTCGACGCCGTGAGCGACTACCGGGTCGGTGTCGTTGGCATCCCCTTCGACTCAGGTGTTACCTTCCGCCCCGGTGCACGATTCGGCCCGGAAGCCATCCGCAATGCGAGTCGACTCATCCGTCCTTACAACGTCGAACTCGATGCGTTTCCCTTCGAGCCTCATCAGGTCGCCGACCTCGGGAACATAGCGGTCACCCCATTCAATATTCCGGACGCCATCGATTCGATGCTCAGAGGCCTCGACGAGGCCAGCGAGCGCAGCCAGCGACTCGTGCTTTTGGGAGGGGACCACTCTGTGGCCTATCCCGCACTGAAGTCCCTCCACCGGCTTCACGGGCCCATCTCAGTGGTTCACTTCGACGCGCATCTTGACACCTGGGGGCCGTATTTCGGAGCGAGCCTCCATCACGGTTCCCCGTTCCTCAAAGCGCATGAGGAAGGCCTGCTCGATCCCGAAGGTTGCCTCCATGTGGGTGTGCGCGGATCGATATACGGTCAGGATGATCACGATCGAGACACCGCTGCCGGGTTCCAGCGCATTCGGGCCAGCGAATTCGTCACGACCAACATAGATGGGATACTCGAGCAGATACGGCAACGCGTCGGTCAGCGCCCCCTGTACATCTCGGTCGACATCGATGTGCTCGACCCCGCCTTCGCGCCGGGGACCGGAACTCCCGAGCCCGGAGGCATCGCCACTCGCGAACTGTTGCATCTGCTCCGGGGCATGGCCGACATGAACCTCGTGGGCGCGGACATCGTGGAGGTAGCTCCGGCCTACGACCACGCGGAAGTAACAGCCATGGCCGCAGCCCAGGTCGTCTTCGAATACCTCAGCATCTGGGCGACCCCCGGACATCAGCTCTGAATCCCTCCTGCACGCAGCATCGACAGTTCCCTGAAAGGACCCTCATGTCTACCCCGATCCTCAGTTACCCACGCACGGCAGTGGTGGGGGCCACCGATCTCACACGTATGGCGCAGTTCTGCAGCGCATTCGGCATGCTCCCCCGAAAAAGAAGAACGGTTCTGTCCGACATAGCCCGGGCCCTCTACGGCCTGGATCAGACGACGGAAGAGATCGAGATGTACACGCCCGGCTCGAACCGGACGGTTCGAATCGTGCAGACGCCTCATCCTGCAGTACCGTTCGCCCCTCTCACCATGGGCCCTTACGGAGTCGACTTCTTCAGCCGGGATATCGATCTCACTCTCGATATGGCACGGGCGGCCGGAGGGCACAACTTCACAGACCTCGTCGGCTACGGCTGGGATCAGTCGGTCCACCCAGGCTCGGAGGACGCACCGAAGACCTGCAACGAGGTCCTGCTCCAGGGGCCCGACGAGTTCACGGTCTATGTGACCGATATCAACAAATCACCCGACCGATACCACTCGCTCCTCGACGAAGATCCTCAGCTCGTGAACTCCGAACTGATCATGCTGGTGTGGGTCACCGATCCCCTCATATCGCGAACGAGATTTCTGGTGGCAAGAAGCAGGCATGCAGGCCCTCTTCGAAGGATATGCAGACCCGGAAAGCATGGTGCAGCTGATGTACCATCCGTCTCCCTTGCAGATGCGCAGCGTCTTCATCACCGACGACGATCTGCACACGAAGATCGAGTTGATGTCTTACCCGACGGCGGAGGTCGAGCCGACGGCGACCTGGCCGCTGCGCGGCGGACTCTTCGCCGCGCAGTTTTGGGTCGACGATCTGTCGTCGACCATGACTGCCTTGCCCTCAGCGAGCTTTGGCGCCGTAGTGCAGGTGCCCGATGACGCCGGAACGCATCGAGCGGTGAGCGCCGTCTCACCTGCAGGCCTGCGTTTCGAGATCCATGAACAACTTTAGCCGAAGCGACAAATCATAGAGATTGGGGTTCACTGATGAACACGATGCCGCGCCCCCTGGGCAGCACACCACCGGTCGCAGACGCGACAACTATCAGGTCGAAGGTGACGGATGTCGAGATCCGCGGAGTCGAGACCGTTCCAGACCGGGAGCGGACTTCGACCTGGCTCGATCTGATGCGTGTTCAGTTCGGATGCGCCAACACCTTCGTCACGGCACTGCTGGGTAGTATCGCCGTGGCTTTGGGCCTCTCCTTCTGGCAGGCGGTCATCGCCGTGGTCATCGGCACGGTACTAGGCGCACTGGTCCTCTCACCCATGGGCCTCTTCGGGCCCCGGACGGGAACGAACAATGCGGTCTCCTCCGGCGCATTTCTCGGAGTGCGAGGAAGGATCGTCGGCTCCTTCCTGTCGCTTCTCACCGCGGTGGCCTTCTTCTCGATCGCCGTATGGGTCGGCGGGGACGCCATCGTGGGAGCGGTGACCCGCCTGTTCGGCGTCGAGGACTCTCTTGCACTTCGCACGACCACTTACGGAATCATCGCGCTCGCCGTGGTGATCGTCGTGGTCTACGGGTTCCAGTTCATGCTCCTAATCAACAAGATTGCGGTCATCACGAACTCGATCCTTATGCTCTTGGGGTTCTTGGCGTTCTCGGGAATGTTTGATGCCGGTTACGACCCCGGCCCGGACGCTTATGCCCTGGGCTCCTTCTGGTCGACATTCGTCGCCGCGGTTCTCATCATCATGACCAATCCCATCTCCTTGGGCGCATTCCTTGGGGACTGGGCGCGCTACATTCCCCGTTCTGCGCCAACCAGCCGGATCCTGGGTGCGACGTTCTTGGCGCAGGGCTTGACTCTATCCCCTTTCTCTTCGGGGTCGCGACAGCCACCCTGGTCTTCGGGGAAGTCGACTACGTCGTCGCGCTCGTCCAGATCGCTCCTCCGTGGTACGCGGCGCTCCTGGTGGTCGTCGCAGTGATGGGAGGGCTGTCGGCGGGAACCGCGGCGCTCTACGGGACAGGACTCGATTTCTCTTCGGTGTTCCCGCGGATCACGCGAGTCCAGGCAACGCTCGGCATCGGGATCATCGCAATCGCATTCGTCATGGCAGGTCGGATATTCTTCGATCTACTGGGCGCCGTCAATGCGTTCGTGGGTGCGATCCTCGTCACAACCACACCGTGGATCGTCATCCTCACTCTCGGGTACATCGTCCGACGCGGTCACTTCCATGTCGATGATCTTCAAGTGTTCAACCGCGGCGAGACAGGCGGCCGCTACTGGTTCTCGGGAGGTTTCAATTGGCGCGCACTCGCGTCGTGGCTCGCGGCGACGACGCTCGGCCTGCTCTTCGCCAACTATCCCCCTGTGATCGTCGGCCCGTTTTCCGATCTCACGGGCGGAATCGATCTCAGTCTGGCGGTGGCTGTGGTGAGCGCAGTGGTTTTCTACCTCCTTTCCTTGACTCTCTTCCCTGAACCCCGCTACGTCTCGGCCCCGCCGGCAGCAGGCTGGTGCCGTCGAAGAACGATGCGCCCGCGCCTGTCGTCAGTGAGCTCTCATGAGCCCTGCGTTGCACGACGCGGAGGTGAACGAGCTGGAACAGGTGCTCGACAAGCTTATCGAGGCGTTCACCACGAATGATCGCGACCGCTACTTCGCCTGCTTTGCACCGGAGGCCACCTTCGCCTTCCACAGTGCCCCGAGAACCCTGCTCTCCCGGGCCGAGTACATCGAGCAGTGGGATGCCTCGCAGCGGCTCGGGTATCGTGTGCGCGACTGCCAATCCCTCGATCGCGTGGCGCGCATCGTCGATCGGACCGGCACCGTGGTGCACACCGTCGAGACCGTCGTCGAGCATCCCTTCCACGGCACCGAGCGCTCGATAGAACGTGAATCGATAGTGTTCGTTCGGCGCGCGTCTCTTCCCTGGCTCGCGGTGCACGAGCATCTATCGCTCCTAGAAGGCTGACGATCCTGGAGTTTGCCGCCATGATGGAAGCATGAGCAGTGACCCTCTCGAAGATCCCAAGCGTTCCTCACTCGCACGAATGAAGGCGATCGGCGAACGTCTGCGGCGGGCGCGCGAGGAACGCGGACTCACCATCCTGGAAACGGCGAGCCACACGGGCCTCACCAAGGGATTCGTGTCCCAGGTGGAGCTGGGGAAGACCTCCCCGCGTCCGTGGCGTCGCTCGCCGCAATCTGCGATGTGCTTAATCTGCCGCTTTCCGCGCTTCTTCGAGCCTCCAGCCCTCCAGCTCATCCGCGCAAACTCCCGGGACCGTGCCAACTTCTTGGGGGAAGGCGTCTCAGACACCGTCCTCACCCCCTGGGGGTACGGCGGAGTCCAGGTGATAGAGACGATCGTCCTGCCCGGGGGTGGCAGCGATCAGAAGCCATATCGCCTGCCGCTGTTGCAGGAGTTCGTGACGGTGCTCGCGGGCCGTCTCCGCATCGTGATCGAAGACACCGAGCTCGAACTCACGGAGGGGGACTCCCTCACCTTCCGGGCCTCGCTGCCGCACACCTGGCGCAATCCTTCTGAGCAAGAGGAGGCTCGGATCCTCTGGGTGCTCACTCCGCATGCACTCTGATCCGAGGACTCCCAGTAACCGGACGGAGACTCCGCAACCCGCTTGCCAGGCAACCGGAGCCGCACCGGTCCTTGGTCTGTGTCAAGTTCTGTAGACGTTAAAACGCTATGATTTTGATTCTTCAGCGCAAACCTGGGCTACGCAGCATGACGATCAATCTCTCCTCGCCGATCATGGGGTTCCGGTCAAAGAACACGCCCATCACCGTCGCCGGCGCCCGGTACCCGAGCGTGGAGTGCAGACGCGACCGGTTGTAAAACACCTCGATGTAATCAGCTGAGCGGACCTACCAGCGGGCGCGGCCCAGCCGGTCAGTCGAGGCAGAACTCGTTTCCTTCTACATCCTGCATGACCAGGCAAGACTCATTGTCTTCGTCGGCTGGCAGAAGATAGAGGCGCCTGGCACCAAGCGTTTATAATCGGGCAGCTTCGGCTTCGATCGCAGTGAGCCGCTCTTCACCGTGAAGCCCTGTGCCGACACGCACGTCAAGGTGTATTCGATTTTTCACGGTCTTGGGTTCGGGCACGCGCTGAAAATAGAGTCGCGGCCCGTTGCCATCGGGGTCCTGGCAGGCCCCCCAAGACTCCTGGTCTGCCTCTGGTAGCGAATCAAAGAAGATGTTCCACGATTCATGTCCGGGTGGAACCGGCGGATCGACATAGCCGAGTGCTGCCTTCCAGAATTCGGCGACCTTTCGCGGATTCTCGTAGTCGAACGTGACCTGCACCTGCCGTACTGCACTCATTCCGCCAGTGTAAGGCTTCGGGTGCTCATGGTCGTGAAGCACGGGGCCGGGAAGCCGACACACGTGAGGCGAGTTCGCGCCGAGAACGCGTGACCGCTGACGATGAGCGACTCCGATGAGACCAAGCTGCATAGGGCCTTACCCCTTGATCTTGGACACGTGAAACCCAGCACTCCTGCTGGAAGAGAGCGAGAATCTAAGAGATGGCTAAAAACTACTACCCCGAGGAATTCCGTCGTCAAGCGGTCGACCTCTACGAATCCACCCCCGATCAGACGATGCAGTCCATTGCGATGGATCTTGGGATGTCTCGTAGCGCGCTCGATACCTGGGTCGCAAAATATGGCACCGGTGTGCGTGCGCCCGCAGCCCAACCCCTACCGGCAACATCAGATGCTGACAACCCTGAGGTGACGATCAGTCGCTTAGAGTCTTCGAGGGCCTTGACCCCTGATCTTAGACACCTTGTTGTTGGTAATTATGCTGCTATCGGCAGTGTATTCCTTTCCCGCCGCTCGTACTCGTTTGGCGCAATATTCCCGATCGCTGAATGACGTCGCCTAGTGTTATAACAGTTCGCCCACCTAAACACCGCACGATACGCGCTCGCCTGATCAGCGAAGGCTGGCCGGCCCTCGAGGAGCTCTCGCTTCAACACCGCATTGAACGACTCCGCAAGCGCATTATCGGCAGACGAACCAACTGCCCCCATCGACTGCTTCACCCCGTAACTCTTACACAGCTGCACATACGCCTTCGAGGTGTAAACCGAGCCATGGTCGCTGTGGAACACTGCCCCGCGCAGAGCGCCCCCACGTTTCCGCCACGCAGCCTCGAGTGCGTCTACCACCAGCTCGGTGCGCATATGATCAGCCATGCTCCAACCTGCTAGCTTGCGCGACCCAAGATCGATGCAGGTGGCCAGATACAGGTTCGTGCCATCTGCGATCGGCAGGTAGGTAATATCGCCGACATAGCGACGCCCAGGCTCACCAACTGTGAAGTCGCGATTCAGGAGATCAGGGAACTTCTCTTCTGTCTGCTCAGCGACCGTGGTCTTCACCCGACGACGTAACCGTATCCCTGCAATCCGGTGCTCACGCATCACCCTGGCCACTCGCTTATGATTCACCCGTTCTTGAGGAGGTTTACCATCGTTGAGTTCAGCAGTGACCCTCGGGCACCATAGGCACGATCCCCGCCCTGCTTCGGGTCTTGCACCACCCGGACGACTCTTCTGCGAGTGAGGATGAAGTTGAAGAGATTGAATTATGGGACGGTGAGATACCGGAAAAATTACGTGGAATTGCTTTCCTCGGGAAAGATTCCACGCACCTCTATTTGAAGCAGATTGGTAAGTTCAAACTACTTACAGCCGAAGAAGAGGTGCTGCTGGGAAAGAGATCGAGGTGGGTCTGCTCGCGCAAGAACAACTCGATGCTCAAAACTATCGCCTCAGACGAGAACGCCGAGATCTGGAATGGCTAGTCAAACGGGGGCGAAACGCACATACGAGGTTCTTGTGCGCTAACCTTCGCCTGGTGGTCAGCATTGCAAAGAAGTACACGGCTGGCGCGGGGGACATTGGATCTACTGGACCTCATCCAAGAAGGAAATCTTGGGTTGGAACGGGCAATACAGAAATGGGATTTCCGAAAGGGCTTTAAGCTTTCCACCTATGCAACGTGGTGGGTGCAGCAAGCCATCACGCGCGCAACAGCAGATACATCTCGCACAATCCGTATCCCAGTTCACAAAGTCGAAGAGCTGAAAGAAGGCGCAAAGCCTCAAGAAGGATGCAGAGGTGCATGCTGATGAGAGCACTGCGCTCGCCTTCGTAGCGAATCAGCTGCAGATGACGGTACGTGACCTGACTGCACTCCTAGAACTGATATGAGCCACCGCTGAACATCGATCGAAAAGTCTGGCTCCTTGAGCCGGGGCACGTCCAGGAGGTCTCGTTCGGTGACACAATCATCGACGATCACGACGAAGGAGTCGACCATGCTCTGCTTGTCGAAGACCTACGCCTTGGAGTTGACGATGTTCTTCGAAATCTGACTAGTCGCGAAGAAGAAGTCCTGCGAAAGCGACACGGTCTCCCGTTCTATCTAACGAAGGAAGCGCCCCGAGTGGCGAATAGCCGTTTCTGAGAGCGCTGGTCCACGTATCCAATAGCGGGATTCTGGACATCGAGTAGCGGTGAGGGCGTGGGTGTGTTCGGCTGAGTCCGACCACGGTAATGGCCGTGGTCTTGGGCTCAGTTACCGAAAGGCTGGTGACCGTCAATGACGGACTACCGAAGAATCATGTCTTTGTTGCTCGAGGGCCGCAGTTATCGCGAGATCGGCGCGATAACTGCGTGTTCACAAACCACGATCCGAACCGCGAAACGCGTGATCGACGCCGAAGGCCTCCCTCTAGACAGGGTTCGGCATCTGACTGACGCCGAGATTGCGGGCCTGTTCCCTGACGGGCGGTCCAGGGTGAAGGGCGAGTATGACGACCCTGATTTCGCGAGGGTCGTGACATCGTTCAAGAAGAACCAGCACTTCACGCTGCTGCAGGGGTGGCGGTCGTATACGTCACGACGGTCGGTGCTGCGGAAGTACGGGTATTCGCAGTACTGCGCGCTGTTCAACGCGTACGTGAGAAAACACGATCTGACCGCGGTCCTCAAGCATGAGCCGGGGAAGACAATGTTCATCGATTGGGCCGGTGACACGATCGATCTGGTCGACGCGATCACCGGCACCACCACGAAGGCGTACTTGTTCGTGACGGTGCTGCCCTACTCGGGGTATTTGTGGTGTCGCGCGTTCACCGATATGCGAATGCCGGCCTGGATTACCGCTCACGTGGGGGCATTCGAGTTCTATGGCGGGGTGCCACAGCTCCTCATCCCGGATAATGCGTTGACCGCGTCCCAGCGCAGAGAACGCGGGGACGCGACCAGGTGGGTCACGGATCGGTATCAGCAGCTCGCTGACCACTATGGCACCTCAGTGTTCCCCACGAATGTTCGGTCTCCCAAAGAGAAAGCAGCTGTCGAATCGGGCGTGAATGTCGTGAACAAGCGAGTCATCGGCTACCTCGCGGAAGACGTGTGGACGAGCCTCGATGATCTGAATGCCGCGATCGGTGAGCGGGTCCGAGAGATCAACCACGATATTCGCCGGGTCGATGGATCAACCAGGTGGGAGCGCTTCAGCCTCGAAGAAGCTGGACGGCTCGGGCCGCTCCCAGCCGACGGGTTCGAAGAGGTGGAGTGGCGTGAACTGAAAGTGCAGCGGAACTCGCACGTCACCTGCGATTCGCAGCATTACTCGGTGCCATATGAGCATGTCGGGAAACTGATTCGGGTGCGGCTCACCAGCAGCAGGGTGACAGGGTTTGATGGGCAGCAGATCGTGTGCGAGCACCCGCGACTTCTTGGCAGGAAGGGGCAGTACTCGACCGAGGCCACACATTTGCCTGATGAGTACCGAAATGTTGACGGTCTGTGGTCACGGGAATGGTTTCTGCGCCGAGCGGGAGCCTACGGGCCCGCAACTGCGTTGGTAATCGAGCTGCTCATCGATGGTCGCGCACTTGAAGCGCAAGGGTTTCTTGATTGCCGGAACGTGCTCGACGGGCTCGGGAAACACAACAAAGTTCGGTTGGAAGCCGCCTGCCAGCAGATCATCGATACAGGGATGACGCCGTCGTACACGGCGATCAAACGCCTCATGGCAGTGATCGATTCCGACACGAAGAAACCGGCCCCGAGACGGCCAGCCGCGTCCACACGCAAGAGCAGTGTCAGGTTCGAGGACACCGATGGTGTTGCCCGCTCAGGCTCGGCAGCCCCTGCGGGCGCGCTCGTGCGCGGCGCGGAGTACTACCGTCGTCTTGACGAGCAGCGGGGGCGATAACCATGTTCACTTCCGCGGATTACGAGAAGTTTCGTGAGCTACGCGTCACTCATCTCGCGACCAGATTTGCCGAGCTCATCAGCGACGACGCGAACGATGACCTCACACCGGAGCAATTGTTCCTCACCGCCACGGACGACGCTCTCGAGCTCCGACGCGAGAACCGGGTCACCGCGCTCATGAAGAAGGCCCGGTTCCCGCTCCCACAAGCATCAGTTGCGGAGATCGATTACCGCGAAGGGCGAGGCATCACGAAGGTCAGGATGCGTCGCTACGCCGCGCATGACTGGAGCAGCGAAACGTTGAACGTGCTCGTGATGTCCCCGTCGGGTGGTGGGAAAACGTATCTCGTGTGTGCGCTGGGCATCGCAGCCTGCCAGAACGGCCACACCGTCATCTACACTCGCATGGACGACCTCGCCCGCGCCCTGGTCATCGCCCGAACCGACAGCATCCGCCACCAGGCCATGCTGAACGAGTATTCGAACACCGATCTTCTGATCGTTGATGATTTCCTCACGGTGGGTATTGATCCGGAGGCCGCCGCGGACCTCTTCACTATCCTCGCGAACCGGGAGCACCGGGCCGCAACCGTGATCGCGTCACAGTCAGGGCCGGATTACTGGCTTGACGTGCTCCCCGACAAAGTCGCCGCGGACTCGATCGTGAACCGGCTCGTGAACCACGCGAAGAAAATCACCCTTGGTGATATCGATATGCGTGCCGAGCTTGCCGAGCAGGCCAGGCACACCGACGACTACTGGGAGTAGAGGGCCGCAACGCTCCGGCGGCCGGGCGGCTCCATGCTCTCCGGTCGCCGGAGTCGTGCTATCCGATGGGTGGACTGGCGCTCTCCAAAACTGCTATTCGCCACCGAGAACCTATGACGTTAGATGCTATCGGTGAGGAACTGGGGGTGACGCGGGAACGTGTGCGTCAGATCGAGAAGCAAGCTCGCGAAAAGCTCATCCAACTCGCAAACAATCAGGGGACACAACTTCGTGATCTGATTTAACCTCACAACGCACCAGAGGTAACGAGGTACACGCGCACCTGCTTTCGGTCAACGCCAAGTGTGCGGGCGATCGCTCGCATCGAGATGCCACCGCCGTGCAGTTTTACTGCCTCTGCGGCTTCCTCGTTTGTGAGGCCGTGCTGACGTCGCACGACGTTGTTTCGAGTGAGGTGCTTCGAGACCGTCGCGCGGTGCACACCATACTTCTGAGCCAAGTATCCGACGCTGAGTCCGGCGAGGTAATCGTCAACGAGACGATTAATTTCAGAAGGGGTGAGAAAGGTTTGAGGTTTCTCAATCCTCCTGACACAGGGCCCTCGAACGTCCTGAATCGGAGAGCCATCGACCCGCTGAGACACCCGGTATGCCCCTCGTTTCCAGCGAGAAATCAGCGATTTCAGCTTCGGGGTAGGGCTTGAGAACTGTCTACGCAGGGACCCGGGTCCCTGCCCCCGATTTTCGAGTCGGGGGCAGGGAATTTTTTGTTAAAAGCCTGATCAGGGTTATCGGCAAAAACGTGTGGATAGTGCCGGGCGTGTTCACCCTCTGCCGCCCCAGCCTCTGCGTAGCCAGAGCCCTTCAGTAGCGTCGAGGCCGGTGTCGTAGACCACCGGCCCTGGGTCTGGTTCCGTGAACCGTGGCCGCCGCTTCTGCGGTGTGATCTCCTTGGCGACGGGCATGGTGCCTGCGGTGTCGATGAGGCCGGCGCGTTCAATCAGTACCCATTCCGCGGCCCGCTTCTGATGCTCAACGGTCATGCCTCGGTGCAGGCGCAGCGCCTGCTTGATCATTGCGTTGATGCCACCCTCGAGTCTGGATGTGGTCTTGGGGCCGCCCGCGCGTAAGTAGGTGAAGAGGTGTTCGCGACGTTGGAGTTCGGCAAGGAGGTTGTAGGCCTTGCGGAGCCGGTCGTGGGTGTACCACCATTTCTTGCCGGTGGGTGAGTCCCAAAGCCCGTTCCGGAGCCTACGTTTCGCATAGGATCGTTCAGTGGTGAGATGCCCATACACGGTGTGCCAGTCGTTGAGCTGCTGCAACCAGACCAGTGCTTGGTCTGCATCCTTGATGCGTCGCAATCGTT
>JAUCCH010000005.1:0-37120 GCA_034676385.1 Leucobacter sp.
CGCTTTCCAGTCGGCTACTGGCCAGCTGGAAAGCCACGGTCGTGTACGCCAGGTAAAGCGCGACATCGCGCGTATCTACACGGTGCTGCGTGAGCGCGAGCTAGGCATTCGGGAAACCCCGGCTGCTGTACCCGTGAAGAAGGCTGCTGCTAAGAAGAGCACCAAGAAGACCGAGCAGGCGGATGTCGCCGCTGATACGAAGGAGGCCTAACTATGGCTGAGGTCGAAACCGAACAGCGCGGCTACCGCAAGGCTCGTCGTGGCTACGTCGTCAGCGACAAGATGGATAAGACCATCGTTGTCGAGGTTGAGGATCGCGTGAAGCACCCGCTCTACGGCAAGGTGCTCCGTCGCTCTTCGAAGGTTAAGGTACATGATGAGCAGAACAGCGCCGGTATCGGCGATCTCGTGCTCATCCACGAGACCCGCCCGCATAGCGCGACCAAGCGGTGGCGCCTGGTCGAGATCCTTCGAGAAGGCGAAGTAAGCCCCCGGCTTACGGAAATAAGGAGTAACCAGTGATTCAACAGGAATCGCGACTCAAGGTAGCTGACAACAGCGGCGCCAAGGAGTTGCTCACGATTCGTGTGCTCGGGGGGTCGAGACGCCGTTACGCGGGCCTCGGCGACACCATTGTGGCGACCGTTAAGGACGCTATCCCGGGTGGCAACGTAAAGAAGGGTGACATCGTTAAGGCTGTCATCGTTCGTACCCGCAAGTCGACTCGTCGCCCTGACGGCTCGTACATCAGCTTCGACGAGAACGCTGCGGTCATTCTGAAGGCAGAGGGGGAGCCTCGCGGCACCCGTATCTTCGGGCCGGTCGGTCGTGAACTTCGTGATAAGAAGTTCATGAAGATCGTCTCGCTCGCACCGGAGGTGATCTAGTCCTATGGGCGCAAAGATCAAGAAGGGTGACCTCGTTGAGGTCATCTCAGGCGCCACGCAGGAGCGCGGCGGCTACAAGGGCAAGCAGGGCCACGTACTTGAGGTTCTCAAGGAAACTGATCGCGTGATTGTCGAAGGCGTGAACTACGTCAAGAAGCACGTTCGTCAGGGTCAAGGGAACTTCGGGTAACACTGAGGGTGGTGTCGAGACCCACGAGGCTCCGATCCACGTTTCTAACGTCGCACTTGTTGATCCCTCCGACAAAGAAGCCCACTCGCGTTGGCTTCCGCGTTGAAGAGGTCGAGAAGATGGCGTGAAGAAGACCCGTGCGCGTTCGCTTCGCAAAGAAGTCAGGGAAGGATCTCTAATGACTGAGACTGCAGTGGTAACAAACACTGACCTGCCGCGTCTGAAGCAGAAGTACCGGAGCGAAATTGTTCCGGCGCTGAGCGAAGAGTTCGGCTACGCCAACGTGATGCAGGTTCCCCGCCTGGTAAAGGTAGTGGTGAACACCGGCGTCGGCGAGGCTGCTCGCGACAGCAAGGTGATCGAGGGCGCAATTGCGGACCTCGTGAAGATCACCGGCCAGAAGCCCATGGTAACCAAGGCTCGTAAGAGCATCGCGCAGTTCAAGCTGCGTGACGGTCAGGCCATTGGCGCACACGTCACCATGCGTGGCGATCGTGCCTGGGAGTTCCTGGACCGTTTGGTTAACCTGGCACTGCCGCGTATCCGTGATTTCCGCGGACTCTCGCCCAAGCAGTTCGACGGTAACGGCAACTACACTTTCGGATTGACCGAGCAGAGTGTGTTCCACGAGATCGATCAGGATAAGATCGATCGGGTGCGCGGTTTCGACATCACTGTCGTGACTACCGCCAAGACCGACGACGAGGGTCGTGCGCTGCTTCGCGCACTCGGCTTCCCGTTCAAGGCTGAATAAATAAATAGTCCAAGTGGATGGGCACCCCGAGTACTCGGGGTGCCACTCCGCATGTCACCCAGGTCATCCGTCGTGTAACGGCTGATGATACCAGGCGAGAAAGTAGAGTCACTATGACGATGACCGATCCGGTCGCAGATATGCTGACCCGGCTGCGCAATGCAAACAGTGCGCACCACGACGACGTTTCGCTCCCAGGCTCAAAGCTGAAGGAACGAATCGCCGATATCCTCAAGCGCGAGGGTTACATTGCCGACTGGAAGGTGGAAGACGCCCGCGTCGGAACCACCCTCACTATGTCGCTAAAGTACGGCCCGAACCGTGAGCGTTCGATCGAAGGCATCAAGCGGGTTTCAAAGCCCGGCCTTCGTGTCTACGCGGGTTCGACTGAGATCCCAAGTGTGCTTGGTGGTCTTGGAATCGCGATCCTGTCCACCTCCTCGGGGCTCTTGACCGACCGCGAGGCTGAGCAGAAGGGTGTGGGCGGCGAAGTGCTGGCCTACGTGTGGTAAGCCCGAATGTCACGTATTGGTAAGCTTCCCATCACCGTTCCCGGTGGTGTAGATATTAAGATCGACGGCCAGCGCGTCTCGGTCAAGGGTCCGAAGGGCGAGCTTTCTCTCGTCGTCGCTGATCCCATCCGCGTTGCTCTCGAAGACGGCCAGGTAGTTGTTACCCGTCCCGATGACGAGCGCGCTTCACGAGCACTGCACGGCCTGACCCGCACGCTCATCCACAACGACATCGTCGGTGTGACCGAGGGCTACGCAAAGCAGCTCGAGGTTGTCGGGACCGGTTACCGTGTGCAGCAGAAGGGCAACAGCCTCGAGCTGGCTCTCGGCTTCTCGCACCCGGTGATGTTCGATGCTCCTGAAGGCGTCACACTTGCCGTCGAAGGCAACACCAAGATCTCCGTGAGCGGTATCTCTAAGCAGGCCGTTGGTGAGGTCGCCGCCAACATCCGCAAGCTAAAGAAGCCGGAGCCCTACAAGGGCAAGGGCATCCGCTACGCGGGCGAGAACGTCCGCCGCAAGGCTGGAAAGGCTGGTAAGTAACCATGGCCGCAAATATTTCCCGCGCCAAGGGTCGCGCGGCTGCGCGTATCCGCCGCCACGTCCGCCTGCGCAAGAAGATCGCCGGTACCGAGTCGCGTCCGCGCCTCGTCGTCACCCGCTCGTCGCGTCACGTGTTCGTGCAGGTCATTGACGATTCGAAGGGTCTGACCCTCGCATCGGCTTCGACCATGGAAGCCGATCTGCGTAGCTTCGACGGCGACAAGACCGCAAAGGCTCGTCGTGTAGGCGAGTTGGTTGCCGAGCGCGCTAAGAGCGCTGGCATCGAGGCCGTGGTCTTCGACCGCGGTGGCAGCAAGTACGCCGGCCGTGTCGCAGCGATTGCCGACGGCGCACGCGAATCGGGGCTGACCCTGTGAGCGAAGAGACGAAGGAGCAGCAAGTGTCTGCAGAGACCCAGGAGGCTTCGGCGCAGGGCGCTGAGACTCAGGCAAACGATCACCGCAGCGAGCCTCGCGAACAGCGTCGCGGCAGCCGTGACCGTGGTACCCGTGGCGAGCGTGGCGGTCGTGACCGTAACGAGAGCCAGTTCCTTGAGCGCGTGGTTACTATTAACCGCGTGTCGAAGGTCGTCAAGGGCGGTCGTCGCTTTAGCTTTACCGCGCTCGTCGTGGTAGGCGATGGCAACGGTACCGTTGGCGTCGGTTACGGCAAGGCTAAAGAGGTGCCCCTGGCTATCTCTAAGGGCGTTGAAGAGGCTAAGAAGAACTTCTTCCGCGTTCCGCGTGTCGGCAGCACCATCCCGCACCCCGTGCAGGGTGAAGCTGCAGCAGGCGTAGTGTTGCTGCGTCCAGCTGCTGCAGGTACCGGTGTTATCGCGGGTGGCCCCGTGCGCGCCGTACTGGAGTGCGCAGGCATTCATGACGTGCTGAGCAAGTCGCTTGGTTCGTCAAACACCCTGAACATTGTGCATGCGACTGTTGAGGCGCTGCAGCAGCTAGAGGAGCCCCGCTCCGTCGCTGCTCGTCGTGGCCTTGATTTCGACCGCGTCGCCCCGGCTCGCCTCGTGCGCGCTGAGGCGAAGGCTATGGCCGACGCTGCCGCCAAGGCGAAGGCAGGTGCGTAATGGCCGCCAAGAAGAGCCTGCAGATTACGCAGATGAAGTCCGTTATCAGTGAGAAGCAGAACCAGCGCGATACGCTGCGTAGCCTGGGCCTCCGCAAGATCGGCCAGACGGTCGTTCGTGAGGACACCCCCCAGAACCGTGGCTACGTTCGTGCTGTTGCTCACCTGGTGAAGGTTGAGGAGGTCGACGCATGAGCGAGAACAATGAAGAGCGTGGCGACGTGCTGAAGGCGCACCACCTGCGCCCGGCACCGGGCTCAAAGAAGGCAAAGACCCGTGTGGGTCGTGGTGAGGCATCCAAGGGTAAGACCGCGGGTCGCGGCACCAAGGGTACCAAGGCACGTTACCAGGTCAAGGCCGGCTTCGAGGGTGGGCAGATGCCTCTGCACATGCGCACTCCGAAGCTCCGTGGGTTCAAGAACCCATTCCGCACCGAGTACCAGGTTGTAAACGTTGCCAAGTTGGCAGAGCTCTACCCGAAGGGTGGAGAGGTCACCATCGACAGCCTCGTCGAGCTAGGTGCAGTGCGCAAGAACCAGCCCGTCAAGGTGCTGGGGAACGGCGACCTGAGCGTCAAGCTGGTCGTTTCGGTCGACAAGGTTTCGGCCTCGGCTGAACAGAAGATTATCGCCGCAGGCGGCGAGATCAAGTAACGCTCGAGATTCTCGGGCTGGGGGGCCGAGTTCGTTCACCATCTTTCTTAGGTGGTGGACGAACTCGGCCCCTGCTTTTTTACTCCAGCTGCGCAGTGTAGGCTGGAGTCTTGGTGTTCGTTTTCGACGCGCGCACCTCAAAAACTTTTTGCAGGAGGCAGGCCCTTGTTCAGTGCCATCGGACGGATCTTTAAGACGCCCGACCTGCGACGGAAGATTGTCTTCACGCTCGCGATCGTGTCATTGTTCCGGTTGGGTTCATTCGTGCCCGCACCATTTGTCGACTTCGACAACGTGCAAGCATGTCTGCTCGCTAACCAGTCCAGCACCGCGGGCATCTATGAGATGATCAACATGTTCAGCGGTGGTGCACTGCTGCAACTCTCGATCTTCTCGTTGGGCATCATGCCCTACATCACGGCGTCGATTATCACGCAGCTGCTTCGTGTGGTTATTCCGCACTTCGAAACGCTCCACAAAGAGGGTCAAGCTGGCCAAGCCAAGCTGACCCAGTACACGCGTTACCTGACGATCGCACTTGCAGTGTTGCAATCCACTGTGCTCATCACCGTCGCGCGTTCGGGCATGCTTTTCGGCAATACCGCTAACCCGGTTTGTCAGAACCTCGTGTCCAAGGAGTGGTGGGCGATCATCATCATGATCCTCACGCTGACAGCTGGTACCGGCCTGATCATGTGGTTTGGTGAGCTCATCACTGAGCGCGGCATCGGTAATGGAATGTCGCTGTTGATCTTCACTTCTATCGCTGCACAGTTCCCGAACGCACTTTGGACGATCAAGCTCGCAAAGGGCTGGGAAGTCTTCTTCTTCGTCATCGCGGTTGGTCTTGTCGTCATCGCGGCAGTGGTCTTCGTTGAGCAGTCACAGCGCCGCATCCCCGTGCAGTATGCGAAGCGCGTTGTCGGGCGTCGCACATACGGCGGCAGCAGCACGTACATCCCCATTAAGGTGAACATGGCAGGCGTGATTCCCGTGATCTTCGCCTCGGCGATCCTCTACCTGCCAATGCTGCTCGCACAGTTCAACCAGACTCCCGACGCAGACGGTAACCTGCCGGCCTGGGTTGTCTGGATTTCTGCCAACCTGGTGCAGGGTGATCAGCCCATGTACATGTTGGTCTTCTTCTTGCTCTGCATTGGCTTCACGTTCTTCTACGTGCAGATCACCTTCAACCCTGAAGAGGTTGCAGACAACATGAAGAAGTACGGTGGATTCGTACCCGGCATTCGTGCAGGCCGTCCGACCGCCGAGTACCTCAACTACGTGTTGAACCGCGTCACAAGCGCCGGTTCTCTCTACCTCGGTCTGATTGCCCTTCTGCCGCTCATCGCTTTGGCATTCTTTGGCGCAAATCAGAACTTCCCATTCGGCGGCGCATCGATCCTCATTATCGTGGGTGTCGGCCTTGAGACCGTCAAACAAATCGACGCACAGCTGCAGCAGCGTCACTACGAAGGACTACTTAAGTGAGCGGAAACGCACAGACTCGTCTCTTGATCATTGGCCCGCCCGGCGCTGGTAAGGGAACCCAAGCCTCGAAGATTGCTGAGCGCTACGATATTCCGGCAATCTCCACCGGAGATATCTTCCGTGCAAATATCCAGGGCGGCACTGAACTGGGTCTGCAGGTGCAAGCAATCATTAAAGCAGGCGAGCTGGTCCCAGACTCGCTGACAAATGAGATTGTTCGCGATCGTCTTCACCAGGACGACGCTGCCACCGGGTTTCTCCTCGACGGCTACCCACGCAACGTCGAACAGGTGCACGCCCTCGATGGAATGCTTGATGGGGACTCCCTGGACGCGGTAGTGCTGCTTAAAGCAGATACCGACGAGGTTGTTGCGCGTTTGCTTAAGCGTGCCGAAATCGAAGGGCGCGAAGACGACACGGAAGACGTGATTCGTCACCGTCAGGATATTTACGCAGAACAGACCGCACCGCTCGTTGATCTATTCACTGAGCGTGGCATTCTTATCTCGGTCGACGGGCTCGGCGGTATCGACGAGGTGGCGGAACGCATCGCCTCCGCTCTCGATGCGAAGCTCGGAAACTAAACCCCAATAGGTACAGGGAGCTGAATTAGGTGAGCCGCGGACTTCTGCGACGTTCGATTTACAAGTCGCCCGCACAGTTGCGCTTGATGGAGGCGCCGGGTCGGGCCACCGCGGCAGCACTGGCTGCAATGGCTGCCGCAGTGCGACCCGGGATCACCCCGCTTGAACTTGATGCCCTTGCAGAGCAAGCAATTCGCGATGCTGGCGGGGAACCAAACTTCATGATGGAGCCCGGCTACCGGCACACCATCTGTGCGAACGTGAACGAGCATGTCGTTCACGGTATTCCCACTGACCGCCCGTTGGGGCCCGGCGACATTGTCTCTCTCGATGCCGGTGCTGCAATTAAGGGTTGGCATGGCGACGCGGCAATCACCGTGACATTCGCTGACCCAACTCGACCGGAGCACACGGTTGCGATCGAACGACTGAGTCACGTCACTGAACAGGCCATGTGGCGCGGTATCGCGCGCCTGGCCACAGCCAAGCACCTGAACGAGGTCGGCGAAGCTGTTTCTGCCTACGTGCGCTCCGAAAGTGACTACGGTGTGCTTGAGGACTACATCGGGCACGGTATCGGTCGACGCATGCATGAGGATCCACCAGTGTTTAACGTGCCGACAACTCGCAAGGGCCCAGAAGTGAAACCGGGTCTAGTTGTCGCCGTGGAGCCAATCATTTCCGCAGGCACCATCGATACGGTGATTCAGGATGATGACTGGACGGTCACCATCGCTGACGGTTCGATGAGCGCACAGTGGGAGCACTCTGTGGCCGTGCACGCAGACGGCATCTGGGTCTTGACCTCTCCCGATGGGGGAGCGGCGGGGTTAGCCCCGCTCGGGGTAACACCTGTTCCGCTTCCCTGACCTAGTTGGTTTTAGAAAGTAATAGATCGTTTCGCTTGCTGAAGTCGAGACGACTTGTGCGACGGTAGTCCCACCACGATCGGCGTCGAATGCTACCATTCAACTTTTAGCCGGCTCGCGCTGCCCCGCAGCGAAGGCGAGAAATCGCCTTCGCCTGTAGCGGGCGCGCACGTTCCGATTCCCTGACTTCTTGCGTGTTTCGGCCGATCATTGCGCGATCCGGTCGGTATGACTCGCCTCAATGTTGCGGTATTCACGCTATCTTGAGATCGACCGTGTGCTCGATTGCAAGGAGTTTCTTCGATGACCGCCGCTGATCCTCGACCTAAAGTTGACTCAACCAGTACGAAGAGTGGGAACGCTCCGCGAGCCGACGAAGGTTACTTCGGCCCTGATAGTGTCTCTTGGCGCGTGTTTGCCGACCCCGCGTCCAAGCTCGGCGGTATGGCCGCGCTGCTCTTGCAAGCACTGAACCCGTACATGATGCGAGTGTTTTACAGCACCACCGAATCGCATGATGATTCGGCGGGTCGCGATGAGCGCACCGGCCGCTACTTCGACACGGTTATTTTCGGAGATCGGGCGCACGCCGACGCAGCAGCAGCATCAGTGCGTCGGATGCATGCCCATGCGGTCTGGAACGACCCGCATACGGGTCAGGAACTTCGGGCAGATAACCCCGACTGGCTCGCGTGGACACACAATACCTTTGTGTATGCCCTGATCCAGGCAAGCAATGAATTTGGAAATCCACTCACCGAATCGGAGCAGGATCGCTTTATTGTCGAGCAGGTTGAGGCTGCACGGCTCATTGGTATTGAAGATCTTGAGTCGTTGCCGGGCAACTACAGATCGCTTGATGAATACATCAACTCGCAGCAGGGCTGGCTTTCGCTCACGGTTGAGGCAGCTGAAGTGACTCGGACGCTGAGAAAGCCGTCGTTTCGGGGTAATCCAATAAAGGTGTGGAGCATCATAATCGTGCAGGATGGTGTGCTTTCGTTACTTCCCGACTGGGCGCTGCTGCTCTACGGCATCGAGGGTCGCCCGATGAACCTGCGATCAGCTGCTCGCTCCACGAAAGGGCTCATGGGGCTCGCGCGAAGGTCACAAACGTACGCTGAGCTTATTGGTGCGGCAACAGCAAGGGTCGAGGATCATCCGTACCGTAAGGTGCGCGCTGCCCGTTGATGTCTGAGTAGCTGATGGCCATGACCCTCTGGAATTACTCCGGCTTGACTCCCACTACATGGCCACTTTAACGGCTGAGGTACCGCCAGACTGCGCTGTTTCGTCGGGTGTAATGATTGATCGATGTGTGCTTCCTCGCAAATGGGAATACCCAGTGGGGGTATATGGTTGGGTGTAGTGATAGCTAAAGCCAGACTCGCTTGAGGGAGACGCACGATGAGCCAACAGCATGACCATCACAACCATGAGGATCATCAGGCTCATTTGATGCGCGCCGAACCCGCGCAGGCCGTCGACCACTCGCGTCATGATCTGCACGATCAACATTCCGGAGCATGCGGGCGACGCGCATCGCGATAAGGCTGGCGAGCACGGCAACCCCAATACTCACGAGGGTCACGGGGGCACCGAAGGTCACGGGGGCCACGACGGTCATTCGGGTCACGGGGGCCATGGCGATCACGTAGCGCAGTTCAGACGTCTCTTTTGGATCATGCTCGTCATCGCAATTCCGACAGTGACCCTTTCTGGAATGTTCGCCATGATCGTCGGCTATCAGCTTCCAGACATTCCTGGGATTACCTGGGTCGCACCCATTCTTGGCACCGTGATGTATATCTGGGGTGGCAAACCGTTCCTCACTGGTGCCGTGAGTGAAATCAAGGCGCGTAAGCCTGGAATGATGCTTCTCATTGGGCTTGCCATCACGGTCGCGTTCGTTGCGTCTTGGGGCTCGAGCCTCGGGATCTTGCATCATGAGCTCGACTTCTGGTGGGAGCTTGCACTTCTCGTCGTGATCATGCTGCTCGGTCACTGGATAGAGATGAAGTCTCTTGCTCAGACCACCTCCGCGCTCGACTCGTTGGCGGCGTTGTTGCCGGATGAGGCAGAGCGTCTCGAGGGTAACGAAGTCACGGTCGTCGCGCCAGCAGATCTTCGCGTCGGTGATGTTGTGCTTGTTCGGCCCGGTGGCAGCGTACCTGCGGACGGAAGGGTCATCGATGGGAGCGCGTCGGTAGACGAATCAATGATCACGGGCGAATCTCGCACCGTCACCCGATCGATCGGCGACTCGGTGACCGCGGGAACCGTCGCTACCGATTCGGGCCTTCGCGTTGAGATCACTGCGATCGGAAGTGATACCGCGTTGGCGGGGATCCAGCGTCTCGTGGCCGATGCGCAGAACTCCTCCTCGCGAGCACAGCGTCTCGCCGATACCGCAGCCGGCTGGCTGTTCTGGTTCGCGCTCATTGCCGCGGTGGTTACGGCAATTGTCTGGACGGCAATCGGGCTGCCGGATGCCGCAGTGATCCGCACGATCACAGTGCTGGTCATCGCTTGCCCGCACGCACTGGGCCTCGCGATCCCACTGGTTGTTTCGATCGCAACCGAGCGTGCTGCCCGGGCCGGTGTGCTGGTGAAGGACCGGCTTGCGCTTGAAAGCATGCGAACGATTGATACCGTGCTCTTTGACAAGACGGGAACTCTGACCAAGGGTGAGCCGAGCGTTACGGAAGTCTTTGCGACTGATGACACTCAGGTGGCACAGGTGCTTGCAATTGCTGCAGCCGCAGAATCGGCCAGTGAGCATCCGCTTGCAAAGGCAATCGTCCGTGCGGCAGCTGAACGGCAACTTGAGCTGCCTGCGCACAGCGACTTTAGCTCTTCGCCCGCCGTCGGAGTCACGGCAAATGTCGGTGGGGCGACAGTGCGCGTCGGTGGGCCATACCTGCTCGCGGAAGAGCGGGTTGAAGAACTTCCAGTTGTAGAGAAGTGGCGTGCCGAAGGCGCAATCATTTTGCATGTGCTCCGCAATGGAGTCGTTCTTGGGGCCCTCAAGCTGGCCGATGAGATTCGGCCAGAGTCCCGCGACGCGGTACAGGCGCTCCAGCGCCTCGGTCGTGAGGTCGTCATGATTACGGGGGATGCCGAGGCAGTGGCGCAGGCCGTTGCGCGGGAACTCGGGATCACCCGAGTCTTCGCGGGTGTCCGCCCAGAGGATAAGGCAGCGAAAGTACAGCAGCTACAACAAGAAGGCAGAAAGGTCGCGATGGTGGGGGACGGCGTGAATGACGCCCCCGCTCTCGCCCAAGCAGATGTGGGGCTCGCAATTGGTGCGGGAACTGATGTGGCAATTGCGTCGTCGGGTGTGATCCTCGCGAGCGATGATCCTCGTTCTGTGCTCTCGGTGATCGAACTCTCGCAAGCCGCGTATCGAAAAATGCAACAGAACCTCTGGTGGGCTGCGGGCTACAACCTCATTTCGGTGCCGCTTGCGGCCGGGATTCTCGCGCCGATTGGCTTCATACTGCCGATGTCAGTGGGAGCCGTTTTGATGTCGATATCGACGATCGTGGTTGCGCTGAATGCACAGCTGCTCCGAAAGCTCGATCTTCGGCCGGAAATCGCAGCGAGGAAGGCTCTCGCTCGAGCTGGTGGTTAGTGGTCAATTAGACATGTAGATAGGCTCGCACACCTTGGGGATGCGATCAGTGCGATTCTGGGCGTTGGCGTAGACGCTTTGTTTCAGACCGCAGGGTTTTTGCCTCAAGGTGCCGGCGTACGGACCCTTTTGCCGGCCGGGTTGGTCGCCGCTTTGCGGGATCAGGCGCAAGCGCGGTCGAAACGAGTTGGGATAGTTTCTGCAGTGCAGCATCGCGATTACGCAGTTGAGACCGTTGTTCGGAGACAACCACAGTGAGTACCCCTGAAACCAAGCGGTGAGCGAGTCGAGTGCGCAGCCGTTCACGCTGCGCACTCGTGAGGACCTTTGATTCTGCCACGTCCCAGAACAACTCGACGCGACTCTCTGAGGTATTGACGTGCTGCCCGCCCGGCCCAGAAGAGCGTGAGAACCGCCAACCTAGCTCTGCTGCAGGTATAACGAGCTCGGGTGACACCTCCAGATTCATTCTTCTAGGATCGCACGAATTCTTGAGGCGAAACCGCAATTGAGCGTAGAGCTCTCCAAGCACTTAGAACGGGAAGAATGGGAGGAACGGGTTGAACCCGAGTGCTTGCTCGAACCCTCCTGCATCAGTGATCCAAGCCGCAGTAATAGCTTCTGAATAGCTTGACAGGTGTGTAGCGATAATGACGGCACGCCATGCATCGGTGGCAGCAACCTCGACTCCGTTACGCGAAGCATCGCTGCTTACTGGAACCGGCCGGTAATCATCATCGAAGGTGAATGCGGTCGCAGACACTGACTCAGCTGCCAGCTTCGCTGAGTCATTGAGCTGTGCCACCGACCTTGCGTCGGCATTCGGGTACATTCCAATCACAACCGTTGCCTGCTCCGGTGCGCCAAGTGCTGAGTTTTCGAGCGGGTGGAGCGCCCCTGCCACCGCGTCGAGAAGCGCGGAGGCTCTCGCCTCGACAGCAGTCAGGCGGCTTGCGGCCTGAAGCTTATCTGCTGCAGCGGATAGCAACGCCTCGTGTGCTTCCTCAATAACTAGATCGGTGACAGCCTCATCAGCAATCGGGGTGACCAGCTGAGCGGGGTTGAGTTCGAGCAGATGTTCGACCGCGTCGGGGGAGAGATTCAGAAAATCTGTTTGCCAGACAAAGCCGTGAGTTTCGATTGCGTCCTTCGCGTGCTCGGCGAGTTGGGCTTCACTCTCGGTGAGATCGTCCTCTAGGAGTTTCTGCAGGAGGGCCTCGTTCGCCTGGGCGAGGGCTGCGAGGTTTTCTTCTGAGAAATAGTGGTCCGAATATCCCGCAAGCCCCTCAAGTGCAGGCTGAAATACACGCGCTTCGTCAATTTGCAACGCGTACAACACAGTGACTCGGTCAGTGAGCGCTCCGAGTTCATGCGTCTCGGTTAGCGCAATATTTATCTGCGAAACGAGTTCTGAATAACTTGCGACGCGCTGTGCCTGAAGCACGCGGGGGACAATAATGACGGCGGCGACTACGAGGAGGATTGCGAGGAGCCCGCCACCGGCAGACCACCATAGCGTCTTCTGTGACCGACGCGAGTTCTGCGGTAACTGGTTGACCTCGACCGGACTGCTATTCATCACATCTCCCACTCTCTTTACTTCAGCCTATGAAGCGCTCTGTGAGGTCTCTTAATGGGGCTCAAAGTAATCAAGTAATAAGCCGTTATATGGCGTGGGTATCCCCAGAGGAAGTGTGCGTGATTGAGTGAAGAACTATCTTGCAGGCCCGTCAGATAGGCCTCGTCCAAAAAACCATGGTGTGCGTCGGAACTTGATGCCCCGGAACGAAGCGGGAGCAACAGATCGCATTATCCTCGCGTAATGCGGGGCAAGCACGGGGCACTTTCGTACGGAAGCGGAGCAGTCCTCAACCCGATCCGGTGAGTGTAGCTATCTTCGACCTCGCTGTTGATTCGATTCCTGCGAATAACTGGAAACCGGGACTCAATTTCACGAGGGTCTACAAACTTGAGCTGCAGTTCGAGCATGATGCGCCGGTTGTCGAGTTGTGAGCGAGCCATGCGGAATGCAGTTGACGGCGTGCGCACGATACCAACGATTCTGCAGCTTTGAATGGTATCCCATGGGATCGTGGCGCTTCGAGTGTAACTTTTCGTGAAGAGTGCGGTGTTGTCGATCCGGAAGCGATGCGCCTCCAACATCGGAATCCTGCAGATGAAGAAGACACCAATTAAGGCGATGAGTCCCGCGAAGATGCTTCGCGTCGACTCACCACCGGTGAAGAAGTCGAGTGGGAGCCGTGTGTAGATCCACGCCGCAACCACGAACCAGAAGAGTGCAAAAAACAGTGTGATCGTGATACGGGGGCCTGGCGGCGACTCAAGTACCGTTTCCTGACCCGACGATGGGGGCATATGGAAAGGTACATGCTGCATTCTTCGAGCGTACCGAAGCTGGGGGGTTATCGGCAAGAACGTGTGGATGGAATCTCGATCTAGCCGCGTGATCATGCGGTAAAACAGGGACCGTCATGCTCGGCCAACCTTAACTGTGCCGAAATCATCAAACACGACCCGCTGTCTGCTATGCGATTCCACGCTCGTGAAGAACGGAAGAACAGCTGCCGGAACCCAACGTTGGCTCTGCCCAACCTGCAAAGCTTCCTCGGTCCGCAGACGCGACGATGTCACCCGCAAACACCAGCTCCAACAGTTCCTGACTTGGCTGCTCGGGA
Source organism: Leucobacter sp. (assembly GCA_034676385.1). Lineage (GTDB taxonomy): Bacteria > Actinomycetota > Actinomycetes > Actinomycetales > Microbacteriaceae > Leucobacter. The sequence goes on from JAUCCH010000005.1 coordinate 13,897, forward strand.
AACTCTCCCAAGCAGAAACCGATTGCCTCACCGGCCGTTCATTCCGTCACCAAACTGCCTGGTGTTGGCGCGTCACCCCACGCCTGCCCGCCGTCACAATTCCACCAAAATATGTGATGATCGACGGCACCTACATCGGCGACTGGTGCTTGCTCATCGCCACTGATGAGCACCACACCCCACTGGCCTGGCAATGGTGCTCGACGGAGTCACAAGCCGCATGGGAAGCACTCCTGCGTCAGATTCCTGCCCCGCTCGTGGTGATCTGTGACGGCGGCACCGGAGTACGTGCCGCGCTCCGTGAACAGTGGCCAGACACCCTCGTACAACGCTGCATCTTCCATGTCTGGATGAACATGCGCACCCACCTCACGTTGCGGCCTCGCACCCCGGCAGGTCAGGCGCTACTTGAACTTGGGAAACGATTGCGACGCATCAAGGATGCAGACCAAGCACTGGTCTGGTTGCAGCAGCTCAACGACTGGCACACCGTGTATGGGCATCTCACCACTGAACGATCCTATGCGAAACGTAGGCTCCGGAACGGGCTTTGGGACTCACCCACCGGCAAGAAATGGTGGTACACCCACGACCGGCTCCGCAAGGCCTACAACCTCCTTGCCGAACTCCAACGTCGCGAACACCTCTTCACCTACTTACGCGCGGGCGGCCCCAAGACCACATCCAGACTCGAGGGTGGCATCAACGCAATGATCAAGCAGGCGCTGCGCCTGCACCGAGGCATGACCGTTGAGCATCAGAAGCGGGCCGCGGAATGGGTACTGATTGAACGCGCCGGCCTCATCGACACCGCAGGCACCATGCCCGTCGCCAAGGAGATCACACCGCAGAAGCGGCGGCCACGGTTCACGGAACCAGACCCAGGGCCGGTGGTCTACGACACCGGCCTCGACGCTACTGAAGGGCTCTGGCTACGCAGAGGCTGGGGCGGCAGAGGGTGAACACGCCCGGCACTATCCACACGTTTTTGCCGATAACCCTGGCCCCGAGAATCTCACGGAAACGACAAAGCCCCGGAAAACTGTTGATTTCTCAACGATATTCCGGGGCATTTTGTCGGGCTGACAGGATTTGAACCTGCGACCCCTTGGAGGTTCTTTGAACCTACCGAAAGCTTGCGAAAATCTCTAGTTTTCCCTGATCGTACGGGGAATCGAGTGACTCTCCTTTCCCCATTCTACCCGGTCATTGGCGGTCCGTCACGGGTGTTTTAGATGGGTAAAAGATGGACCTCCGCAATTGTCAATGCCCCAAGTCGTCGGTACAAGTGTCGTGATTTTCCTCGGCTTGTACCGACGGCTTCGGAGAATGAGCGATCGTGAGCGGCGTCAGAATTCCGAGGTCGTAGGCGACTAGTGCTGCTAGATGGCCACTCTCCACGAGGCGGAGCGCGTTGCAAATCTGGCTGTCTGTGAGCGGCTATCGCCGCCCGCCGAGATCCTTGCGGTCGATGCGTCGTTTGCTGATCGAGTCAACAACACGCTCACGCTTGATCTGGTGTTCCATCTGCGCGAAGGCTGCCATGACGGTGAACAGCATTCGATCCATCGATGCGGACGTGTCGACGTCGCCGCCTCCGAGGTTGAGCACACGTAATCCTGCTCCGCGAGCACGGAGTTCGTCTGCGAAGGCGAGAATGATTTGTGTAGATCGGCCCAACCGATCCAGCGTAGTGATGACGAGAGTGTCGCCAGCTTCGAGTGCTTCGATCGCGCGACCGGATTAGAGGCGAGAGGCACGGGAACCGGAGACTCCGAGATCGTTGTCCAGACTATCTCGGCAGACCCCCGCAGCCAGAAGGTCCGCTTCTTGCCGACCCGTGGACTGCTGCCGGGTAGACACTCGTGCGTAGCCAATCAGCTTCGCCGTTTCAGGGATCTCCAAGTGTCTCGTGACCATGGGCGAGTACTCCCCTCCAGTCGATCACTTGCGACACATAGTTGCACGAATCGCGAAGCCGCGGAACCATGCGACGTAAAAAGTTGGCGCCCAACCCCTCATGAGAAGCCTCGCATCCCTAGGGTTACGAGACCGACTGAACCGGCTGCCCGAAAGGTACAGGCCGGGTCAGATGACGAGCACGTTACTTCGCGGGTCCAGGTTCGGCCCGGCGAATGGTCGTGACATCGCTGGTATCGCCGATGAGCGCACACTCATTCGAAATGTGTCGGTGCTTGGCCACGTGCGGAGGTGCTACATCGCGCACACGCCGTTGCGCGCGCGGTGGAAGCCGACGTTGCGAGTATCCTGTATCGTGTGAAGTCGATTGATATCAACTACAACCTCTTGTCCAAGAAGGTCGCCCGCGTCGCTGAGCGGACGGGGCTTGGAGAGTCGGCCTCGTTCCTCGTGTGGTTCCTCCAGAACGTTTATAGGCTAGAGGAGACTGACGCACGGGACGCCGTCTGCGACCACTCGAACGACAAGGGCATTGACGGCGTCTACGTTGACCACAATAACGAGGAGATCCACTTCCTCCAGGCTAAAATCCGGCAGAGTGACACTGGCAAGATCGGCGACGTCGGCCCGAAGACCCTGATGGGTTCGGTCGCTCAGTTCGACACGGCCGACAATGTGAAGACGATCCTCTCAGGCAATGCCGACGACGAACTGAAGCGCCTGATCACCCGCCTCCAGTTGGCCGATATGGTCGGAGCTGGCTACCGTCTTGTCGGCGTCTACGTCTCCAATGAGTCGCACAACACCGACTCCACGGGCTACGCAGCGGTCACGCCCGACCTGTCGATCTTCGACCGGGAAGAGATCGCCGCGCGGATGGTCGAGGTGGACACGTCCGAGGGCAAGAAGGGTACGTTCACCTTCGACACGTCCTACGTCGAACCGCTCGAGATGAAGGTCGGCGCCGGTAAAGACGACCCCACGATGTTCGTGTTTCCAGCGAGGGCACTGCAGCTCGTACACATGGACGGCATCGCAGATGGCTCGCTATTCCGGGAGAACGTGCGCTACGGGCTCGGCAACACTAGCGTCAATAAGGCAATCCGTGGCGCCCTCGCTTCTAAGGCGGGTCACGCAAGCTTCATCCTCGGGCACAACGGCCTGATCATCCTGTGCTCCTCCGCCGTCAGCTCCAAGAGCGGGGAGCTGACGATTAAGGACTACTCTGTGGTGAACGGTGCGCAGAGCCTGACGAGCTTCTACAACGACAAGTCCAAGCTCACCGATGACCTCCGCGTGCTGGTGCGGGTCGTAGAGGTCCAGGACGAGGCGTTGGCTCGCCGAATCACCGAGAATAGCAACAACCAGAACGCCATCAAGCCGCGCGATCTCCGCTCGAACCACGCGATCCAGCTCCGGCTGCAGAAGGAGATGAACGACGCGGACGATGACTACTTCTTCGAGATCAAGCGGGGCGAGAAGGCGCCGGCCGGCGCCACGGTGATCACCAACGACGAGATTGGACGTGCGTTCCTGGCGTTCGATGTGCAGGAGCCGTGGTCCGCACACCAGATCTACAAGGTCTTCGATGAGAAGTACGCGGAGATCTTTGGAGGCCCGGAGGTCACCGCGCAGCGAGCGATCTTCGTACACCGGCTGATGGGCGTAGTCGACAAGAGCTTGCCGAAGCTCAAGAACCGGCCGATGGCGTCCTACACGCTAACTCGATACTTCATGCTCTACCTGCTCTCAGAGATCCTGCGCGACAACGACGCCTCGCGTCCCTACGTCGCGAAACCGGCTTTGCTCACGGAGCCGCAGTTGGAGGAGTTCCTGGGTAAGTGCGAGGAAATCTTAAAGACGGTCGTGGTTGACCTCAACGTCGAGTCCAAGTCGGTGGACTTCGACTACAAGTCGATCCTCAAGAGCCCTAGGCAGGGCGGGGAACTGGCGCAAGCGATCTTGGCGAGCTACGAGAAGGACGTCGAGCGGGAGAAAGCCGAGACCTTCACCGATTGGACGCCGAGCTAGAACGGAACACCGCTCCACCCCTAACTCGTCCTCGGCGCGTGCCTGCGCACTCTCGGTTACCTCTAGGCCCCATAGTCTGCGGTAGGAACCGCACTCGGATCTGCCACGTGCTGGCCGTCACGTCCTCAGCGCCTCTTTCTTGGCGACTTCCACAATCATGCTTCATAAGTTGTTGCTTGGAGCTGGGTACTCGTCATTAACTATCGGACAACACCGCATCAAGGGTGTACGAACCACCGACGCGATCAAGAGCGGCAAACTCCACTGTTGGCGGAAGTGCGTTATTCAGTGCGAGCTTTATAGCCGCCGTTGAGCAACATAACCAGACCAGTCACGGGCAGCAAGAACAGCCCACTTCACGGCGGTCTTGTCAGCAACACCGATGAGGTCAGCAAGCACGGGTGCCGGGACCTGCCCTGCGAGCGAAAACATCGCAGCCTTGCGGGCGTCACCGGGATGAATGCCTGCCGTCACGAGCTTCGAGCGAAACACATCAGTGACCAGATGACTCCCGGGATGCCGTCCAGGGAACAGCCACCCATGGTCTCTACCCGAGATCGTTGGCGTCCCCCGATTCTGCGAATAATCGCGGATAAGAGTATCGAGCCCGGGCGGCATTTCAACGAACGTGCCATCAAACGCAACAAGCACTCGCCCGTCTGGTTCAAGTGCCACTTGTGCTGTCTTCATTTTGACGATGGAACCCAACGATTGGGCAAACAGGAGCATGAACAGGCCCCCAATACGCGCGTAAAGCGTGATGGTGTCATCATGTAGGAGTCGTTCGACACTGTCCCAACGTTCACTATCAGAGACGACGACTTCAGGTGGTGTGAAGCTGCGCCAGGGGAGGCTGATTCGCGTATTCTCTTTGCTGCGGTGAAGCCACGCAATGAACCCTTGCTGAGTGTTGCGCCCGCCGGGGTGCGCGGCAAGATACGACTCGAGCTGGGGCTGCGTCAGTAACGCGATCGTGGTGCCCTCGCGTGCGGCCCAAGCACTGAGGCGGACCGCGCCAATCACATTGGAGCGTGCCCGGTAAATCACGGGTTTGGTGACCTCACCGCACTCAGCCAAGCTGCCGTAACCTGCGGAGATGATGCCAGCGGGCATACCGCCCAATCAGTTGCGCATCATCGACCGGAAGACCCCGTAGTCGCTCATCCAGCCAGCGTTCCATGCGCTCGATCGCTGGCTGATATGGCGGCAGCACCCCGGTCGCGGTGAGTAGGTCACGCAAATAGCTCTCCGACCGCCCAGCTGGCATGTGTTGGAACGTGTCATGGCTGATGGGTGCCTCTCCGCGTGCCATCTGTCCCAGCACACGAGCCCCGGTCGCGGGCGGCTTCTGCAGCCAAGAGATCACGCTCTGCGGCCGACGTGCACGCATCAACTCTTCAAACACTGGCCGTAGTTCGTCACAGAACTCACCACTCAATGGATGAGTGAAAAGGCCGGTCAATTGCTCATTGAGGATGCAGCGGGCACATCGGGTGGCCCCATACGGGGTGGTCTTCACGTCCGCACTCGGCGCACGCGAACACGGAATGTTCTCCGGCGCAGGCTGCGCAGACGAGCACGTTGTACATCGTGAACGACGGATACGCGACCGGGCGTAGTTCCAAGCACTCTGGGCAAACCCTGGGGTGATATGCAATATCTCGGCGGCAGCGAGAGCACAGCGGCCCCGTCGGCAACATCAATGTGTGGGTAGTGACCCCGCAACGCGTGCACTCCGCCCGCGTCGCGGCAGTCACTCGGTGACACCCTCCGGGCGCCGAATCTTCGCGCGGATCGGCCGCAGCTCACCAATCCGCGGACCGCCCTCGCTCGTGCCGGTCTTCGCCCGCTGCTGCTCTTGGATTACCCCGGTAATGAGGTCGGCTGGGCTGCACGCAAGAGCGTCGCAGAGCGCGACGAGGACCTCCGTGTTCAAACGTTGCGGGGTCTTCGTCACCAGCCGGTACACGTACTCGCGAGTCATATGAATGCCACGCTCTTCGAGCAGTGGCATCAGTTCGCTTGTCTGGAACATGCCCCGATCGGCCATGACCTGCCGCAGATTCCACTGCACCTCGATTGTTCTCATAATGTGTGCTCCTTCTCCGCTGGCCGGTAGACCCTCGCCAGGGCAGCTTGCAGGGTCTTGTTCTTGAAATCATTCGATACCGATGTGTAGATCGCGGTCGTTGACGCATACGTGTGCCCGACCTGCTCGGTGACAAACCGTTCCGGGTAGCCATGCTCAATGAGATGCGTCACATACGAGTGCCGCAGGCAATGCAAACTCAAATGACCATCGAGCCCGATCTCACTCCGGGCGGTTGCGAACAAATCATCGATCTGGCGTACCTTCACGCGGGTGCGCCGCTCGGTCAGCCAGAGCGCGGGATGTTTATCAGCCTCATACAGTGGTAGCGCTTCCTCAACCCACTGCTTCAAACCGGTGATCGCCCAATCAAACTCGGGAACCGCGAGCACCGTCCGTCGCCTCGGCAGCGACCCTGCGACTGCTTTGCCATAACGCACGTGCACTGACCCATATGTGCCCCAATCACGCATGTGAGGGTTCGGCCGCAAATCTGCAACATCCAAACGAGCAAGCTCATTACGGCGCAACCCAAACGCGTACGTCGTCTTCAGCATCGTTGCATCCCGCAACCCCGCCAACGCACCTTTCCGGCCCGAGCGAGCAATCTGGTCAACACGGTCATCGAGCCAATCGAACAGATCTTCCAGCTCTCGATACGTGAGGGGTCGTCGCTCGGGCCGGCCTTCGTAATCGTTCAAGTGCTGGGCGGTGTTCCACTCGTTACATATCTGTGAGGGCACCTGCCCAAACCGGTCGTGGCATTGGGTCGGCCACTCATATCGGGAATCAGTGATGTACTCGCAAAACATTCGCAACGCCAAGTGATAGCCGCGGATCGTGGATAACGCTAACCGGCCCTGCCCCGACGTCAGCGACACAGTAAAATCTTCGACATCGCCAGGCATCCATTCCCACGGATACGACTCACAAAACCCCTGAAAGCGGCGAATCAGCCTCTCCCGCGACACCACCGTATGGGCACCAAGCTGACGCGAAAACTGCTGACGCGACCACCCCGTCACCATCGCCTCGAACACCGCCGCAGGTTCATTCAGATGCACCACCCCAGGCACAAGCAGGAGCTGTGCGGACCCGGAAACTTGCCCATAAGACACCCCAAACTGTTACCTAAAACATTACTATGTAACTTCTACAACAACAATAGAGCGACTTAGTTTGCGGTGCCAAGGGTCTGGCAGAAGTTTCAGGAGAACAATGCGCCTAACGGGTGCTTAGGATGTAACTTCTGGAACGATAATGCCCACTTAAACCGCATCTGCAAGACGCGTGGAGGCTCGGGGAAGGAGGCGGAGAGGTAGCTGAGGATGCGGTGGCGGTGAGGGCTGCGGTGGCGAGGAGGCCGGGCGCGGGAGCGGGGCTCGGGTCTGCGGGAGAGGTGCCGGGGTGAGTAGGGCACGGGTATGGCAGCGTGCACCTGTGAGGTGATCAGCTCGGCGCGCTGAAACCTCGGTGGAGGGGTGTTGCCGGGACCGCCGACCGGCAGGAGCCCCGATGCCCACACCTCTCGAAACACTCGACCCCTCACCACTCACGGTCGGGTCGCTGTTCTCCGGCTACGGCGGCCTCGACCTCGCCGTCGAGCACGTCTTCGGGGCGCGCACGGTCTGGTTCTCCGAAATCAACGAACCCGTCGCCCGCGTGTTCTCCCATCACTGGCCGGACGCACCCAACCTCGGCGACATCACCATGATCGACTGGCACACGGTCGAGCCGGTGGACATCCTCTGCGGCGGCTTCCCCTGCCAGGACGTGTCAACCGTCGGGAAGATGGCCGGCCTCGCACCGGGAACGCGCTCCGGGCTGTGGGCGAACATGGCCGACGCCATCGACCAGCTCCGCCCCGAATGGGTGGTGATCGAGAATGTGCGCGGCCTGCTCTCAGCGTCTGCGATCCGCGCAACCCCCGACGATGCAACCCTTCAAGGAGACGAACGTGCAACCCCTGACCCCGCAACCCTTCGCCACCTGGAACCCGATCTCTGGGGTCTGGGAAACCAGCCAGCTCGACCTCTCCGGGCGCTCGGCGCCGTACTCGGAGACCTGGCCGACCTCGGGTATGACGCACGATGGATCGGCCTACCCGCTTCCCTCATCGGCGCCCCGCATCCCCGGTTCCGCGTCTTCATCCTCGCCCGTGCCACTCCTCCGCACCCCGCTCGCCTCCGACGCAGCGCGAGGCGGGGAGAACCTGGATCAAGTACGGGTAAGACGGGGAACAATCGCGCTCTCGCACCAAGTGATCGACCTCGCCTTGAACGGACCCGATGGCTCACCGAAATGGAGAGCCGAATCGGAGACCCTGTGGAACCTGATCAACGGCATCTTCACCGCTGGGGAAGATACGCTGCGGCCATCGCACGATGGGAACACATCGCCGGACGAGCTGCGCCCGCACCCGCGCTTCTGAGTGACTCGGCTGGCGCCAGACCAGCGCCAATGTTCCTAGAGTGGCTAATGGGTCTCGAACGCGGCTGGGTTGTTGACCTGATCCACCAGTTGACCCCGAACCAACAAATCACTGCGCTTGGTAACGGTGTCGTTCCACTTCAAGCCTCGATGGCTCTGTCGCTGTTGATGACTTGATGAGGGCGGGTGGCGATGAGTTTCGCTCGGATACGAAATGTCAGCGTCGTTGCGGGGTCTGTAGCAAATCGTAGTGTTTCGAACTATGTGCGCCCGCGGCCTCCAGATTAAGCTTTGACTCATCCCGCACCGCCCAGGTATAGCCCGGATGGAGTCAGGGGGCGGTGCGGCCGGCGAGGATGCCGCCGGCGATGAGGAGCAAAGCGCCCATCGGGTAGCCGGCTGCGAGATCGATCCAACCCTCGGGCTGGGCGGGGCCGAAGGCTTCGAGGTGGGCGAGCCAGTGCACGATGAGGATCGCCGTTCCGAGCACCATGAGCAGTTGGCCCAGTCGCACGAAGCGGCGATGGCGACGGTATGCGGGATCGGGGCCCGGTATGCCAGCAGGCGGGTGAGTCTTCATGAGGGGGTGTGATTTCTCGCTGCGAGTGGGGCTACTGCCGGTAGGCGATGGTCGCCATCATCCCGGCTTCGCCGTGGTAGAGGTTGTGGCAATGAGTGAGCCACTGGCCGGGGTTGTCCGCGTCGAACTCGAGGCGGAGCGTCTGGCCGGGAAGCACGATCGAGGTGTCCTTGCGGGGGCCGCCGTCGGGGTGTTGGTAGGTGTGGCCGTGCAGATGCATGGGATGCCACATCGTGGTCGAGTTCGTGATGGTGAGCGCGACCCGCTCCCCCTCGCTGATCGCGAGGGCGTCGCGGAGGGGGTCGTCCATGTTCATGCGGGAGCCGTTGATCGCCCAGTCGTACTCCTCCATACTGCCCGTGAGCTCGAGGGCAATCGTGCGATCCGCGCGCTTGGAGGCCAGCGCCACGTCATCCGCTGCCGTCAGATCGGCGGCGATCGTGGGGGTGCGGGTCTGCGGGAGAGCGGTGCCTGCCGGGGGGGGAACCGGCCCCGGTGGAGAGGATCGCGACGGCCTGGTCGACTTTGCCGAGCGCCTCGGCGATGACGGCGAACACGCCGTCGCCGGCGGTGATGATCGCGTCGTAGCGTTCCCCCATCCCGATCACGACGCTCTCCGCCTCGTGCGGTGCCACGGGGTAGCCGTCCGTGTGGGTGATCGTGAGGAGGTGCCCGGTGACGCCGAACCGGAACGCGGTGTCACCGCCGGCGTTGATGATCCTGAGCCGGATCCGCTCCCCCCGGTTTCGCGGTGAAGGTCTCGGGATCGAGCCGGGGGCGCCCGTTGATGAGGTAGAGCGGATAGTAGACGTCTCCCGCGTCGCCGCCGAGGAGGTCGGAGGTGGCACCCATGAGGGTGTTGCCCATCCGCATCGGCATGCCGCCGTGGTCCATCCCGCCCATACCGCCCATGCCGCGGCTGAGCTCCGCGAACACGTCGTCGGGGGTGGCCGTGACGCCGTCGAGCCAGTCGTCGAGCACGATCACCCATTCCCGGTCGTAGTCGGCCCGCTCACGGGGGTCGTCGATGATGAGCGGCGCGTACAAGCCCCGGTCGAGCTGCGTGCCCACATGCGGGTGGAACCAGTAGGTGCCCGCGTGCGGCAGCGCGAACTCATAGGTGAACGTGTCGCCGGCGTCGATCGCGGACTGCGTCAGCCCCGGCACCCCGTCCATATCGTTGCGCAGAGCGAGGCCGTGCCAGTGCACGGTGGTCGCATCGGGCAGGTCGTTGGTGAGCGTCACGCGGAGCAGGTCGCCGACATTGCCGCGGATCGGCTCCGCGGCTGAGGCGCCCCGGTACCCCCAGGTCTTGACGGTCTGCCCGGCGAGATCCAGCGTGACGGGCTCTGCGGTGAGCGCGCGTTCGATCGTCGCCCCGGTGGTCAGGCGGCCCGCCTCGGCCGCATCGACCGCGTCCGCCGTGGGCGAGAGGAACGCGGAGCCCTGCCGGGGAGTGCAGGCGGCCAGGCCCACGGCGGCGAGGGTCAACGTGCTGGCGGCGAGGAACTGGCGGCGATTCAGGGAGACGGTCATCCGAGGCCTTTCCGGGGTCGACGAGGTGCGGGGGTACGGGGCGGGGGTCATTGCGCGTTCGCTTCGATGAAGGGAAGCGGGTCGATGGGCTCACCGTTCAGGCGCAGTGCGAGGTGCAGGTGCGCGCCGAAGGACAGGCCGGTGTTGCCCACCCGTCCCGCCTCGTCGCCACTGCGCACCCGGTCGCCGACCTGGTAGGCGTGAGACTCGCCTTCCATATGGCAGTACCTGCTGGTGAGGTCTTGCCCGTCCACGAGGTGCTGCACCTTGAGCGAGAAGCCGCAGCCGTCGTTCGCCCAGCCCGCTTCCACGACCACCCCGTCACCGATGATACGAATCGGCGTGCCGTTGGCGGCGGCGATGTCCTGAGCATCGTGGAACTGCTCCACAGGGACGGTGCGGTAGCCGAAGCCGTCGGTGAGGGGCATGGTCTGGTCGAAGGGGTAGCGCAGTTTCGTATCGGTCAGCCGTGAGGGATCGACGAGGCCCTGCTCGGCGTTCACGCGCTGCGGCGCGACGGGGGCGGCCTGCACTTCGACCGCGCCGATCGCGTCCAGGCCCGCGGCCTCGAATGCGGCAGGGCCGCTCACGAGCTGCTGCGCGGGGAGCTCTGCGGCCGCGGCCCCCGGCACCGGGGCGAACGGGGTGGGGAAGACAACGGGGCTCATCAGGCCGGCCACGCTGAGCGCCGCAGTCGCGGTGGCGATGAAGCTGCGCCGTGCCCGTCGGTGGCGCGCGCCGCCGCCAGTGCCGCCCGAGAGGAAGTCGAATGACGGCATGGGGGTGAGATAGACCTGCTGGGTGTTAATGCGAAGATCCCCCCGATGACGTAGTAGTTGCCGATCGCGACCGGGATGCTCAGGACGAGGGTGCTGGGGATGAAGACGGCTGGGTTCTTGAACGGGTTTCGACGTGAATGCATAACTGTTCCATGGGTCGGTGGCCAGGGGATACGAAAGGTCCGAGGCTGCGGCACGCAGCACCGCAGTTGCTCGGAGGACACGAGCGACATGCATGCGCACCGGCGGGGTGGGCCTGTGATCGAGTTGCCCATGCCGGCCGGATGGCCTTGGACGCCGTACTGTCGCGACACGAGCGAAGCACGCTCAGCGTGCAGGTCCTCGGTCAGGGTCGGCGTCGGGCAGCTTGACCGCCAGGACGAGTTCGGGCGTCAGTCGATCTGCCGCATCGCTCGCCGCGGCTGACTGCCGGGGTACGTGTGCAAGCTCGTGCCGGGGGCCTGGTTTCAGGTGCGGCTGATCGACAGCGCGAATAGCGACGGCGGACGGGCCACCGGCGGTGCGGGCCGTGCGCGGGTCAGCCAGCCGGCGGACTGCGCGGCGGCGCGGGAGAGGCGGAATAAGGCGGGCCGGAGCAGGGAGAGTAGCCCGGTCAACAGGGCCAGCATGCACAGCATGAGCATGCCTAGGTGCCCGTGACCGGGGGCCGTGCCGTGCGCGCAGCTCGCGTCGCAGTCGACCGCTGCCCCGCTCACCGGGCCGGCGAGGGCACCCGCCTCTACCGCGTGCGCGGTATCGTCGGCGGTTACCGTGCTCGCAGGCACGGGCGCGTCGTGCGCGGTCGTGCTACCAGACAGGGAGTGCATCGCGACCAGGCCAAAGACGAGCATCAGCACGATCGCGAACACCGTTCCGGCGCTCTGGAAAAGGGAACGCGTGGCTGCACGGTTCAGCAAATCTCGCACACCAGCCCCCTTTCGTTATGGTTTCGTTACCATACCATGTACTCCTGAGCCGCCGCCAGACTCACCCCGTCACCTCGTCGCGGCGACTCGGCCGCCCCTCTCCGCGCGGTTCCTACGCGGCGGCGGACACCGCCCTCGAGCGGCATGCGCGCGCAGAGAGACGGCAGGCGAGGTAGATGAGGAATGAGATTGTGGTGAAGTACGGGCTGATCGGGAAGGCACTGCCCAGGGCCAGGAGGATGCCGCCCACGCTCGCGGTTACCGCGAATACGATGCTGAGCAGGGGTACCACGACCGGGGAGGCTGACACGCGCAGCGCCGCCGCCGGGGTGACGAGGAGGGAAAGCACGAGCAGGGCGCCGATAATCTGGATCACGACGGCGACGGCGAGGCCGAGCAGCAGCATGAAGACGATGGATAGGGTGCAGGTGTGTACGACGCGGCCGGCGGCGACGGCTGCGAATCAACCGATCCGCCGGCTGTCGCACGGTTCGACCCGGCCGTGGTTCTCAGCGAGGAACGCCGGAAATGCTTTAGCGTAGAACGCAGGACATGCCTGATCTGCGGATCCAGCGCGGCACGGGGATGGAGAAGAGGAGACAACGATGCAGACCGGACGTGGAGTGCCGCGCGGCGACGCGCCACGCCGCCGTCTGCTTATCTTCGGCCTGCTCGCCTTGGTGCTGGTGGGGCTGCTCGGCATGCATGTGCTGAACTTCTCTTCCGGGCACGGCGGCCACGACACGAGATCCCCGGCCGCGCTCATGGCGAGTGACCACGAGGCCATCGGTGCTGGCATGATCGGCGGCGAGCTGCCGGCTGCCGATTCGGACAGGCATGCTACGGGTGCTACTGCCGCGCCGCTGGCACCGGCTGGAGACGCCCACTGTCCTGGCTCGTGCGAGGATCCGGCCCCCAGCCACGTCATGTTGATGGTGGGGTGCGTGCTCGCGCTGCTGGCGGGCTTCATACTGCTGCTCATACCGCTCATGCTGGGATATTCCTGGCACTCTCTCGTCCTCGCGATCCGCTCTTTGCCGCTTGCGGGCGGCGTTTTGCCGCGCCCCCGTCCGCCGTCTCTCATCATCCTCTCAATCAGTCGCACCTGATTTGCGCTCGCTCCGGCCACGATTGCCGGAGCGTGGCTGCGCTCTGCCTGGGGCGCGAATCTCCCAATGTTGACTGAACCGAAAGGACGCACACTGATGCGTATTCGCACACTGGCGCTGGCTTCAGCCGCGCTGTCCACCGCCCTCCTGCTGACCGGCTGCTCCCCGAGCGGAACGTCGGGCGGGATGGCCGGCATGGATCACGGATCCAGCTCGTCGTCGACTCCCGCCGAGTCCGACGCGGAGTTCAATGCCGCCGACCAGACGTTCGTGACGATGATGATCCCGCACCACCAACAGGCCATCGAGATGGCCGACATGCTGCTCGCCAAGGACGGCATCGACGAGCGAGTGATCGAGCTCGCCCAGCAGATCAAGGATGCCCAGGGCCCCGAGATCGAGACCATGCAGGACTGGCTCGAGGACTGGGGCATCTCCGCCGATGACTCGTCGATGGGCGGCATGGAGGGAATGGATCATGGCGGCGGCATGATGTCCGACGACAGCATGACCGCGCTGGAATCGGCCACGGGCGTCGAGGCGACCCGGCTGTTCCTGCAAGGCATGATCGAGCACCACAACGGCGCGATCATGATGGCCGAGATGGAGCTGTCCAACGGGCAGAACCCGGATGTGCTGGAACTGGCGCAGCAGGTCATCGACGGCCAGAAGGCCGAGGTCACCACGATGCAAGAGATTCTGGACAGCCTCTAGCCATCCTCGATAGGAGCGGGCGTGGGAGCCCGACCACCGTTGGTGCGGGCTCCCCACCGTCCTGCCGCTGCTCTTGACACCGGTTCTCCGCGTTTCGCGGCCGGCTTCCTTCACCTACCCATCGGCCAAATCTGTCATCGTCCTGCTCTCCCGAAAGGCCACTCTGATGTTCACTTCTCGCCTTCGTTCCTCACCTCGCCGCGCGCTCGTCGCGCTCGCTGCCGCCGTGGCTGCTGTCACAGTGCTGGCTGGCTGTGGTGCCTCCTCCACGCCGCCCCCAGCGGCGCAGACTCCGGTCGAGTTCGGGCACATTCATGCTGTGGTGCCCGAGGCCGGTACCACGATCCTCGTCGGCACCCATATGGGCCTGTACCGAGTTGATGCCGAAGGCTCCGTCCAAGGTCCGTTGGGTGGCTACGACTTCGACGTGATGGGCCTGACCCTCACGGACGGCGCTCTGATCGCCTCCGGGCATCCCGGCATGAACACGCCTTCGGAATTGGGGTCACCGAATCTCGGCATCATCCGCAGCGAGGACGCCGGGCAGAACTGGGAGCCGGTCGCGTTCACGAGCGAGGAGGACTTCCACGTCCTGACCGCCGGCCCCGATGGGCAGGTGTATGGGATCGGGTCGAGCAGTCCCGCGCTACAGATCAGCGGCGACGCCGGAAACACCTGGACGGCTGGCAGCGAGATAACCGCCGCTGATCTTGCGGTCACCGCAGACAGCACGGTCTATGCGGCCACCCCAAGCGGGCTGTTCGCCAGCCAGGACAACGCTGCTGCCTTCGGACTGGTCGCTGATGCACCCACGCTGTACCTGCTCGAAGCGGCCGGCGACCAGCTAGTCGGTGTCGATACCGATGGGCAGCTCTGGCGACGCAGCGGCCAGGCGGCGTGGACGCCGATCGGAACCGCGGAAGGCACCGTCGCAGCTCTCGGTCTTGCCCCGTCAGGTGTCGTCTATCTCGTGGACGACCGCGGCATCGTCGCCCTCGACGGCGACCAGGCCACCACCATCCTGCCCGCCCTGTAGGGCTGGGCTGAACACCAGTCATAGGAAACGCCATGAACAAGAAGATGAACACCGTCGTCCTACAGGTGGCAGGTCTGCATTGGGCCTCCTCCTCACAGCTCGCCGAGAAGACCCTGGGGCGACAGCCCGGAGTGGCCGCCGTCGAGATGAACCCGGTCGCGCAGACCGCGAATGTCACCTACGACCCCGAGCTGACATCTGTCCAGCAGCTCCGCGCCTGGATCACCGAGTGCGGATTCCACTGTGCCGGACAGTCCGTGCCGCAGCACGTCTGCCACCCCAGTGACGAGCCGCACGCCTCGCGCTCGACGGCCCCTCCCTCCCCCCACGACAGCGCGCCGCAACATCACCACCACGGAGCAACCGGCGACACGGGGCACGATCACTCCGCCCATGCCGGCCACGACATGGCGCTGGCCTCGCCGGAGCCGGCTCACGCGCATGGCGACTCGGCACCGGCGACCGCGCAGGATGTGATGGGGCACGGCGGCCACCACGGCGGCATGTCGATGGACGCGATGATCCGAGACATGCGCAACCGTTTCCTGGTCGCGCTGATCCTGTCCATCCCGATCACCTTGTGGTCTCCGATCGGCCGGGAGGTCATCGGCTTCACCGTCCCGGCACCGTTCGGGCTCCGCGACGACGTGTTCTCCCTGATCCTGTCGCTGCCGGTCATCTTCTACGCGGCCTGGATCTTCTTCGACGGCGCCTACCGGGCGCTGCGCGCGAAGACGCTGGACATGATGGTGCTGGTCGCGGTCGGTGTCGGCGCGGGCTGGCTCTACAGCCTCGCCATCACCCTGACCGGCGGCGGCGAGGTGTTCTACGAAGCCGCCAGCGTGCTCGCCACCTTCGTACTTCTCGGCCACTGGGTCGAGATGCGCGCCCGCGGCGGCGCGAACGACGCCATCCGCCGACTGCTGGAACTCGCCCCGGCCCGCGCGGTCGTGATCCGCGACGGCAACGAGGTCGAAATCCCCACCGCCGAGGTCGTTCCCGGTGATCTGCTGCTCGTGCGGCCAGGCGCGAAGGTCCCGACCGATGGGGAGGTCGTGGACGGCACGTCGGAGGTCGATGAGTCGATGGTCACCGGCGAGTCGATGCCGATCGAGAAGACGCCCGGCTCGGCGGTGATCGGTGCGACGGTGAACACGGTCGGCACGCTTCGCGTGAGGGCGACGAAGGTCGGTGCCGATACTGCGCTGGCGCAGATCGTGAAACTGGTGCAGGAGGCGCAGAACTCCAAGGCTCCCGGTCAGCGGCTCGCGGACCGGGCCGCGTTCTGGCTGGTCCTGGTCGCCCTGATCGGCGGCACTCTCACATTCCTGGTTTGGTTCCTCGCCGGAGCGGAGGTACCGATGGCGATCCTGTTCGCGATCACCGTGGTCGTCATCACCTGCCCCGACGCACTCGGCCTCGCCACTCCGACCGCGATCATGGTCGGCACCGGATTGGGCGCGAAACGCGGGGTGCTGTTCAAGAACGCCACCGGCATCGAGACCGCCGCCCGGATCGACACCGTGGTGTTCGACAAGACCGGCACGCTCACCAAGGGCGAGCCCGAAGTCACCGACTATCTCGCGGTCGGCACCGACGACCTGGACCTGCTGTCGTTCGTCGTGGCCGCCGAGCGAGAATCGGAGCACCCGCTGGCGAAGGCAATCGTCGCCTACGCCGACGCCCGCGACATCCCACGCCGCGTTACGACCGCGTTCCGCAACATCACCGGGCAGGGCGCGGTCGCGACCGTCGACGGACATCGGGTCGTGCTCGGCAACACCCGGCTGATGGCCCAGGAGCGAATCGACACCAGCCAGATCGACGCCGCACGGGAAACCCTCGCGGCAAGCGGGCGCACCGCGATCATGTTCGCCATCGACGGCGACATCGGCGGAGTGATCGCACTGGCCGACGCACCCCGCGAGACCGCGAAAGCCGCGATCGACGCCCTCCACGAAGCCGGTATCGAGGCCGTCATGCTGACCGGCGACAACCAGCCCACCGCGCAACGCATCGCCTCGCTGCTGGGCATCGACACCGTGATCGCCGACGTGCTGCCCGAAGACAAATCCGCCAAGATCGCCGAACTGCAGACAGCTGGGAAGAAGGTCGCGATGGTCGGCGATGGCGTCAACGACGCCCCCGCTCTCGCCCAGGCCGACCTCGGCATCGCGATCGGCGCCGGCACCGACGTCGCGATCGAAACCGCCGACGTCGTTCTCATGCGCTCCGACCCACTCGACGTGCCCGTCGCGCTGCGGATCGGCAAGGGCACCCTGCGCAAGATGCGGCAGAACCTCGGCTGGGCCATCGGCTACAACGCCATCGCGCTGCCCATCGCCGCCGGTGTGTTCTACCCGAGGTTCGGGATCATGCTCACCCCGGAAATCGCGGCGATCAGCATGTCCGGCTCCAGCGTCATCGTCGCAGTCAACGCCCTGCTCCTCAAACGACTCCGACTGCCGGATCAAGTGCGGTCTCAAGACGAGATGGCCGGATGATCGTGATGAGAACCGTGACCGGCTACCGGATCTGACCTGCGTCAGCGGCATCGTCGGCGCTGGCGACAGTCATCACGAGTTGGTCTTGAAGACGCTATGGCACGGTCAGAGTGAACGGATTAGTCCCCGCGGGGGAGATAACACCGTATGCGCCTTTGCTGGCCCGTACCCGAACGATTCACCGGTCAGTTGACCCGGTCAGGTACGACTGTGTCACGGTGATCGTTGTGCGCGATGGATCGGCGACCGTGTTCAGCGAGTTCGGACAGCAGCCAGTCAAGGTCGGTGATGTGATCCTCCTCGGTGCGAACGTCCTATGCGGTTCTCAGCCCGAGAAGCACGTCACCGTCTCGACTGTCTGCCTCGACACCGACTACGTGCTTGATCAGGTGCGTTGGCAATACTCCGGCTTCATTCGGGATCGCCTCGATGCGCAGAGTTTCGCAGACAACATCTATACCGAGCCGGCGCAGGTTCTAAGCTTGGGTGAAGCTCGCGCAGGAACGCTAATGCCCTGGCTGGATGAACTGGTCGAGTTGAGCATCGACGGGGGTTTCGCCCGGCACTTCTTCCGGATGCAGGCACTCTGGTTCTCAATCGCGCATGTGGTTTGCCCGCTCATCAAGGTTTCGCCGGTACGGCTCTCGGAGACGCAGCGGGCGCACACTTCGAGCTACGTTGCCACGGGAATCGCAGGTTCGCGCCGTTACGAGTCGAGGTGCGCAAGGCCGCGGAGTTGTTGCGCAACAAACCCGAACAGCGTTGGACGCTGGGCGAGCTCGCCGCCGAGGCGCATCTTTCATCGTCTCGGCTCAGCAGTGTGTTCGTGGATGCCTACGGTAAGACACCGCTGGCGTACCTCACGATGATTCGTGCGGAACTCCTGGCCAAGTACCTGCGAGAGACCGACCTTTCTGTGACGGCGGCAATGCACCGGGTGGGGTGGCATAGCCGCGGACATGGCACCGAGCTCTTCCGCCAGTACGTCGGCCTCACCCCGGGCAGCTATCGCCAGATGCGACGAAGCGCCGAGTAGCGAGAGTTGTTCCCGATCTGGCCGACCTGGTTCCGGTTATCTGGATCATCGACCCTTTGGTCCTCAACGGGTGTGCTGATCGTGTAATCCGGTAGAGACTCGCCGGGTTCTTCACGATCCCCGACGGTCACAGCTTTCTTCCGTTGCCCGTCTCGTCTTCCTGATCCTCCCGGCGCACCTCATGGTGACAGGGCCGCGCCTGTCCGTTGCGCGTCCCGCCGAGAGGAGTACGGGATCATGGCAGGACGTAGGAGCAGTGAGGAGCTTCGGGCTGTACGCGAGGCGCAGGTCGGGGAGCTGCAGGAGACGCTGACAGCGTCGGTTGAGGCGTTGGTCACGGGCGAGGACTGGAAGCGGGCGCTCACGTTCGTGGCGCAGTTCCGCAAGCGCAGCGTGAACAATGTGCTGCTGATCTTCGCGCAGCACGAGGCCGCGTTCGCCGCCGGCCTGGTGCCTGATCCGTACCCGACGTATGTGGCTGGGATGAAGCAGTGGCAGTCACTCGGGCGTGAAGTGGTCAACGGACAGAAACCGTATGGCATCCTCGCGCCGTTCAAAGCGCGGTTCGCGTCGGCGACGCCGGGCAACCCGGATTCGTGGCGAAGGCTCAAGCCGCGCGAGCGGCCGAGGCCGGGCGAGTCGGTGCGGGAGCGGATGATCGGCGTCACGCCGGCCCGAGTGTTTGACATCTCCCAGACCGAGGGGGGCGGAGGTGCCGCTCCCGCCGAGCCCGAAGCTCCTGGAAGGCGAGGCACCGGCCGGGCTGCGAGAGGGCCTGATCGGGCAGATCACGGCGGCGGGGTACGAGTTCCGGCCGGTGCCGCATGAGCGAGAGATCCGCGGCGCGAACGGGCTCACCCATTGGAATGAGAAGTGGGTTGCGGTGCGGAGGAATATGGACGATGCCGCGCAGGTGAAGACCCTCGCGCACGAGCTCGCCCATATCCGCCTGCATGACCCCGACGACGAGGACGCGACCCGGCATCGCGGGATCGCGGAGGTCGAGGCGGAGTCGGTGGCGCTGATGATCGGTGCCGCGCACGGCATGGACACCGCCGCCTACACGATCCCGTATGTGTCGGGATGGGCGGCGACCGTGGACGGGAAGGACCCGGTGACGGTCGTGAAGCACACCGCCGAGCGCGTGCGGCAGATCGCCGTCTCGATCCTCGACCAGCTCGACACCGTGCAGCTTGGCACCGGCGAGCCTCCCGGCCTCGTCCGCGAACCTCCTGCTCGTACTGCGTCAAAGCAGCCAACACGCACCGGCCGCACCTCCACCGCGAGGTCGCGCCCATCACGGGCATCCGAACCGGCACGCAAGCCAGTCGAAGCGCGAGGGCTCTCATGAGCGCCGGCCAGCTCCTCACCCCGGTCTCGGACATGACGCTCGCCGAGGCCGCCCAGCACTACGCGAGCCAGGGCGTGCCGGTGTTCCCCTGCGTACCGGGCGAGAAGCGGCCTCTGGTCGCGCACGGCTTCCACGATCGACCGCCGACCCCGGGCAGGTTGCGGCGTGGTGGCAGAAATGGCCGGATGCGAATATCGGCATCCCGACCGGCCCCGCGTCGGGGCTCGAGGTCGTCGATGTCGACGTGAAGGGCGATCCGCCGCGCGGCCCCGAGTCCTGGCAGGCCGCCACCCAGGCCGGCCTCCTCGATGGCTGGGTCGCGCACGTCGTCACCCCATCGGGCGGACTACACGCCTACTATCCAGTGGCGGAGGCCGAGCAGCGGTCGTGGGCGTCCGGCACCGCGCAGCTCGACTTCCGCGGCACCGCCGGCTACATCGTCGCCCCGCCCTCCCGCACCTCGATTGGCGGTGAGGTCGCGGCGTATCAGCTTCTCGAACTCTCGCCTGACCCTGCCCGGCCGGTGGATGCTGCCGCGTTGCGGGAGTTCCTGGACCCGCGCCCGCCGCGCGCACCGTGGCAGTCGCGCCCGTTCCGAGGGAGTCTCGAAGAGCGCACCGCGCATATCGCGGCATGGCTGAGCGGGCGGAGCGAGGACCGGAACGTCGGCCTCTACTGGGCGTCCTGCCGTCTCGCCGAAAACGGGGCCACGCTCTCGGAGGCGTTCGACGCGCTCGGCCCGGTCGCCGAGGACATCGGCCTGCCGCCCAGGGAGATCGAGCGGACGATCCGCTCCGCCTACCGCGGCCCCGCACAGCCGGCCCCTGCGCAGAGCAATGCACGGCAGTCGCAGGCGCGGCGGGAGCCAGCCGGCCGAGGGCGGGTACTCGCATGACCACGACGGCGGTTCGAGGAGGTGGCCGGCTCGCGGTCGTGACGGCGGTGGCGGGCACGGTACTGATCGCAGCAGGCGCATTCTGGCTCTCCTTCACCTCGCTCACGGACCTGGCGCGCCGTTCCGGGATCGATGCCGGGCAGGCATGGGCCTGGCCCTTGATCGTGGACGGGATCATCGTCGTCGCAACGGTCGCAGTCGTCGCGCTCGCAGGCACCCGGCAGGCATGGTATCCGTGGCTGCTGCTGATCTGCGGGGCCGGCCTCTCGGTCACGGCGAACTCCATTCACGCACTCGTCGCCGCCGATGCCGACGTGCCCGGCGTGCTCGCGGCATCGGTCGCAGCGGTGCCACCGGTGGTGCTGCTCTCGATCACGCACCTCACCGTCATCCTCACCCGCCACCACGCCACCCAGGCGCACCCGGAGGAGAGCTCCACGGTAACCGAGGAAGGAGCGACGTTGCCGGTGTCGTCGGCAGTGGCCTCGGCGACGCTCCCCGCTGCCCTCGATCATCAAGCCCGCCCCACCGTCCCGGAGGCTCATCGAGCGGTGCCGGGTGGTCGGGGTGTGGCGGAGGCGCTGCGCGCGGAGGGTTGGTCGAACAAGAAGATCGCCCGGCACCTCGGCGTCCACGCCTCGACCGTCGGCCGCTGGTTCGCCTCAGACGATCCGCACGCGCTCGCCGGACAGACAGCTGAGCCAGCCGAAGACGATCCCGCATCCGAGCTTGACCCTGCATCCGATCTTGACGAGGAGGAGGAACCCTCATGAATCCCGA
The DNA here is from genome assembly GCA_034676385.1 of Leucobacter sp. Taxonomy (GTDB): domain Bacteria; phylum Actinomycetota; class Actinomycetes; order Actinomycetales; family Microbacteriaceae; genus Leucobacter. The sequence goes on from JAUCCH010000005.1 coordinate 35,613, forward strand.
CGACCAGGCCCCGGAAGCGGGGCCGCCGGAGGCCGCGCACTCGCGGCTGCACCCGGCACTGGCGGCGGCGATGGCCGCCGAACGCGCACGACCGGCCGACAAGGCCTCAGCGGAGCGGTCGATGCTCGCCACGCACCACGACCCCTCCCTCACCCAGCAAGCCGCCACGGTGGTCACCGAAACCCCCGAGGCGGAGACCCCGGAGGCGGAGGGGTGGCGGCGCACGCAGGTGCGGTGGGTGCGCCCGACCGAGCTCATCGTCGCCGGCGGCGCACGAGCGACCGGGTGGGGCGTCGACCTCAGAGCCGAGCTGCTGCGTCGCGCCCGCGAATCCGCGCACGAGCACCGCGCCGCCCGCGCAGAACGTCCTGAGCGGAGCGAGCGCGCGAAGCGGCTGCCCGATCTGTCGATCGGCGGGCGCCGGAGAACCCCCGCACGCCGCGAGGTCGAGCGTGCAGGGATGGGGCTGAGGTGAGCCGCCATGTCCGCACGCATCGACTTGCTCGCGCAGGACCTTCCCGGCCCCATGCAGCTCTGGCGCACCACTCCGGTAGGAGGTGCCATCATCATGACCAGCAAACGCACGAAGAGAACCCCCGCGACCGCGCCCAGAACTCCGGGCGGGGCGTGGGGGTTCGAGCATCCCGAAGGACTCCGCGCCCTGCTGATCCGCCTGCACGGGCAAGGCCCGTGGGCGTGGCAGCACGACCCCGAAGTTGCGGAGCTCATGCGGCACGCCGCCGACCGCTACGCCGCGCTCGCTCGCCGGCACGGCCTCGACCCGTGGGAGGCCGCCGCTGCCGCGTTCGATGCGATGCGGACCGGGGCGGTGCGCCGCGCCGACGACCCCCTGGGCGGTCGTCACCCGCGCCGTGCAGGTGACCTGCATCGCCGAGGAACGCGCGAACGGGCTGCTCTGCTCGGTACACCAGGCGCGCCGTCCGAAGTTCTCCGCGCACCACGACGCCGAACGCTTCTCCGACCGGGAGAACCCGCTCACCGACTACCACCCCAGCTTCCGCGCCCCCCGACCCCTTCGCCGAGAACACCGAGGCCGAGGCGGATGAGGCGGCCCGGCGGGTAGCACCGGCGATCGAGGATTGCGTCGCCTTGTTCCACTTCCTCGGCTGGCCGGAAGAGGCCGCCCGCTCCGGGATCGAGTACATCGTGACCCGGCTCGCCGAGTGCCCGTCGCGTGCGTCAGCGTTCGAGTCGCTGCGCCGCGACTACCACGCCCGCGCACTCCTCGACCTGCCCGCCGGGTCGTGGCTGTCGATGCTCCGGGTCGTGCTCGGCAACCCCGACCCGATTCATGCGCACACGAGGGTCGCGCGCGGGGTGCTGCGCCCCGGCTCGTGAACGAAGAACCTCTCCGATCGTTCCTCACCGATGAGGCTGTGCTGTCGGAGGTGGTGCTCTCCGCTCCGGGAGGGGGTGGGTGCCGTGGCTGCGAGTAGCCCGGGGCATATCGAGCTGGAACGCGCCCTCGACTCCATCGTCAGTGGCAC
>JAUCCH010000006.1:0-28561 GCA_034676385.1 Leucobacter sp.
AAAAGCGAGTGTGTCTTTCACCGGCCCCAACACCTGCGGGGTACAGCGCAGCGAATAGGCATCTTGCGGGGGCTGCCGCACCGGGTCTGCAGATTCACTGCCATCGATGAATTCACTCCCACCGAGAAGGTCTCGTATCCGTTCGGCCACGGCGATCTGCCCGGCGTGGCCGCGTGCCTCATGCAGCTGCGGCAGGAATGCGTCACCAAACCCGCACATGGCTTCGATCGACATGGCGGCCGTGATCTGTGCGGCCTCGAGAGCTCCCTCGGCGTCAGCGAGCGCCAGCGCTGCCTGCGCCGTTGAGAAGGAGGTGCCGTTGAGCAGCGCCAGCCCCTCTTTGGGGCCGAGTACGATTCGTTCGAGCTTGGCTTCGCGCATCGCAGCGATGCCACTCACGATTTCACCATTCACGAACGCTTCGCCCAACTCCTCCTCACGATCTTCACCCGCGGCGCGCGTGAGCACAATGGCGAGATGTGCGAGCGGAATCAGATCTCCACTTGCACCCAGGGATCCGAACTCGGGGACCGCGGGGTGCACACCTTGTGTCAAGCATGGCCAGTAAACCCTCAAGCACTTCCATTCGGATCGCGGAATGCCCACGCGCGAGGCTTGCCGCGCGAATGAACATGGAACCACGCACCACATCCTCATCGAGGTAGCGCCCGATCCCACTCGCATTCGAGATAATGAGACGCCTAGAAAGTTCGACGGCATCGTCCACGCTGTCGAACGCTTGCTTCCCAGCGAGAGAGCCAAAGCCGGTGTTGATGCTGTAGGGATCGGGTTCAAGCTTTTTCGCCTGCGCGCATGCGGTCAGCGATTGCAGACACCCAGGCTTCACTCGCAGCCATGCGCTCGCGTGCAGCTGACGCAACTTTCGCCGGGCGTCGTTCTCGTGTTGCGGTCGTAAGGGAATTCTTCGAGCGTGAGGGTTCCCTCGCCTAGTTCGATGGGGTTCATCATGCGCCCTTTCGTTGTATGTTCATTGCCACAGATCCTGGATCCAGCCCACTAGTCTGGGACGAATCTATACAGTAGAGCCCGAAAGCAGTTAATGGCGCGGAGCATTCTTCAGTCAGTAAGAATGCATTCTGAGACATCAGTGATTTACGCTGCTTTAACGCTCACCGGCGCACTTGCAATGCCGCGAAGTGTCGTATGGATGAACGGCTCGAACGACACCGGTCGGTTCAACCAAGCGCACACGCTTCGCGAAGGTAGTCAACAAGATATCCATCTCCAACCGGGAAAATGGGCTGCCCCACACACTGGTGAATACCCATACCAAAGGTGAGGTGGCCAGACGAGTCGCGATCGATATCGAACTTATCGGCATCTGGCCCCCAACGCTCTTCGTCGCGGTTCGCAGAGCCGAGAAACACCAAAACCTTAGACTCAGCTTCAAGCTCGACACCGTTCAGAACGGTGTGCTTACTCGTTGTTCGGTAAAACGATTGGAACGGAGTTTCGTACCGGGACGCCTCATCAATTGCAAGCTTCATAAGCCTCGGGTTCTCGTGCACCCTCGCGTACTGTTCGGGGGTGCTGTGAGAGCAGTGAGAGTGTGTTTCCGATTGCAATGATGGTCGAGTCCAGGCCGGCTGAGAGCATGGCACGCACGAGCAGCGTCGCCTCTTCCTGCGGGATATTCCCTGCGTCTGCTTCCCGCCAGATTCCCGCTCCCATACCGTTCGGATCGAGCCTCTCCCGTGCACAGTTTGAAATCACCCAGTCGTAGGTGCCCTCAGCGGCGAGATGATGCTCTTGCGCTACCTCGTTTTGTCGACCAAAAGTGGCGAAGTTTGCGGCGCCCTGCTTAACCGAGGTTCTGCTCGCGTCCCTCTCGTGGAATACCCACGGCGTCAGCGAACACACGCACTGGGTAGACTTCTGCAAAATCCTTGACCACGTCGAAACTGCCACGTTCAATGACACTGTCCACGAGTTCGTCGGCGAATTCTTGGAATCCTGTGCGTAGCTGACGCATTCCTCGCGGGTTAATCACTGAGGTCATGGCATCACACATCCTCGTGTGTACGGGAGGATCCACCTCCAGGATGCCGGGCTGACGCAGTGGTGGCTCGCGATGAATGTTAACTTGGCCTACGCCTGCTCCCGAGATGAACGTCTGGTAGTCCTCGAGAATCTCTCGCACCTCAGCATCCCGGCCAAACGCATGCACTCCGTACTGCGGCAGCCAGGCGGCAGGCCCAGCCTCTCGGAGTCTGCGGAAGAACGGATACGGATCGGCAGATGTGTACTTCGTGAGTATGGATCCTCAGCGAGTTCGGGAACTGTGACGGCTGCAGTGGTCATGTCGTCTCCTCATGGGTAAATCGTTGTCGAGTCGCAGTGGCGTGAAACTAGATTTCGCGGGTTCATGCGCTGTCTTAGAAAGCTACCTAAGAAGTTTCCCCCGTCGCGACCCCGTATCTCACGGGGTGAGAATGCTTGTTGGCATGGGCTCCGCATTAAAGCTTCACTTCTTAGCAGAACCAGATAATCGCGAAGACACAGGAGTCGCCGTGACCCCCACCGAGCCCACTACGCAAGCCAAAGGCCTCGTTCCACTCCCTGCCGGCTTCGTGCACGCTCATATTGCAGAACGCCGCTCGCTAACTCCCTCCGTAGAACAGTTTGATCTGGTCTTTGATGAGCCAATTACAGGGGAAATCCCCGGTTCACATTTTGAGCTGCTCATCCCGTATACCGGCGAAGGCACCGACGAAGACGAACCAGCTGTTCGGCACTACTCAAATATGCGCGGTAGAAGGTAACCGAGCGTCGATCGCGGTGCTACGTGACGATAAGGGACGAGGTGGATCCGTGCGGCTACATGAGCACGCACGTACTGGTGAAGCCGTTGCGGTGCGTGGCCCCCGAAACACATTCCCGTTTCACGGGAGCGGTCGGAGCCTGCTCATTGCCGGTGGAATCGGTATTACGCCGCTGATCTTGATGATCGACGAAGCCAAACGAAACGGGATCGATTGGGAACTCGTATATCTGGGGCGCCGCTTGATTCGATGGCATATGCTGATCGGCTTGCGGAGCAGGGTGACCGCGTGACCCTGTGGCCGAGTGCTGAGCAGGGGGTCGCTTCGACCTTGCGGGCCTACTTTCGCGTCAACACGCAGGAACGACCGTGTACGCGTGCGGGCCTCGGCAGCTCCAAGATCAGCTTCGCACGCTCGCAATGGAATACGATCTCAAGCTAGTTGTTGAAGACTTTGCTTCCGGATCACCGCTCTCGCAAGGACCAGTATCGCGCGACGGGCGACCCTCCCTGTCGTTTACGGTGGAGCTTGCCGACGGCACGGAAGTGTTTGTACCCGAAGATCACACGATTATTGAAGCTCTCAATGAGGCGGGAGTTCGCGTGTTGAGTTCGTGCAAGCGTGGAACCTGCGGCACCCCCGGTGAGACTCCGATTCTGGAGGGTTCTGCTGACCACCGCGACGAGGTACTATCTGACGAAGAGAAGGCCTCGAACGAGTCGATGATGATCTGCGTCGCGTGCCTGCGGTGATCGGATCGTTCTCGATCTGTAGACCAGGCCCGTGGCCTCTAGGCCGGGGAGCAACTAGGCCGCACCACTCAGCTTGACGGAGAGCTCGGTGGCCGCCTCGATGAGTACCCGTTTAGCTTCAGTGACCCACCCGGCACCACAGCGGCTTTCTAGACCCGCTGTGGCAAGCGAGCAGACGATCTCGTGACCGCTCGCAAACACAGGCACCGCCACCGCCAATGAGTTCTTGGTGAGCTCCACCCCGTGAGACCGCCCAACCATCACGCCGAATGCGTACGAGCTCACTCTCCAGCACCTCCGAGGTAAGGGTGCGTGCAGTGAGTGGCCGGACTCGCTCTGCAAGCACGAGGTCAATCAGGCTCTGCGGAGCGTAGGCGAGCAAGACTCGTTGCCCTGTGCCCGCATACAGCGGCAACAGCTGGTCGAGCCGAAAACTGCTTCGTTCGGTGTGTGATGACTCAACCTGGCGCAAACAGACCGCGCTGGTTTCCGTGCGCACCGTGAGCACCGAGGTCTCTCCCGTTCGAGAGGTGATCTGGCGCAGGGTCTGATGCCCGAGTTCGAGCAGGCGGGTGCGGGAGGTATCGTGCCTGGAGAGCTCGGAAAGTCGCCAGCCTGCGACGTAGTGCCCACCCTGCTCCTCGATGAGTGCAAACTCTCGCAGTGTGCGAAGGTAACGGTAAACGGTGCTGAGTGGTAACTCCAACTCTGCCGCGAGGTCTTGCGCTCTGATGGAGCCGTTATCTGCGATCGACGTGAGCACACGGAGCCCTCGAACAAATGAGCTGTCGACTCCCTCATATGCGCCGTTGGCAGGATTCGGCTCACGGACCACAGTGAAGCTCCTTTGTTTCAGTGGTGTCAGCTTACTGTGACTCCCCCTCTGCCCAAGGAACTACGGCTAGCTACCTAACCTGCGCCGCAGCAGCTCAATTCGTTGCTGCAGCTGAGTCACACTCGCCTGGGCTACTGCAGGCCCCCCGCAAATTCTCCGAAGCTCAGTGTGGATGGATGGGTGCGGATCCCCGCTCACGCGCGAGTACATACCTACCAGACTGTTCAAGAGCTTCCGCTGCTCCCCCAGCGTTCGGTGCAACGCCTGAGGCGCTTCAGCCTTATCTGGTGCGTGCTCATGGATTCCCTGTTTCGCAGCCGAACGCTTGGCCTGCCGAGCCTGCCGCTGAACCAATAGCGTTCGCACCTCGTGCGGTTCGAGAAGCCCCGGTAGCCCCAGAAAATCGAGTTCTTCCTCACTCTCGACCTCGGCATATCCGCCAAACTCCGCGCCGTCAAAGAGCACCCGGTCAAAGTGTGCGTCAGAAGCGAGTGCCTCATACTTAAATTCGCCCGTGAGCTCTTCCGAGGCACGATCCTCGCGCTCGGCTTCCGCCATCAGCGCGGCCTCGGCATCCCACATATCCCTCGGCGCTCTTTGGCCCCTCAAGCACGTGGTCACGCTGCTTCTCGAGTTCTGCGGCGAGCTGCATGAGCGTTGGCACGTTCGGCACGAACACCGATGCGACCTCGCCTTTACGACGCAGCCGCACGAAGCGTCCGATTGCCTGAGCGAAGAAGAGCGGTGTGGACGAACTCGTTGCGTACACCCCGACGGCGAGCCTCGGCACGTCTACACCTTCAGACACCATGCGTACAGCCACCATCCATCGGCTGTCACCCTTTGAGTACTCGTCGATTCTCTCGCCGGCACTCGCATCGTCCGAGAGGATCAGCGCCACGGGCTCCCCCGTGATCTCCCTAAGCTGTGCTGCATATGCTTTTGCCGAGGCATGATCGGTCGCGATCACGAGCCCGCCGGCATCAGGAATATTGATTCGCACTTCTGTGAGCCTACGATCAGCTGCTTGCAGCACTTTTGCAATCCACTGCCCCGAAGGGTCAAGCGCGGTACGCCAGGCCTGGGCCGTGATGTCTTTGGTATTGCCTTCCCCCAATCGGGCCTGCATTTCCTCGCCCGCCGAGGTTTGCCAACGCATCTCTCCGGCATAAACCATGAAGATCACCGGGCGAACGACACCGTCTTCGAGTGCACGATCGTAACCATAGGCGTAGTCGGTTGCCGATATCTTGGTGCCGTCGGGTTGCGGCACATATTCCACAAACGGGATGAGCTTTTCGTCCGATCGGAACGGCGTACCAGTCAGCGAGAGCCTTCGTTTCGCAGTGCCGTATGCCTCACGTATCGCGTCACCCCAGCTCAACTCGTCGCCACCGTGATGCACTTCGTCGAGGATCACCAGTGTGTCTTCGCGCTCAGTCAATAGGCGGTGCTGCACCGGTTTCATCGCCACCTGGGCATAGGTAACGACAACCCCGTGAAATTTGCGTCCGTATGCTGATCCGTCGTTGTTTGCGTAACGAGGGTTCAGGTGAATTCCACCGCGAGCGGCTGCGTCTGCCCACTGGGTCTTGAGATGCTCAGTCGGCGCGACAACAATAATTTGCGTCACGGTGCGGTTGGATCTGAGGATCGCGGCAAGTCGGAGAGCAAACGTCGTCTTACCCGCACCCGGTGTCGCGGCGACGAGAAAGTCACGAGGGTGCTTCTCAAGGTAGCGCCCGATCGCTTCTTCTTGCCACGCACGCAGGGATCCAGCTGTGCCTCGAGCCGCACGATCAGGGTAGTTGGGAGGGAGGTGCTCAGCTGCACTTGTGCCCGGCAAATGCAGGGCTGGCTGAGACTCGATCACGACGCTCTAGACTAGTCGGTGTTGATGTGAAATTCGGCGAACACGAGGAGGGCGACGCAGTGTCCGATGAAAAGACCGAGCTTCCCTGGTCAAGGTTTGTCGCGATTGGCGACTCATTTACTGAGGGCGTTGGTGACCCGGAGGCAGAAAGCCCCGGCGGCCTTCGTGGCTGGGCTGACCGATTCGCTGAGGTGCTCGCAGCTCATAATGAAGACTTTGCCTATGCCAACCTTGCTGTTCGCGGCAAGCTCATTCGGCAGATCACCGAAGAACAGCTCGAAGCCGCAATCGATCTTCGCCCTGACCTCGTGAGCGTGTGCGCCGGCGGCAATGATGTTATTCGGCCCGGCGCCGATCCCGACGCTGTTGCGGTTCAGCTCGAGTACATACTTCGCAAGTTGCGTGAAACGGGCGCTACAGTGCTGGTATTCACCGGCGTCGACGTCGCGTTTCAACCAGTGTTCCGCTCGATCCGCGGAAAGGTTGCAATTTACAACGAAAATGTACGAAAGGTCGCGCAGCGCCACGACTGTGTCGTTGTTGATCAGTGGGCGATTGAAGAGCTACAAGACTCCCGCTTCTGGGCAGACGACCGGTTGCACCTGAACTCGCTTGGGCATCACACCATCGCGAAGGTGGCACTCGAGGCGCTCAACGTGCCGAACGATTTGAAGCCACTCGATCCACCCCCGCTCCCGCCGCAGAACTGGCGTCGGGCCAGGAAAGAAGACGTCGTGTGGGCAAAGGAGCACCTGGTGCCCTGGGTGATCCGCCGAGTGAAGCACGTTTCTTCGGGTGACGGTGTCGTAGCCAAACGACCTGAACCCTCTGCGGTGAAGAGCGTAGACTGATCCGCATGGCCAACATCACGAAGCAGATTGCAGATACTGTCACCTCTGTCGGCGTGCACGCCGCATATGGCGACCCCGTCGAACTCGATGGCACCACGATTGTCCCTGTCGCGATCGCCGCCTACGGTTTTGGCGCTGGCGAGGGCGGTATGGAAGCTCAGGGCGAGGGATCAGGCGCTGGCGGTGGCGGCTTCGCATGTCCGACAGGCGCATATGTAACTCGTGACGGTTACACGCGCTTCGAGCCAAATACGATCGCGCTTCTTGCGGTTGGCATCCCGTTTATCTGGGTTGCGGGGCGCTCACTCGCACGCCTGATTCGCGCGCTCAAGAAATAGCACCTAGCTCTCCCCTGAGTTCGTAGTTACGGGCTCATCAGGTGCCCACAGCCAAGCTGCATGCGGCAGTTTTTCTGGGTCGAATCGATTCAGTAGCTGAGGCAGAGTGAGCAACTCCCCCGACTCTCCGAGTCCGAGTGATGCTGCAAGCCGGTCTCGCACCTCCGCTGCTGTAACGCCCCGTGCCGCAAGATCTTCGAGGGTCACGGCACCATCTCGCTTCGCAAGGCGCACTCCGCTTGGCCCAAGCACAAGGGCCACATGAGCATATTCGGGTGTGGGCAAACCGAGCAGTCTCTGCAACAGAATCTGGCGCGGTGTAGACGAAGCAAGATCGTCTCCGCGCACCACCTGGTCTACACCCATATCGGCATCATCGACCACAACAGCGAGGTTGTAGGCAATTGCCCCGTCACCTCGTCGCAAAACGAAATCATCGATCGCTGCAGTTACTCGACCGAGCAGACGGTCATGAAATGTCAGCTCATGCAGGTCGGTGCGCAGGCGCAAGGCAGGCAGTCGTGGTGCGATTGCCGCACGCGCCACTGATCGTTCCTCCTCGTTTCGATCGCGACAGGTTCCGGGATATGCACCTGGGGCAGTATGCGGTGCGCTCGGCGCGTCGAGAATTTCACGGCGTGTGCAGGTGCATTCGTACACCAGCCCCTGGCTAGTTAGGTGATCAATCGCAGCATCATGCGCTGCACGCCGAGCTGTCTGATAGACCGGTGCGCCGTCCCAATCAACCCCGATCGCCGCAAGTTCTGCGAGCTGCTCCTCTGCTGCTCCCACATCACGCCCACGATCAACATCTTCGATGCGCATGAAGAAGTCTCGACCTGTGCTGCGAGCAAATAGCCAGGCCACCATTGCGGTGCGCAGGTTTCCCAGGTGAAGCCGACCCGAGGGGCTCGGTGCGTAGCGCCCCGCTCCACTTTTTGACATTCCACCATCCTGACACAGCTGCAAGAATGAGGCATGCCAAAGAACACAAGATTCGATACAAGCCTTGCATCATACGGGTCGCAGCTCGGCGCCGAGCTACCCCGCCTCCCCCAGTCCGTGCCAGAGCGTCTGAGCGCCGGGAAGAAGCTTCGGCGAGTATTCCCGAGAGTAGAACTCGCGACGCTGAGTGACTACGATAGACGGCCGCTCGAGATCCTCGACGAACAAAACTCGACCCGCTTGCAGGAGCTCATTCCGTTGCGCAACCAACGTATGTCTGAGAGCCCGTTTACCTTCTACCGTGGCACGGCCGCAATCATGGCGGCAGACCTCGCGGCAGACGCGCACACAAACATTCATGTTCCCTCTTGTGGGGACGCGCACGTCTCAAACTTCGGATTCTATGCCTCGCCACAGCGCACGCTCGTCTTCGACCTCAACGACTTTGACGAAGCAGCATGGGCCCCGTGGGAGTGGGATCTGAAACGACTCGTGACCAGCGTAATCATCGCTGGTCAATCGACCGGCCGAGATGAGTCCATCGTTGCGCAAGCGGCTCGGGCCACGGTCCGCGTATACGCAAGAACGCTCCGCTCGAGTGCGGCACTCGCACCGGTCGAGCGTTACTTCATGCGATTCGACGCTGACCCCGAGCACGCCAACCTGACTGCTGACTCACAGAAGGTGGTTCGCAAGGCGATCAAGCAGGCGCTGAAACGTACCGGAGAACGATCGGTCAAGAAGTTGACGACGACCGATGCTCACGGTCGGATGAGATTCGACCTCCAGCCACCGACGCTGAGTCCATTACCTGAGTCGACAAGGCATCAACTCGGTCGCCTGATGCGCCACTATCTCGAGACCGCAAGTGCCGACATCCACCAGCTGCTTAGTCACTACGTGATCGCCGACGTAGCTAGGCGAGTAGTGGGCGTTGGAAGCGTCGGCACGCGTTGTGCGCTCAGCCTGCTGCAAGACGGTGACGGCCATGCCCTACTCATGCAGTCCAAGGAAGCTGGCAAGAGCGTACTGGTTCAATATGGCAAGATCTCCCAACCAAGGATCCTCACCGACGGGGTCGCCGCACACGGCGAAGGTGCCCGCGTCGTGGCGTTACAGCGCATGCTCCAAGCGGTTTCCGACCCGTTCCTCGGTTACCTCAAATTTGAGAATTCAGACCTGTACGTGCGCCAGTTTCATGACATGAAGGGCGGGATTGAGGCGGACCAGCTAGATGATGGCCCGTTCCAGGCCTATGCAGAAGCCTGCGGGGTCATTCTTGCGCGGGCACACAGTCAATCACCCTTCGCACCAATTGCAAGCGGATACCTTGGGGGTGGCCGCGAAGCCGCTGAGGCACTCCTACGCTGGGGTTACGCCTACGCAGAAAGGTCGCAGAAGGACTACGAGGACTTCCTGAAAACGATCTAGCCTCTGTCGGTACCGAGGGCTGCTGAGGGTACGCGCCCGGAATTAGGCGCCGACAAATGCTGCGATCAGCTTCGGAGCTTCCTGACCCGACAACGCACGCCCGATTGTACGCGCCTCGTCATCAAGTGTTTCGGCAAATGTGCGCCCATATGTCGCACGAATGAGGCGCTTCGCCTGGCCCCGCGCATTGGGGGCATGGCCAGCAATAGATCGAGCAATTTCCTCAGCTCGAACTAGCACCTGATCATCGGGCACGACTTCGGCAACGAGACCCCAATCGAGCGCTTCGTCCGCGTTCAGCAAGCGATCCTGCAGCACCAGCTGCAGTGCGCGTCGTTCACCAATTGCCCGTGCCAGCAGAGCGGGAACCGTCAGGTCTGGAGTCAGCCCGAGCTTCGCATAAATACTGCCAACTTTCGAGCTCTCACCGACCACCGCGTAATCGCTCGTAAGCAGGATTCCGAGCCCTCCACCAGCAGTCGTACCGTGCGCGGCAGCGACGACGGGAATCGATGACTCGAGCAGGGCCAGCTGCCCCTTATTGATGAGATGGGCCAACTCGATGATGCGATCCTCGCTAAAGCCACCCTCTGCCATGGAACGCACGTCGCCGCCAGCGCAAAATGCCCGCCCATTGCCCGCAAGCAGGATCACTCGAACGTCGTCACGAGCGACCGTTTCAGTGGTGACCTTTGCCCAGGCTTCGGCGGTATCTTCGCCGAATGCGTTCAAACGATCAGGCTGATTCAGTGTGATGCGGGCAATACCGTCTGCGACCTCGCAGAGGATCGAGTCATTCATCAAGCGCACCTTTCATTGTGCAAGCTTTTATGGAGTTGCGGGAATTGTATCCCGTTGCACACCCTATCTTGTGGACCGATTTACACCGTGAACCCTGTGTCTTTGGTCCACATTGCACCGAAAGTGAGATGATCGAACGATGCGCATCCTCTCTATCCAGAGTTCAGTATCCTACGGTCACGTCGGCAACTCGGCTGCGGTCTTCCCGTTGCAGCGCATTGGCCACGAAGTTATGCCGGTGTATACGGTGATGTTTTCAAATCACACAGGTTACGGCGAGTGGGGTGGGCCGCTACTGACCGGCGACAATGTGCGAGACGTAGTCCGCGGCATCGATGCACGTGGTGGGCTGACCGATGTGCAATTGGTACTGAGCGGCTATCAAGGTGGCAACGATATCGGTGATGCGATCCTCGATGCCGTCGAGCTTGTGAAGCAGCGAAACCCTGAGGCGATGTATGCCTGTGACCCAGTGCTCGGGAGCGCGGCATCGGGCTGCTTCGTCGCGCCAGAGGTTCAGTCGCTGATTCGCGATCGTGTCGTGCCGAATGCAGACCTGATTACACCGAACCAGTTTGAGCTCGGGTTTCTTACCGGCACTGATCCGCACACCATCGAAGAGACTCTCGCTTCGGTCGATATCGTGCGCGGGATTGGCCCGAAATCGGTGCTCGTGACGAGCGTGCTGCGTCCGGATCGCCCTGAGGGCACGATTGAGATGCTTGCGGTCACGCCCGACGGTGCGTGGCTCGTGCAGACGCCACAGCTTCCGTTCAAGGCGAATGGTTCGGGCGACGTGACGGCTGCGTTGTTCTCTGCCCAGCTTCGAGGATCAGGCGACGCAGCAGAGGCGCTCGGCCACACGGCTGCGAGCGTGTTCGAATTGTTAGAGAACACCCTGAATTCTGGTGATCGCGAGCTGCGGCTGGTCGAATCACAGGAAGCGTACGTGAGCCCCAAGTATTCGTTCGCTGTGACCCAGGTTCGATAGGCGACACACTCTAGGCTGGAACAATGAGTCGGCGAGAACACCATTTTGATCTCGCACGCATTGGCGCGGGGCTCCCTGTCGCGAGTGCAGGGCACGAGCTCGCTCTCGCCGTGGGCACCGGCGCGATGGTGGTGTCCGCACCGCCTGGCACTGGCAAGACCACTTACGTTCCGGCTCTTGTCGCGAATCTTCTGAGCAACGACCCCGGGCGAGGCAACCGCAAGGTGCTGCTGATCGAACCGCGCCGGGTTGCGGTTCGCGCTGCGGCACGGCGAATCGCTGAGCTCGATGGATCCGACCTCGGTGCCGCTGTTGGTTACACGGTGCGCGGCGAGCGAAAGATCTCCGCAAGCACGCGCATCGAGGTGCTCACGCCAGGGGTGTTGCTCCGACGCTTGCTTTCTGACCCTGCTCTAGATGACGTCGCGGCTGTGATTCTCGACGAAGTGCATGAGAGGTCCGTTGAGAGCGACCTGCTGCTCGGCATGCTGCCAGAGGTGCGTGAGCTTCGCGAAGACCTGCTTCTCGTCGCAATGTCGGCGACCCTGGACACTGAACGATTCGCCGGGATCCTGGGGGCTTCAGTTGAGTCGATAGTGCAGATTCCTTCAGCATTGCATCCGCTTTGCATGAGTTTCGCCCCGTTTCCGGAGCCCCGCTTAGACAGTCGCGGCGTCTCTCGCGGCTTCCTCTCTCATTTGGCTCGAGTCGCTGCGGAGGAGCAGCAACGCGACGGCTGCGATGCGCTGGTATTTGTGCCCGGCGCGCGCGAGGTAGATGAAGTGGTGAAGTTGTTACGGACGCTGGCGCAGAATGAGATTCGAGGATCAGCCGAACCGTTCGAAGTGCTCCCACTGCATGGGCGCATTTCTGCGCGAGAACAGGATCGGGCGGTGCAGGGCCGGGACCCGTCGATGCCGCCCCGAGTTGTGGTCAGCACCTCGCTCGCAGAAAGCTCGCTCACCGTGCCGGGGGTTCGCCTTGTCATTGATTCGGGCCTCTCCCGTGAGGTTCGACGAGATCAGGGTCGCGACATGGCTGGGCTCGTGACGGTGAGTGCATCCCGAGCGAGTGCTGAACAGCGTGCGGGCCGAGCTGCTCGTCAGGGCCCTGGCCGCGCCGTGCGTGTGTACTCAGAGGCCGATTTTGCCCATATGCTGCCTGCTTCAGCCCCCGAGATCGCCTCGGCAGACCTCACGGATGCGGCACTACTCCTTGCGGTTTGGGGCACACCCGGCGGAAAGGGCCTCCGGCTCCCGACGGCTCCTCCGGAGGCCGCAATGAGTACCGCCGTGCGAGTACTGACTGAGCTCGAGCTTGTGGATTTGCAGGGACGACCTAACGTGATGGGACAACGTGTGGCACAACTGCCTGTTGGGGTGCGTGAGGCTCGCGCACTACTCGACGGGGCAAGAGAGCTCGCAAACGCGCGCACTGCCGCAGAGGTCGTCGCAGCGATCTCTGATGATCATCGCGACCCTGGGGCCGACCTCACTTCGCTACTGCGTGAACTCAAGACCGGGCGAGCACCAGGTGCCGCGAGATGGCGGCGCGAATCCGCGCGGCTGGAGAGGCTCGCATCGAGTGAGACCGAGGAGTCCATTCGGCAGGCACCTGTGGGCGATCTCCGTCAGCATCACGAAAGTGCCCCGGGCATAGTCACCGCGCTCACTCGCCCCGATTGGATTGCTCGCCGCACTGCAGCGCTCTCGCGTAGCTATTTACTCGCGAGTGGAACCCGCGCGGCGCTTCCCGAGGGCAGCCCACTCCTTGCAAATGAGTGGATCGCGGTTCGCGAGGTGCAGCGCGCCGAAGGAGGCGCGGCGGACGGTACCGGAGCGGTGATTCGACTGGCCGCTCCCCTCACGGAAGAGTCCGCCCTTCTCGTGGCGGCAAACCTGGTTCGCAGTGATCGCGTGGCACGCATCGAGGACGGGCGCATCCGCGTGCGAGAAGAACGCCGGCTGGGGAAGATCGTGCTCGCCTCCACCCCCGCCGCGCCCCGCGCGGAGGACGGGGCTCAGGCATTCGGCGCCCATGTGCGCGCTGAAGGCTTGTCCTCGCTCAAGTGGACCGACACAACGATCTCCCTTCGCTCGCGCCTTGCGATGCTGCATCGAGTGCTCGGTGAACCGTGGCCCGACGTGCGCGACACAGCCTTGCTATCGATGCTTGATACCTGGCTTGGCCCCGACCTCAAGCGTTTGCGACCTGGCAGTTCGCTTGCGAGTCTCGAAATCGTCCAAGCACTGAGACGGCTGCTCCCCTGGCCCGAAGCGGCTCGTCTCGATGAGCTGGCACCCGAACAGTTTCTGGTGCCTTCCGGGTCACATATACGAATCACCTATCCCGAAGCAGGGGGCACCGAGACGAGACCTATCGTTGCGGTGAAGTTGCAGGAGGTCTTCGGCCTTGCCGAAACGCCCCGCCTGGTTGACAGTCGCGTACCGGTGCTCTTTCACCTGCTTTCACCGGCACGAAAGCCCCTCGCCGTAACCGACGACCTGTCTTCGTTTTGGAATGGCCCGTACCAGCAGGTGCGTGCCGAAATGCGCGGTCGGTACCCCAAACACCCTTGGCCGGAAGATCCGTGGACGGCTCAGGCAACCGCGCGAACCAAACGCACCTCCGGTACTCGATAAGTAAAGATCACTCGGGCAAGGATCGCGACCGATGCTCCGAGCAGCGCACCCGCAATGGTGTCCGTGAGCCAGTGCACCTGCAGTGCCGTGCGGCTCCACATCATCGCGAGGGTCCAGATTGCGGCGCCCACGAAGGCCCACCTCGTTATGGGGCTTGCGGATCCTCGTCCCGACCAGATCATCAGCGCAATCGAAACCGTGAGCAGCGCCGCACCCATGGAGTGCCCCGAAGGGTACGAAAAGCTGTGCTCGGTAACGAGGGCATCCAGTGGACGCGGACGCGCCACAAGTGCCTTCGTCGTCTCGGACAGGATTATGCCAAGCACACCCGCTGTGATCAGCGCGCAGGCATCGCGCCAACGCCGCATGGCAAAAAGTGCGATTGCGCAGACGGCGATGCAGACTGCCACGCCCCGTGTTCCACCCGCGACATGCAGTGCGTGCGCTACGGGAAATGCAGCTGATTCTGGCGATAGTCCGACCAGGTCGTGCCACCAGCGGTCTATTGCGAATGGCGCTTCGCCATCGAGGCCCAGCCAAAACCCGAATCCTACGATAAGCAGAAACGCCACCCCTGAACCAACTGCGGCGGGAACTAGGCGCTGTTTCTCTGACCTCACGAATCCTCGTTCCACTAGTTTGATTCACGATTTCGGATCTCAAGCGTTCAAGGTGGGGTGACCCCAGCTTTTCCTCGCGGCCAGAGTTTCCCGCACAATTTTCACACAGTCTAGCGAAGGAGCAACCCGACTTATCGATACTTCGATGCCGTGCATTTGATGACGGGTGCGGCAGCCTGCGCCGCGCCTGGGCGCAATCGAACACCGTCTCGATGTATGTTTACTTAAACCCCGCAGGAAGTCTGACTTCTGCGTTTCCAGCACACAAAGCCAGCACTGGCGGCTCAGAACACAAATACCTATGTCGAAGAATCCTTGTGGTTCAAATACCAATACGTACGGCAGAAGTGCCCCAGAAGGCTCATAGCAAGATGTCGCAAGATCGCAGGCTGACCAGTCCTCCAGCCCCAGGGGCCTACCCCAAGGTGCTTGCAGTGGTAGTGATGAGCACGTTCGTATCGATGCTTGCCGGCCGCGTCCCGTGGGGTGGTGTAAATCCGGGAGTTCGTGTGTCACCGAGATGACAGACGAGTCATCGTGCGATGGTCAGTGAGAACGACCAAGTTACTCACAGTTAGGACACATCACACGATGACTCCGGGCCAGTCTGCCCTGATCGAGCTTTTGAAGGAACTCGAACTCACCGACACCACTGAACGCATCCGGCTTCTCACCCAACGCGCCTTTCAAGAACTGATCAACGCGGAAGCCGAGACCGTGATCGGTGCAGCCCCTTACGAACGCTCCGAGAACCGCGCGACTCAACGCAATGGCACCAGGCCACGCACGCTCTCCACCACTGCGGGAGATCTCGACCTGAAAATCCCGAAACTCCGCGAGGGATCGTTCTTCCCCTCACTGCTGGAGCGTCGCCGCCGTGTGGACCAGGCCCTATTTGCGGTCGTGATGGAAGCGTACGTGCAGGGCGTGTTGACTCGGAAAGTCGATGACCTTGTCCGAGCGCTCGGAGCCGACAGCGGGATCTCGAAATCAGAGGTGTCACGCATCTGCGCCAATCTCGACCAAGACGTCGCCGAGTTCCGGGAGCGCCGCCTGGACGACACGAGCTACCCGTACGTGTTCGTCGACGCGACCTATTGCAAAGCCCGCGTCGGACGTCGCGTCGTGTCGCAGGCGATCGTGATCGCGGTCGGGGTTGCCGCAGACGGCAGACGGCAAGTACTCGGCTTCCAGGTAGGAGACACCGAGTCCGAACCATTCTGGACAGAGTTCTTCCGCGACCTCAAAGGCCGGGGCCTGACCGGGGTGCAGTTGGTGATCAGCGACGCGCATGCCGGCCTGATCCGTGCGATCGAGGTCGCGTTCCAAGGTGCGGCATGGCAACGATGCCGGGTACATTTCATGCGCAACGTGCTGGCCAGGGTCCCGAAAGTTGCCGCGCAGATGGTCGCGGCGATCATCCGCACGATCTTCGTGCCGCGTGGCAAGAGCGAGCTCGTGCATGCCCAGTTCGAGGAAGTCGTCACGATGCTGGGCAGATCCCATCCCGCCGCCGCCCAGCTCCTGGAAGACGCGAGAGAAGATCTCCTCGCGTTCACTGAGTTCCCGTCGCAGCATTGGCAGCAGATCTGGTCTACGAACCCGCTCGAGCGCGTCAACAAAGAGATCAAGCGACGTACCAACGTTGTTGGTACGTTCCCGAATCCCGAAGCGTTGTTGCGCCTTACCGGGCATGTGCTGATTGAGCAGCACGATGAGTGGGACGCCGCCGAGCGTCGCTACTTCAGCGAGAACTCGATGAAGCTCATCACTCCAGGCGTCGAGGGGGTGATGTTCGCCGGCCTCGAAGCAGCCTAAACTACAGTCACTGGCCTTTGCACTGGTGAAGTGAATTTCCACCACTCAAAGGGACGCGGCCATGCTTGCCTACACCGCACCCCTCGGCAATGCGGTTACCTTGGCCGCAGCATTCAACGCTTCGCCCGCCGGATACACCTGGATTCTTGCATCCATGAGCGTTGGGCTTGCCTCGACACTTCTCGCCGCTGGAGTGGTAGCTGACCGGATTGGTAGGCGCCGAGTATTTCAGATCGGTGCCGTGCTCTTTGTCATCGCGAGCATTGGCTGCGCAGTGGCAGACGGGGTGCTCTTGTACGTCATCGCCCGCATTATCGCGGGTGTAGGCGCTACCGGAATGATCGCTACCGGCTTGGGCCTCGTCACCGCCACCGAACCGGATACTCGCAAGCACACGACAACTGCCACTTGGTGGAGTGTGGCCATGGGCCTCGGCACTGCGGTGGGGCCGATCCTCGTTGGGGTCTTCGATCTCGGTGGCGCCTGGCGCTGGTTCTACGCACTCTTGGCGATCCTCGGCCTAGTAACCCTCATCGCATCACAGTTCTTTGTGGCTCCCCACCGCCCCCATGCTGCATCGACAACCCGACGATTCGATGCCCTCGGCTTCATTCTCATGACCACGTTTCTGATTGCTCTGGTCTCCGCGATTGTTGAGGTGCGGCGCAACACCGGCTTCACCACGATGCTGCTCTTCGGAATTGCTGCGCTCTTGCTCGCCGCGTTTGTCGCAAGTCAGTGGCGCGGAAAGAACAAACTGATCCCGGTGCAGTTGCTCGCGCATCGCCCTTTTCTTGCATCTACCGTTGCGGCTTTCGGGGTTGGTACTGGTGTGATCGCGGTGCTAGCGTATGCGCCCAGTTTCTTCGTGAACAGCCTCGGCATGAATACCCTCGGCGCTGGCTTGATGACGGCATTCTGGTCTGGAACAAGCGCTATCGCAGCTTTGATTCTCGGCCCATACACGGCGAGGATCTCGGGCGCTACGCTCATTGTGGTCGGGATTGCCGGTGCTGGCTTCACTATGCTGCTCATGCTCGGAGCCGCCAGCGCACCGAACAATGCTGCGCTGGTGGTCAGTCTGGTTCTCACGGGGCTTGCAACCGCTCTCTCTAACGCCGGCCTCGCCCGGCAGGCGGTAGCAACGGTGCCTGCAAAGGATGCAGCCACAGGCACAGCGGCGAACAACACATCTCGATACATCGGGGCTGCAATCGGCATGAGCGCCGTCAGCATGATTGCAACCGCTGGCGAGCAAAGCGAGAGCTGGAACCAAGTGATCTGGCTGGGCGCTGGGGCGTCACTGATCGTGGCGATCGCTGCCGCAGTTCTCTCACGACGCGCCCGGAACTGACTGTCTATTAAGTTGAGTACCGCGAAACCAACACGCCCAGCGTCAACCCAGTAGTTCGCGAATGTCTCCCGCCGTAATCACCTGCGCAAAAAGGTCTTCGTCGTCGACGACCGCAGCAAAGAGCGCCCGCTTACGCCGCTGCAGTTCAAGCACCTTCTCTTCGATCGTGCCGAGTGAAATCATACGAATCACGTGTACTGGCTTGTGCTGCCCGATTCGGTGGGCGCGGTCGATCGCTTGCGCCTCACTGGCTGGGTTCCACCACGGATCAAGCAGAATAACCGTGTCTGCTTCGGTGAGATTGAGGCCAACGCCCCCGGCCTTCAGACTGATGAGGAAGACACCAACCTCACCCCGCCTGAAGCCTTCGATGACGGCTTCGCGATTGCGCGTTGTTCCATCGAGCGTCAGCGTCCGCATGCCAGCTGTGCTCAGCCTTTGCCTGGCGAGGTCGAGAAAAGAGGTGAACTGGCTAAACACGAGCACCTGCCTACCCTCCCTCGCAAGTTCGGCCGCATGTTCAGCAAGCGCCTCAAGCTTCGCTGAGGGCAGCTCCGCATACTGTGCATCGATGAGTGACGCGTCGAGCGCGAGCATGCGCAGCAACGTGAGTGAACGAAACACAGTAAAACGATTACGATCAAGGTCTGTAATCAGCCCATAGAGTTTCTGCCGCTCCCGCTGCAGAAACGCGTCGTAGAGCTGCATATGCTCCGGATCAAGTTCGATCTCGAAGATCTGCTCCAGTTTCTCGGGCAGCTCAGAAGCGACGAGGTCTTTCGTTCTGCGCAGGATAAACGGCCGCAGCCTACGTCGAAGTTGTGCAAGACGCCGGGTGCGAAGCCCCTTCTGAACTTCGGGAGCGCTCCCCGCGCCCCGCCCCGCCGATACTCCAGCGGCAGGGCGTTCAATCGTACGAACGTACTCCTCCTCGAATTTCCGCGCGGAAGGGAACAATCCCGGCGCGACAATCTTCGTAAGCGCGTGAAGCTCTCGAAGTGAGTTCTCCAGCGGAGTGCCCGTCACCGCAAGCTTCCAAGAAACTGGCAGTCTCTCAGCTAGCTCGTTTCCAGTAGCGCGCCCATTCTTCACGAACTGCGCCTCATCGAGCACGAGACCCGCGATCCCACGGTCAGGGTGCTCAGCTACGGCACGGTACCCCTCGTAATCGAGTCTGAAGAGCGCATAGCTTGTGACAATGATGTCTGCCTCTGCAGCATCCTGTTCCACCGTCCGACCCGAAGCAGCCTCTGTTGCGTTGCGCACCTGCACCCGCAGATTTGGTGCGAAACGAGCGGCCTCTGCTGCCCAGTTGCCCATGACCGAGGTCGGTGCGACGACCAGAAAGGGGCGGCGCTCCGGGGTGGCAGCGGTCGAATCTCCTGGAGTTGCACTTCCCCCGTTTTGCCCACTCGATAAGGGTGAGGCACTGCAGCGTCTTCCCGAGCCCCATGTCGTCGGCGAGAATACCACCGAGGCGGTTTCGCCAGAGGAAAGCAAGCCAGTGGAAACCAGCGAGTTGGTACGGCCGTAGCTCCGCGCGGATTCCCTCGGGCACTTTGACGGGGACAGGGGTTTCGCTGCCAAGGTCTCGTATGAGCGCGCGCCAATCATCCGCCGCTTCAGACTCGTCAGTAAGATCCTCGAAGTCGTTCAGGATCACCGCCTGGTGCCGACTGATCCGCAGCCCCGTCTCCCACTCGTCGAGATCCTGGCCCTCAGCGATGAGTTCGGCCAATGCGGTAAATGCCGGGTGGTCAAGGTACAGAAACGAGTTGTCTATAAGCAGGAGCTTCTTCGCGCCCTTCGCCAAAGCGCGAAACAACGGGCCGAAGGGCACGGTCTTATCTTCGACGGTGATCAGCACACCGAGGTCAAACCAGTCATCCTTCTCGCTTGGAATAGTCGTGACCGTAAACTTTGGCTCGCCCTGAGCCTCCCGGTAGTTGGGAGCATTCCCCGTTCTGCGAACTTCAATACCTGCAAGTTTTTTAAGTTGCGGCACAGCTCTGTGGAGAAACTCGGCTGCATCAGCGCCACGAAGTTCGACAGCAGCTGGCAACTCCGCCGAGTCTTCTGCCCAGGCCTCGGGAACAGCCCCATCCTCAAACAGCTCAAGTGGCAACAGTTCTACGAGCCTGGGATCGGGATCCTTTCTGGCGCCCTCCCACTGCCCAGCTGAGCACGAGCCGGTGTCCGCGTTTCCAGGCAGCAGTGAGAACCGCCATGCTGGCGCGTGGCGCGGGCAGATCCACTGAACCATCGACACTTTCCACGCGGAAACCGTTGCGAAGTTCAGGTAGACCGTCCGCGAGAAATGACTCCCGCTCCGCGAGAGGCACCATAAGCTCCGTTGCTGGAGCCCCCGAGACGAGGAGCGCCAACTCTGCGGTGCTTGAGCCCCCACCGAGAACGGGGGCGATGCACCGCTCGATCCTCGTCGCGGGCGACAAGATACAGTCCGTGGTCTCCGATAGGGCCACTGCCTCGAAGCGAAACCTCGCAACCGTCAAACCTAAGCAGCGGTTGCAAGTGAAGCTCCCCACCAGGCTCTGTGGTTGCACTGATGCACAGCTCGGCCTCCGAATGAAACTGAACCGGAGCATGGGTTCCGGAAGTGACCAGTTTGATGCCCAGATCCTCGGCATGATCAAACATTGCCCAGAGTGCGGGGCTCACGAAGTCGTCAAGGAACACCCAGCTTGAGTCAAGGCCGACGGTAATTGTCGTCGCGGCCCGATGCAGCGCAAAGAGTTGCTGAAACCAACGCTGTTGGGATGTATCAAGGCTGAGGCGACCTCCCTGGTGCCCAATATTTGACCACGTCAGGTTTCCACGTGCCCAGCCGCGCTTTGTGCGGAGCGCCGGCCGTGTCCCGAGCCGATACATCCCGCTGCCGGGTTCCTGCCCTGGCTTCACTGCTCGCGACGTGGGTCCGTTCCACCGCACTGCGGTTCGTGGGATCAGCTCACGCAGTTCAAACTGCAAGGCCAACTGCGCATGAGAGTCCGAGCCAAGATCGTCACTCAAGGTTGGGGGCTCGGAGCTTTCACACCCAAGAGTGTCCCCAGTTGAGCTCGCCAGTCAGCTACAGGCGTCGCAGAGCCCTCTGCCTGATCCTCGTCGACTTGAGTCTCGACTGCTTCGCTCCCCTGTGGTGTATCCATCGTTCTTCTCATCGTAGAAGGTTTCACCAAGCAAGTTCTTCACCAGAGATGTAACCCGCTACAACACCCCTGCTTGGGCGGGTACACAGCCTGCTCCTTGACATCGAGCGCAGCCACTCGCGTGTAAGCTTCGAGGTCAGTTTCTCCGCATTCATGACCAAGTTCGAGGGTGTCAGCACCCCTAAGTAAAACACCCATCCAGCGGCGCCTGGCCGCAGGCCGAGAACATTTCTTGCATGAGTCAACCGGATACCGGAGCAGTGATAATCGCTCACAAGGACATGAAGATCAGGATAAATCGAAGCTTGTCAACGCTATTGACAACGTACTTGACTGATCCGTAGACTCGTGACACGCCCGTGATCGTAGGCGCCACCTCAAGTAGGAGTAGGGGCCTGCTGCACGAGTAGGTGACATTCGACATGGCTAGCTTTTGGCTGGCCTGGAAGGATGATCATCATGCCCGCAAAATATCCCGAGGAGTTCCGAGACGACGTCGTACGCGTCGCGTTGAACCGTGACCCAGAAGTCACGCTCGCGCAAATCGCGAAGGACTTCGGCATCCATGTCGGCACCCTCGATAAGTGGTTACGGCAAGCCCGCATCGAAGACGGTGAAAAGCCCGGTATGACTCGTTCAGACAATGACGAACTCCGAGAACTGCGCCGCCGGAATAGGCTGCTCGAGCAAGAAGCCCGGGTGCTGCGTCGTGCTGCCGCGTATCTGTCGCAGGCGCATTCACCGGGAAAAGGCTCTACCCGCTCGTGAGAGAGCTCGCCGCTGACGGATTCCTGTTGCGGTGTCGTGCCGGGTGTTGAAGCTCTCACGTCAGCCCTATCATCGGTGGCTGAAATCACCAGTGCCAGCGCGTGAACTTACGCAGGCGTATCGCGCCAACGCGCTCCATGATGCGCATCTGGAAGACCCCGAGTTCGGGCATCGGTTCCTTGCCGACGAAGCAAAACAAGCCGGTGAGGCAATGAGCGACCGGACTGCGTGGCGGATCTGCCGCGACAACGGCTGGTGGTCTGTGTTTGGGAAGAAGAAAGCACGAGGCAAAGGAACCAGGCCCGGGCCTGCTGTGCATGACGACCTTGTGCAGCGTGAGTTCACTGCGACAGCCCCGAACGAATTGTGGCTCAGCCATATCACCAGAGCACTGGACTCGCGAAGGCAAGCTCTATATTTGCGCGGTGAAAGACGTGTTCTCGAACCGAATCGCAGGCCGCGATCGACTCACGAATGAAGTCATCCCTTGCAGTCAGAGCAGTGAACAATGCAGTAATGCGTCGAGGGAACGTAGCCGGTTGCATCCTGCACACGGACAGAGGATCGCAATTTCGGAGTCGGAAGTTCCGGCGTGCGCTTGACCAACACGACATGGTCGGGTCGATGGGCAGAGTTGGCGCTGCCGGTGACAATGCAGCGATGGAATCGTTTTTTAGTTTGCTGCAGAACAACGTCCTTAACCGGCGCAGCTGGGCCACACGGGAAGAGCTGAGGCTTGCGATCGTGACTTGGATTGAACGTACTTATCACCGTCGTCGTCGACAGGCCAGGGTGGGGCGTTTGACGCCGATCGAGTACGAGGCCATTATGTACGAGCAGGTCGCACTCGCTGCCTGACACAGTTGTCACCTACTCGTGCAGCAGGCCCTAGTCACCGATGACAACCAGCCCCAACATTTACCTCTCCGCAAGCCAGGTACTCGCCCGCTTCGCAGATGGGCAACTCACCCCCACCGCGTACGCCGCCGAGTTGATCGAGCACATCAACGCGACCGAAGGCACGATCAATGCCACCACTGGCGAGCGACTCCCCCTTGAGGATGCGCTCGCTGAGTCTGAGCGTCGCTGGGCAAACGGAACCGCCCGCCCGCTAGAGGGTCTGCCCGTCGTATTGAAGGAAGAACAACCGATCGAAGGCTACCCCGAGACCAACGGCAGCCCACTGTTCAAAGACGAGATCGCAACGGTGACGCACCCGATTATCACGCGCATCGTCGAGGCCGGCGGCATTCCGCTGGTGCGCGCGACTACCCCGGAGTTCTGCATCGCCGCATACACTCGCGGCGCACTCTGGGGCATCACCCGTAACCCGTGGAACCCAAAGTTTGCGGTCGGCGGCTCATCAGGTGGAACCGGGGCCTCCCTCGCTGCGGGCTACGCACCCCTCGGCACCGGGTCAGACATCGGTGGCTCCACCCGCATTCCAGCATCTCTCAACGGCGTCGTCGGGTACAAGCCGCCCTACGGCCGCAACCCGGCACTCGCCCCGACCAACCTTGACCGCTACTGCACCGACGGCCCAATGGCCCGCACGGTCGCCGACGTCGCGATATTGCAAAATGTCATCTCGGGTCAGCACCCCGACGACCCGGTAAGCCTGCTCGACCGCGAGCCGATCCGACCAAACGCCGACCTCACCGGCAAACGGGTTGCGCTCGCACTGACACTGGGTAACTACGGCGCACAAGCCGATGTGCGCGACGCCATCGCTGGCACGCGTGCTTGGCTGGAGGCCGCTGGCGCGACCGTGACCGAGGTCACGATTCCCCTCAACCATGAGTTTGTGATGGAGACTGCCTGGACCCACTTCGGTACCATTTTCACCCCGTGGATCGCCGAAATCACCGAGATGGGTGTCATGGATCAGCTTGAGCCGTACACACGCCAAGCAATGAAACTGGCGACGAAGTACTTTGAGAAGAACGGCGTACTCGGCGGGCTCGAGCGTGAGGTGCAGGTGCACGAGGAGTTGGCCAAGGTCTTTGCTGAGTACGACGCGCTTGTGCTCCCCACGGCCGGTGCACCAGCGCTGCTCGCCGAGGAGTACTACGAAGACGGTGTCACCGTCAACGGCGTCACGAGCGAAAGCCACGTCGCATTCGCCATGACGACCGCGTTCAACATCGCCAACCGGAACCCCGTGCTCGTGGTGCCCGTCGGCCGCTCCGCGGACGACGGGCCGATCGGCGCCCAGATTGTCGGAGCCCCCTACGCTGAGGACATCGTATTCGACGTGGGCGCCGCCCTCGAGGCCGCCCGCGGCGACTGGTACCAGGATAGGGCGCAGCGCCCCGCCTACGGCGACCGCACCGTAACCAACGCGTAAGGCACCTCACTCCCGTATTGATGCAGGCCATTTCTGCACTGGAATTCGCATCAAGAACGGGAAGGCTGTCAGAAGAGCAGCTGAGAACGACTAGAAATTTTATTCATTCCGGTCTGCCTCAGGCTGCATCACCCAATTAGTGCTTAGTGCTTCACCAGAAAGGGAGACGACAGGAAATTGGGTACGATTCAAATAATCTGTCAAGAATTGACCCCCAATCATATCAATTGGGTGAGGCTTTTCGACCAACGCGTCACGTCTGCACAACTATTTCACCCGCGCGATCCTGTCAATTAGCATTCTCGCTGCAACAGGCATAACATGCCTATTACCGGCTCGGCCGGCCCTTACGAAAGGAAACGCAATGGCGCGTCAGAGTTCGTCAAATGACCTACCCAAAAGCTCTACCTCGGAGAGTACCGCTGCAAAGGTACCTGCGACAAAGGCGCCTGACACTATAGCGCAGGTGAAGAAACCGGCGGAGAAGACAGCTGTAAAAGCAGCAGAGAAGCCAGCGGTGAAAACAGCCGAGAAGGCCGCGGCAAAACCGGCCGAGAATACTGCTCTGAAGCCGGCGGCAAAGCCAGCTGCGAAGGCTGCGGAGAAGCCAGCTATGAAAGCTGCCGAGAAGCCGGCAGTGAAAGCTGTTGCGAAGCAGGCAACAAGACCAGCAGTAAAGTCACCAGCCAGTGCCTCCACTGCGAAGAAGGCTCCCGCCAAGGCTGCCGCACCAAAGAAGCCAGCCATCGCGTCACCAAAGGCAGAAGACCAGATAGAGGCTAAGGCGGTGAAGTCCACAGGAGCGACAAGCTCCTCGACCGCGAAGGGCGGTGCCACGAAGCCTCCAACAGCTCCAAGCACCTCGAAGGGTGGATCGATTAAGGGCGGTACGATTAAGGGCTCTGCGATCGGCTCAGGATCTGAATCGGTCGAGAATGTGGCCGAGCTTGGGTCCCGCAGGCGTTCGAGGCGTAACCCCAAGTCTGGCCCTGTCTCAATTGGCCGGAGTGGATTCACTAAGCTAAAGAACATTTCTGAAATCCGTCACTATTTTAGGACGAACGAAGCGCCTGTGTTCTTTGTCGGTGCGACCGCGTTCAACCTCTTAGGGCTTGATCGATGGGTGCGTGGATTGTCATACATTACCTATTACGACAGCTGGGACGGTGTGCACCCAAGAGTATTCACACCTCAGTACAAGCCAGCCGTTGACTTCGAGAGCGGTGAGGAAGTCAACAACTGGCTGCTGCGTAATCATGAGGTACGCACACACATCGAGCAGCGCACCCCCCCAGGGATGCGTCCTCAGATCGTTATGGTGTTTTTCGATGAAGAGACCGAGCAGATCTGCGAGGAGCTCGACTACGAGCTCATCCTTCCTAGCCACGCGCTTCGTCAACGACTCGACTCTAAGATTGTGACAACTCAAATCGCGGATTCTGTGGGAGTACGCAGCGTCCCGAACATCATCACGACCATCAAAGATTGGGATGAGCTCGTGAAGGTGACAAACAAGGCAAAACTCGGTCAAGATCTCGTTATCCAAACTGCCTATGGAGACTCAGGCAAGACGACGTACTTCGTGACAAGTGAGGCTGAGTTCGCTGCGATCGCTGACGAGGTCATTGGTGTCGAGATCAAGGTCATGAAGCGCATCAATAACCAGCCAATCGCAATCGAGGCAGTGCTCACTAGGCAGGGCACCATTGTGGGGCCCTGCATGACGGAAATCACCGGCCATCACGAACTCACTCCTTACCGCGGCGGTTGGGCGGGGAACGAGATGTTCCCCACAGTGCTTGATGACATCAGCCGACATGCCGCCATCGAACTCGTGCGCACGCTCGGTGATCGACTTGGTAAGGAAGGGTACCGTGGGTTTTTCGAAGTGGACGTGCTGCTCGATACCGACACCGGGGATGTCTATCTAGGCGAACTCACCCCTCGAATAAGTGGCGCCTCAGGTATCACGAACGTAACAGCTGGTGCCTATGCAGACGTTCCGCTATTCGTGTTCCACCTGCTTGAATATGCGGGAATTGATTTCAAGATCGATACGGCCGAGATCAATAGGCGTTGGGAAGAACTCGCTTCTGAGGACGAGTGGAGCCACATGGTGATCAAACATACCGAGAGCACTGTGGAGCGGATCAACGTGGCACCTCGCACAGGTCGCTACCTCATTGATCACTTTGGGAACCTGGTTTACAGTAACCCCAGCCTCGACTGGCACTCTTTGCGCTCAGATCAGGAAGTGTTCTTCCTTCCGGATCTACAACGCGGGTGACTACCGTTGGAAGGGATCTGATCTGGGAATCATCGTTACGAAGGGGCAGCTTGAGGCAGATCACGGAGGGCTTACTCTTCACGCAAAGTACCTGATCGATGCTGTTCGCGGTATGTACGATTCGACAGTCCTGGAAGAACCGAAGGGTGAACCAAAGCCAGCCTCAGCGAAGGGGTGAGTAGATCTGAGATACTAATATCTATGTCTACTTTCTACGACCCCGCACCCCCGACTGGAGCGATCACCCTACCTGATGCGGTGGAGGACTACGCGCGTTCCGCGTTCCTCCACCCCTGGGGCAGTGGCAGTTTGCACCATACCTGCGGTGGTCGATGCAGAACATCGAGTCATTTCTGCCCGTACATCGCATTTTGAGGGGTGGACAGACGGCGGAGTTTGGTTCACGACCATCATCGCTTGGAACACTAATGGTCGCCCACCCGTGGGAAGACCGAGCTGTGTCGTTTAACGAGGTGATGAACCTCACCGATACCGACGGGGTGGATGGTGGTTCATCAGGGCCAAATTGTCGATGAGAGAGTACTACGGTGACTACATGCGCGGGGGCATGCACCTTCTCATGTCGGTATCGAAGTCACTAACCGCGACGACAGCTTGCCTCCTGGCAGCGACGGGAGAACTCGACCTTGATGCACCGGTAACGAACTACGTACCTGCGCTGCGCGGTTCAGGGTACGACGGATCTGTCGTGCGCCACCTTGTAGATATGCGCACGGGGGTGGATTTTTCCGAGGAGTATCTTGATGAAAATGCAGAGGTGCGGCTCCTCGGAGAGGAAGCCATCGGATGGGCCCCAAAACGCCACTCTGATGTCCCAAACACGCTCCTGGACTTCCTAGCAACACTCGAAAAGAAAGCACCGCATGGCGGGGCCTTCGACTACAAGTCATGCGAGACGGATGCGCTCGGGTTCGTGATCCAGGGCGCAACGGGTACCCATGCCGCCGAAGTCATGTCACAGCGGCTCTGGCAACCCAATGGATACCGAGTTTAACGCGCACGTCGGAATCGACAGTGTTGGGTCCGGTATGTTTGACGGCGGCGTATCAGCGGCTATGCGGGATCTCGCTCGCTATGGACATCTGTTCGTCAACAAGGGTTTCGCGCTTGACGGCACCGCGGTGCTCCCCTCTTGGTTGGTAGAGGACACCTACACGGGGGAACCGGATTCAAGGTCGGCGTTCGCGGTAAGTTCAGATGCCACGTTTATGGTGGGCGGGATGTACCGCAACGGGTTCTGGTTTCCAGGCCCAAGTAGTGATGTCATGCTGGCTCTCGGTATTCACGGTCAAGTCATCTACATCAACCGTGCAACCGGTGTGGTGGCTGTAAAGGTCTCAAGCTGGCCGACGCCACAGGATGCCGAAGAAGCTATTCTGGACAGTACGTGCGTTTTGAAGCCGCATCATGGGTGTTGGGGCACGGTGCTGCTTAAGCCCGGACACCAGCGGTCCGGGCAACTTAGGTGCCCTGATCTGGCGGAGAGCCCTTCCTGATCTGGGAGCACTGAGGGGCACGCAAACACCCAACGTGAAACGCACCGCGTTTCACCGTGTTTTCGTGTCGAATCCCGAACGAAGACCCTCGAATGTAACGAGTGGATCTCAGGGGATTCGAACCCCTGACCCCCTGCATGCCATGCAGGTGCGCTACCAACTGCGCCACAGACCCATGGAAGTCGGGCGAATGCTCACCCACAACCCCTCTACTCTACACCAGCAGGGGCATCGATCTGCAAATTAAGGGCACGGTCTCAAGCATGGGTGCCAGATCGATCGCGGGGCAGTCCTTCCAGAGGCGCTCAAGCCCATAGAAATCTCGCTCTTCTTGGTGGAAAACGTGCACGATGAGGTCACCGAAGTCGATGAGCACCCAGCGACCGCTCTCTCGCCCCTCGCGACGAATCGTGCGAACACCAGATTCGTTAAGAGCAGTTT
>JAUCCH010000007.1:0-6757 GCA_034676385.1 Leucobacter sp.
GAACCAGCAGCTCAGTGATGCGAGATCCTCACTCACCGAGCTACAGCAGCAGCTCGATACAGCGCGAAGTGAATACGAACGAGCCCTGGGTGGCGCAGCTGCGGATGCTCGTGAGATGCGCCTGAGCGCAGAACGTCAGGCAAGCGACATCGTGCATGAGGCTGAACAGCGCGCGAACCACACCTTCACGGAAGCCGAGAACCGCGCCCAGAAGGTATTGGCAGCAGCTGAAGACCGTATGACTCAGCTCAAGGTCGAACGCGTGGCCGTGGCACGCTACTTCGAAAGCCTTGGTGAGGTGGTCACGAACGCGCAAAAGCTTGAACAAAGTGTGAAGCCAACCACCGAGGCATCAGTAGAAGGCCAGCAAACCAATTCGACCGTGCAATCGGCCGACGACGCATGACCATCACCGCTGCTGCAGACGGCTCTGCCTTGGGAAACCCGGGCCCCGCTGGTTGGGCCTGGTACATCGACGACTCGCAGTGGCGTGCCGGCGGGTGGCCCCGTGCCACCAACAACCAAGGTGAGCTCATGGCGGTCATTGACCTGCTTCACGCCACCGCCCATCGCGCCGACGAAACACTCATCGTGGTATGCGACAGCCAGTACGTCATTAACTCAGTCACGCAGTGGATGCCTGGGTGGAAGCGACGCGGCTGGCGCAAAGCCGACGGAAAGCCGGTACTCAATCGAGAGCTGCTTGAGTCGCTCGACCTCGCAATGCAGGGCAGGCAGGTGAAGTTCGAATGGGTGAAGGGGCACGCTGGACACCCCCTAAACGAGGCTGCTGATGACCGAGCACGTGCCGCGGCCACCGCCTACCAGCGTGGCCAGCAGCCCCCTCATGGCCCCGGACTCGCAGAGTCACCACCAACGCCTGATGTCTCTCTTGTACCAGAACAGCAAGACACCCTTTTCTAGGATTAAGCTCCAGTGCACCAGGTTGCCGGGTACGGCCAACGAGGCTCTCTAGGCTCTAAACGAGTCTCCAGCAGTGGGCGTGATAGTGTCTGCGTTCTTGTACGGCGGCGCCGTCGCCAAACAGGTGCTGGGCACTCCAGGCGACAACGTGTGCCTGTCCCGCGGGAATATCGACACCACAATCGGGGCAACGATATGGTTTTTCAGCACGGTGCGCGGGAATCTCCCGCACAAACCATTCTGTACCGCGCCTAAACTGCTTACTCGCTCCCCCATACGCGAGCCTCGTGACATCACGAGGCGGCTCCTGAGCAGCACGCTGGTACTTGCTCGGGCCGCGCTTACGCGCCATGAGTGTTGGGGTGTACCGTTACCACCAGTGATTGTCCTGCCAGAAGGCGTACGCTTGTGGCCATCCACCGTAGCGCCCGTGCGCATAACCAATGGCCCAGGTCAGGTTTGCCACTGGGTCGTAGCCGTTCCCTCCCGGAACTTTGCTGCAAGGCAGAGCTTGCACAAGGCCGCATGCACCACTACTTGAGTTCGTTGCGTTTGGGTTCCAGCCGCTCTCACGACTCACGATCGCGTCGACATATCCCCAGTCGCTTTCGGGAATACCTGCTGCGGCCATCCACTCAGCCGGCGACCCACCGCCTGTATACATTAGAACCGATGCAAAGCCAGCCGAGGTCGCCACCGGTTCTGGCTCGGGCTCGGGGGGTAATTCCTCGGCAGTTGACGCCTCGAGGTGGATGTTGAGAGGCTCAACGTCTGATGGCACGAACTGCTGATTGATCCGGTCGTAGAAGTCTTGGTCTGCGAGAGCTGGGCCGGGCTGTGCAAGCGGACCAATAATTGCCGTCGCCGCAAAACCGACCACAGCGAGTGAGGCAAGGTAGCCGCGCACGCGCTTGAAGCGCAGCCGGGCGGTCTGAGGGTTCGTGGCGATAGTCACAATATAACGATTATATCTCAGTCTTAATGATCAGTCGAGTCTCGGTGGTGAGCGCTCAGCGCGTACCCAGCAACAGCTCAATTACTGAATCGAGCAGTGCATCAACTTGATCCTCGCTGTATCCACGCCATTGTGAGTGAAACACCACGCCCCTCACTTCTGCTGTGGACAGCTGATCCTCGCCCGCAAACAACGCAGAGACACGGTCCAGGAAGGCATCTACCTGTGACCGACGATACCCGCTGGCAAATGGGCCGCGTACGTCAAATCGTTTGCCTCGGGGCCGATCAAGTCGCCCACGAACCTCACGGAGCAACTGCCCGATCTCAGCCCACCATGCGTCTTCGCCGATCTCGGCAGTGCGGATCCTACGCTCACGCTCGTAAAAGACTTCCTCAAGTCGATCCATCGCAGCATCGACGAACCGGGCAGAATAGCCATGCCGTTTCAAAGGAAACCCAGTGTGCCGAATCTCAACCGACGTTACTGGGTTTGCAGCTGCTTGTTCCTGATCGTAAGTTTGCCTAGCTCGATCGAGGAATGCATCGACGACATCCTTCTGATACCCCAGGTGTCCACGGCCTGCGAGAGGAAACGCACTCGCATCCTTCGTCGAAGTGGCGGTAGATCTGCGACTCATGCCAGCACTCCCAAGGTCAATGCGACTCCATACACACCTACAGCTGAAGGCAATATTGAATCAAGTCGGTCGAGGAACCCCCCGTGACCCGGAATCCATGAACTCATATCTTTCACTCCCAGATTACGTTTGATCAGCGACTCTGTGAGGTCCCCACCGGTAGCCGTAAGCAGGACTACCAGCCCGAGCAACACACCCACCCACCACGGCTGACCGAGTGCGAACAACGAGATCAGCACCCCGGCCAAGATTGCGGAGAGTGCTGCGCCTCCGAAGCCCTCCCAGGTCTTGTTCGGGCTGATTCTCGGGGTCATCTTGTGTTTGCCAAGCGTCACACCGGCGGCATACGCGCCGACATCGACAGATACAACCACAAGCACCAAAGCAAACACCCACCACTCGCCGTTGGGCGCCTGTACCAGGAGAATCGTCAGTGAGGCGAGGAACGGGACGTAGACGAGAGCAAACAGCCCGGAAAAGATATCTCGAACCAAGGTTTTCGGCGGAACTTCCCAAGCAGGGACGAGCCCCTCTAACAGACGCCAAACAACGAGCAAGGCAGACGCGGCAAATAGACCAAGGAGCATCCCCTTGGCGCCGAAAAATGCGGCACCGCTCACAATGATCAAACCGCCGACAGCTGCGCCGATCCTGGGCACACGTCGACCAGCAATCCGAAATGCAGACGCGAGCTCGATCAAAGCGACCGTGACAAGCGCTGCGACTAGACCGATGAAGGCCCATTGAAAAGTAAATAGCGTCACAACAAAAGCCGCAGCAAAGATGAGTCCGCTGAGTACGGCTAGAAAGAGGTTTCTACCCGCCTTCTGCTCAATCTTTGCACTGGTTGCCTCGAACTGGGCTTTCGCGCCGTCGAGCTGTGCGCGCAATTCGCCCCGCAGCTCGTCGCGACGGTCCTGCCCATTCATAGTGTTGCTAGACCTCCAGCAACTCTGCTTCTTTGAGCTTCAACGATTCATCAATCTTGTCGATGAACTGCTTCGTGATGCTGTCGAGTTCCTTCTCCGCACGAGCAAGCTCGTCCTCGCCAACCTCACTCTTAAGCACATCGAGTGAGTCTTTACCGTGGCGACGAGCATTGCGCACGACTACGCGAGCATCTTCTGCACGAGATTTCACGATCTTCACAAACTCCCGACGACGCTCTTCCGTGAGCTCAGGCAGTGTGACGCGAATCACACTGCCGTCGTTGGAGGGGTTCGCACCAAGGTTGGGCATGTCACGAATGGCCTGCTCAATACCCTTCATCGCGCCTTTGTCGTAAGGGGTGATGATCAAGCTACGCGCATCCTGGTTTGCGACAGACGCGAGCTGTGGAAGCGGTGTCATGGTGCCGTAGTAATCGACATGCAGGTTCTGCAACAAGGACGGGTTCGCACGACCGGTGCGCACAGTACCGAAGCTTTCGCGTGCTGCCTCAAGGGCCTTGGTCATACGGTCTTTGACGTCGGTGAAAACCTCATCAATCACGGTTACTCCTTCAGAGTGAGTTCAATAGTGAAAAGTCTATCGACGATCAGCTGTACACCAGCGTGCCAAGCTTCTCGCCACGGATTGCAGCGGTGACGTTACCCGCTGGCTCCATGCCGAACACACGCATTGGCATGCCGTTGTCCATGCAAAGACTGAAGGAGGTCGAATCGACCACTTTCAGGCCCTTCACGAGCGCGTCGTTGTAAGTGATCTCATCGATCAGTTTCGCAGTCGGGTCCTTGTGCGGATCTGCGGTGTACACACCGTCAACACCATTCTTTGCAACAAGAACCTGGTCTGCCTCAATCTCGAGCGCACGCTGGGCCGCCACTGTGTCCGTGGAGAAGTAGGGCAAGCCTGCGCCAGCACCGAAGATAACTACGCGTCCCTTTTCAAGGTGACGCACCGCCCGCAATGGAATGTATGTTTCCGCGACCTGAGTCATGGTGATTGCGGACTGTACACGGGTTTCGACCCCAGCTTGCTCAAGAAAGTCTTGCAGCGCGAGCGAGTTCATGACCGTGCCGAGCATGCCCATGTAGTCGGCGCGCGCGCGATCCATCCCGCGCTGCGAAAGCTCGGCTCCACGGAAGAAATTGCCACCACCGACCACAATTGCAACCTCGGCAGAATCCATCGCAGCAGCGATCTCGCGTGCGATCTGGCTCACAATGTCGGGGTTCACACCAAGTGTTCCGCCACCGAAGGCCTCACCCCGAGAGCTTGAGCAGAACGCGGCGCTTGCGAGGTTCGGTCATGTAGGAACTCCTTGTGGTGAGATGTTCTGCATTCCAGCCTAGTGGTGCCCATCAATAGGTTGCCACCCGGAACTGGGTCTAGTGCTTCGCGCACTGAAAATTCTGTTCTTGCCCGCTGATACTGGGCAAGACAAGAGCCCGGGTCGAAATGGATACGACCCGGGCTCTCATTCGCGTGTTAGGCGCCGACCTTGCTGCGGGCGAAGCCCTTCACAGTAATGCCAGCTGCCTCCGCAACCTTTGCAACCTCGCGCTTATCAGCATCGAGTGCGTGAATCTGCTCGCTGAGCACGACCTGCTTGAAGAACGCGTTCAGGCGGCCCTCAACAATCTTCGGCAGTGCAGCCTCAGGCTTGCCCTCGTTGCGAGAAATCTCAGTAACAAGTGAGCGTTCCTTATCGACGTCCTCTGCAGGAACTTCCTCGCGAGCAACGTCGAGAGGATCAGCGAGCGCGATGTGCTGAGCGATGCTCAATGCAACCTTGTCGTCTGCGCCCTCGTAGCCGACGACCACACCGATCTGCGGGGGCAGATCCTTTGAGGTGCGGTGCAGGTACACAGCGGTAGCCGGAGCCTCGATACGCGATACCTTACGCAGAACGATGCGCTCACCGAGGATTGCCGACTCATCCATGATGAATCTCGCCAACAGTCTTGCCGTCAAGCGGAGCTGCGAGAGCTGCGTCAACATCAGCAGAACCAGCAGCTGAGATTGCGTCAAGTACCTTGTCACCAAGCGCGAGGAACTTCTCGTTCTTCGCAACAAAGTCAGTCTCGCAGACCAGCTCGATCATGGTAGCCGCACCCTCGCTCTGACGAACGCCGACCATGCCCTCACTAGCCTCGCGGCCCTCGCGCTTTGCGACGCCCTTCAGACCCTTGAGACGCAGGATCTCGATGGCCTTCTCGATTCCATCAGCCTCGACGAGTGCGTTCTTGCTGTGAGCATGCCAGCGCCGAGGCGCTCGCGCAGCTCCTTCACAGCGGCAATGCTACTGCAGCCATGTGTGACTCCTTAAAAAAGATGTGAAAATTATGAACCGATTGCTGAAATGCAGCCGAAACTATTCGGCAGCAGGTGCTTCAGCAGTCTCTGCTGCCGGAGCCTATTCTACAGCCTCAGCGGCGGGTGCCTCTGCAGCTTCTGCGGCGTCTGCAGCGGGAGCTTCGGTTGCCTCAGCGGCAGGTGCCTCAGTCTTGTCTGCATTGAGCAGTTCGACTTCCCACTCAGCGAGCGGCTCAGCAGCCTCGCCCTCAGCAGGCTTCTGGTGGCGCTCCCATGAGGCCCTCAGCCGCAGCGTCAGCGATCACGCGGGTGAGCAGTGCAACCGAACGGATTGCGTCATCGTTACCCGGAATGGGTAGGTGACCTCGTCGGGGTCGCAGTTGGTGTCGAGGATAGCGATCACGGGGATGCCAAGCTTGCGCGCCTCATCAATCGCGAGGTGCTCCTTCTTGGTGTCGACTACCCAGAGAGCCGAAGGGGTCTTGGTGATCTGACGGATGCCGCAAAGCGACTTCTGCAGCTTGTCGAGCTCGCGCTTCTTCAGCAACAGCTCTTTCTTGGTGAAGCCACTGGTGCCACCCTCGAAGTCGAGCTGCTCGAGTTCCTTCATGCGCTCCAGGCGCCCGGTCACGTCTGGAAGTTGGTCAGCAGACCACCCAGCCAGCGCTGGTTCACGTAGGGCTGGTTTACACGGTCGGCCTGCTCAGCAATGGCCTCCTGGGCCTGCTTCTTGGTGCCGACGAAAAGAATGTTGCCGCCACGAGCAACGGTGTTCTTCACGAACTCGTAGGCGTCATCAATGTAGGTCAGCGACTGCTGCAGATCGATGATGTAGATGCCCGAACGCTCGGTGAAGATGAAGCGCTTCATCTTCGGGTTCCAGCGACGTGTCTGGTGTCCGAAGTGGACGCCGCTGTCGAGCAGCTGGCGGATCTGTACGACGGCCATGGCCGTTCTCCTGTTCTGCGCGCAGGAAACGC
>JAUCCH010000008.1:0-14709 GCA_034676385.1 Leucobacter sp.
CGATGCTCTTCGCGAGCTGAGCCACTTGGCGGCACTGAATCCAGCGCCGGCGACAACGGTGAGGCTTGACGACAAGGCGCTCGGGCACCTGACGCTTGACCGCACTTCGATTGCCGAAGACATCACCGAGGCGGCTCGGCTCGGCCAGTTCCAGTACGGCCCAACCGATTCGCCGTGGTACGGCGTGGATTTCACCACGACGGAGGCGGCTCGCAATGCGTATGCGCTCGCGGTCGACCTTGCCGAGTCTCAGCTGCCGCGCCTCATTTCGCAGGCAAACCAGCTCATCGAGCAAACTTCGCTGCGCCACTACGAGACTGTGGCCGAACTCGGTGTCTACCTGAGACTGCTCATGGGAGTCCGGGATACCCTCGATCTCTTTTCGCCAGATGTCTTTGACCGTGCGCTTGACGACGTGATCGCGGCACACGCACCGCGCGGCGGCGAAGATATGTCGAACGGAAACCGACGTCGACTTCGCAAGCTGGCACGAGAGTATGTGCGCCCTGGCGTGCACGTCAGCGACATGTACGCGCGCCTCCTGCAGATTCAGCAGCAGCGCGTCCTCTGGCAACGGTACAGCACGGTCGTTGGGGCACCACCCGCGGTCCCGCTCGGTATCGCAGACGTGGCAACCGCGTTCCAGGCCGCCTACCAAGATCTTGATGAGCTCGACCGCGTACTCGGAGTCGAACGTGACAGCGAGCGCCTGCGCACGATGCCACTGCCGACCCTGGCACGCAGAACGACTGACTTGGCTCGCGAGAGCGAGGTGCTGCAGAACATTCAAGAGCGCACCGCAATCGTCGAGCGCCTTCGTGCGGCGCATCTCGAAGAGCTGATTGACGACCTCTCGGCACGCCACGTGCCAGTCACACAGGCATCTGCAGAACTCGAGCAGGCTTGGTGGCAATCCGTGCTCGAGCGCATGCTGCAGACGAACGATGCGCTGCTCAGTGCGAACACCGCGGTGATCGAACGACTCGAGGCCGATTTCAGGCTTGTGGATGATGCGCATTCCGGAGCAAGCGGATCTGTGCTGGCAGGCAGACTTGCTGATGCATGGCGCATCGCAGTCACCGACAGTCGCGGTGAAGCCCTGGCGCTGCGCGAACTGCTGCGAAGCGGCGATGCGTCGGTGCTGCAGCTGGCACAGCAGGCGCCGACACTGCTCGGTACGCTTGCCCCAGTGTGGGTCCTCTCTCCCTACGAGGTCGCAGGACTGCCGTCTGAGCTTCGCTTTGACACGGTTCTGATGGTCGATGCCGGGGCCACCACCCTCGTTGAGAACGTGAGTGCGATTCGTCGCGCTCAGCAGGTGGTTGCGTTTGGTGACACCGTCACGCAGACACCCTCTCGTTTCGAGATTGCGGTACGCAGCCTGCACGCGGAGGCTCAGACAGCTACGGAGAATCTCGAGGATCTCCATAGCCACAGCGCCTATGCTCAGTTGCGCGCGGTTCTACCCGAGCTTTCGCTCACCCGCAGCTACCGAGCCGGCGGCGAAGACCTCACGAATCTGGTGAACTCGCGCTTCTACGGTGGCGATATCGAGTCGCTTCCGTGGGCCGGAACCTTCCTGGGGCACTCAAGCCTGACGATCGAGTTTGTTACCGATGGGCAGGGCCTTCCGGACCCGCAAAGCGGTGCGGTTGAGAGTACCGACGCAGAGGTGAATCGGGTCGTGCAGCTCGTGCTTCAGCACGCGGCTGAGCGGCCACGCGAGTCGCTCATGGTGCTCACCGCGAGTACGAGGCATGCGGTGCGAGTGCAGCAGGCTGTGCTGCAAGCCTTTTCGAAGCTGCCGCAGTACCGCGAGTTCTTGCTCGGTGAGCGTGCGGAGCCATTCGCGGTGCTCACGCTTGAACAGGCGATGGCGCAGAGTCGTGATCGTGTGATCTTCTCGATTGGCTATGGTCGGACCCCTCACGGTCGCGTGCTCTCCAATTTCGGTTCACTCGGCAAACCGGGGGGCGAACGCCTGATCGCAGTCGGAATGACCCGCGCGCGCCGCGGTATGACGATCGTGAGTTGCTTCCGCCCCGAGCACCTCGATTCCGCGCGCATCAAGCACGGCGTGGTGGAGCTTTCGGAGCTGTTGGCTCTCGAGCACCCCGAGCCTGCACAGGCTTCCTTGCCGGCCGAGCGTGACCCGCTTCTCAGTGATCTCGCCGACCACTTACAGCGCCTTGGCCTCACAGTTGCGCTCGATTATCGCGGAGCGATTCCGCTCGCAGCCTCGCTCGGTGAGCGAGCTATCGCGATTGATCTCGACTTCGCCGGTGCTCACGAACATGGTCTGCGTAGCGCACTGCGTCTGCGCCCGGCAGTGCTGCGCCGTCTTGGCTGGCACTACCACCGCGTGCACAGCTTTGATCTGTTCGCAGACCCCGAACGGGTGGCTCTTCGGGTTGCGAGCATCGTTGGCTACGACCCGGAAGCAGTAGGTGGCGAGGATCCGGCCGCAGCGGGTCAGAATGCCGCGGCTGAGGGGCAGCCCAGCGCCGGCACCCTGTTCTGATGGTGGCGTGGCAGGGCGGCGCGGAGGAACCCGATGCTCGCGCTGATGGTGACGTAGACGCCAGCGGGAGTGAGCGGCCTCCGCGGGATGCTCAACCCCGTGCTAGGGGGCGCCGCAGGGTGACTCAAGCGGCACCCGAGGGCAGCGATCCGCACCCCTTTGATCCACCCGAGGCGCCTCGCTCAGGAAGCGAGAACGACGATCGCTTAAAGGCAGACAAGCCGCCTCACTGGGGCTAAGGCGCTTAGAGCAACGCATCGCGTTGCGCGCCGAACGCCCTGCGCACGCCCTCGGGCGCAGTTTTCTAAGGCGCTTAGAGCAACGCATCGCGTTGCGCGCCGAACGCCCTGCGCACGCCCTCGGGCGCAGTTTTCTAAGGCGCTTAGAGCAACGCATCGCGTTGCGCGCCGAACGCCCTGCGCACGCCCTCGGGCGCAGTTTTCTAAGGCGCTTAGAGCAACGCATCGCGTTGCGGCAACCCTTAGCTGCTCGAAGAGCTGCTGGACGTTGACCCGCTACTCGAAGAGCTGCTGCTTGAACTAGAAGCGCTACTTGACGAAGACGAACTACTCGACTTGCTCTCGGCGCGAGAATCGGTGCGGTAGAAGCCGGAGCCGCTAAAGGTCACTCCGAGCGAGCCGAATACCTTGCGAAGCTTGCCGGCGCATTCAGGGCACTCGGTCAACGCCGAGTCGCTGAATTGCTGGTAGATGTCAAACGAGTGGTCGCAGGCAGCACAACGGTAAGCGTAGGTAGGCACAATGCTCTATCCTAGCCCGCCATGCTTAGAACCAGCCTGGGCGTCAGAAGGTGAGGGTGCGCAGCGGCGTGACGACTCCGGTGATTGCGACATCGTGGGCTTCGGTTGGGACCGACTCCAGGAGTTCTTGATCATGGATCACCGCAAACACAGGTGCCCGACCACCTATCAGGGTGAGCGTCCGGTCAAAATAGCCGCGGCCCCAGCCCAATCGGTTCCCACGCACATCGATTGCTGCGGCGGGGATCAACATGAGGTCCACGTTCTCGATCGCGTCTGGGCCGAGGGTCTCTCCAACGGGCTCGTCTACCCCGTGAGCGCCGCGCACCGTCCCAGCGCCGCTCGGCCTGATCCAGCTCAGGTTTCCTCCGGGTTGTGATGAGGGCAACAAGATGTCGATGCTCTGCTGCTGCGCCCACTCGAGAAACGGGCGGGTGTCCGGTTCGGACGCCATCGGCAGGAAGCACGAAAGTGACCGTGCGCCCTGGGCAAGCACCAATTCGCTCAGTCGCGTGGTCAGGCCGGTTCGTGCTTCGGCCCGCTGATCCTCGCCCATTGCAATCCGTGCGGCGCGAATGCGGGCGCGCAATGCTTGCTTGAGTTCGGCTGTATCCGTCACGTGCACATTGTAACCAGTGTGCACGACTCAGCTGCCCGGCTTCTCGGTACTGCCTGATCACCTGAGTAACGGACCAGCCGGTAGGCTACCGGTCATGACGAATCCGCATCACTCAGTCACAAAAGCCGTTATTCCGGCGGCCGGACTTGGCACTCGCTTTCTGCCAGCAACTAAGGCAATGCCGAAGGAAATGCTGCCAATCGTCGACAAGCCAGCGATTCAATACGTGGTCGAGGAGGCAGTAGCTGCTGGCCTCTCCGATGTGCTCATCATCACGGGCCGTAACAAAGAGAACCTCACCAGCCACTTCGACAGCGTGCCCGAACTTGAGCAGACGCTGCAGCTGAAGGGCGATAGTGACAGGCTTGACAAGGTGAAGTGGGCAAGCCACCTCGCAGATGTGCACTTCCTTCGCCAGGGGCAGCCGCTCGGCCTCG
Organism: Leucobacter sp.; assembly: GCA_034676385.1. Lineage (GTDB taxonomy): Bacteria > Actinomycetota > Actinomycetes > Actinomycetales > Microbacteriaceae > Leucobacter. The sequence goes on from JAUCCH010000008.1 coordinate 4,338, forward strand.
GCCACGCAGTGGGTCGTGCGCGCAAGCACGTTGGTGATGAGTCCTTTGCGGTGCTGCTGGGCGACGATTTGATTGATCCTCGTGACCCACTGCTTGACCGCATGATTGAAGTGCACGATCAGCAGTACGCAAGCGTCGTGGCTCTCATGCCAGTGCCACCCGAGCAGGTGCACCTGTACGGATGCGCGGCGGTTGAGCTTACCGACGAGCCCGACGTGGTCCGCATCACGGGTCTCGTGGAGAAGCCGGATCCAGAAGAGGCACCATCGAACCTGGCCGTGATCGGGCGCTATGTGCTGCGCCCCGAAATCTTCGAGCTGATCGACAACCTTGAGCCGGGACGCGGCGGCGAGTACCAACTCACCGATGCGCTCAATATGCTTGCGACCGGGGAAGGCGAAGGGCCGATCCTCGGAGTTGTCTTTGGTGGCCGACGGTACGACACCGGTGATCGTTCCGAGTGGATCAAAGCTAACGTACTTCTTGGGGTCGAACACGACGAGCTTGGCGGTGAGCTGCGAGAGTGGCTCATCAATTTCGCAGACGGGCTGAAAGCCAATGAAACTGCCAAGGGCGATCGGGCCTGAATGGTGCTCCGATGAGCCCGTTACCGTACCCGATTGAAGCGCCCGAAGCGCGCTATGTTGGGCGCGTCGGAATCCGTGTCGTGCATCGGCGAGACGCCGCGGTGTTGCGGCGACTGCTTACTGAGAATCGTGAGTGGTTGCAGCCTTGGGAAGCCACGTTTCCAGGTGGTGGGGGAGTCGCGCCCGGCACTCAATCATTCAGACCAGCAATCCGTTCGTTTAATCGCCAGCGAAAACTGGGCAATGGCATCACGTTTGTCATGCTTTTTGACGACGAGGTTGTTGGGCAGCTCAGCCTGAGTGATATCAGTGCGGGGGCGCTTCGGTCGACCTCGGTCGGCTACTGGGTATCGAAGCATGTTGCAGGGCGGGGGGGTGACCCCGGCTGCGGTGGCTCTCGCAACCGACTATGCCTTCGCTGAGTTGCGATTGCACCGAGTTGAGATTTGCATTAGGCCAGAAAATGCGGCGTCACTGCGGGTCGTGCAGAAGCTTGGGTTCAGGTACGAGGGGCTACGCGAACGATACATTCACATAGACGGCAAGTGGTGTGATCACGAGAGCTTCGCGGTAACGGCTGAGGAAGTGCCGAGGGGAATGGTTGCGAGGATCGGCGCGCCACACGCGTGAGTGTCCCCGCAGCCCATAAAGTGACGACATGGCAAGCGGTGTGTTCGGTGGCGGATTGATCTTCGTGGTCGCTGCGCTGCTCTGGGCCGCGGTGCTAGTGCCAAGTTGGGTGCGCCGCCGTGAGTTCAAATCTGCGGAACAAAACGCGCTCCGACTGCAGCGTACGCTGCGAGTGCTCGCCGAGACCGCCGAGGTGCCCACTGAGGTACGCGTCGAAGCGACCGCTCGAGAAGCATTGGCGCAGGAACGACTGCTGCGTACCGCGCAACGCCGCCAGGAAGCGGAGCGCAAGGCCGAGCTGACAGAGGCGCGCACCGCACAGATTCGTGCCGAGATGCGCGCGCAGCAGGTGCGACGCAAACAGGCCGCCCTTGTGCGTTCGGCCAAGCTGCGTCGCCCGTTTGTGCGTCGCGTGCGCTCCTTCTCAGCCCTTGTGCTTGTGATCGCGCTCGCGGCCATGCTGATTGGTGCCGGAACTCTGATTGCAGGCCTCGGCCCATCGGTGTTGCTTGGAGGGTTGGCTGCGACTGTGACCGCACTCGGGGCACTTTTTCTGCTCGCGCCCGGTCGGGTCAAGCACGTGGAGATTGAAGCCGAGCAGGTGGTGCCGTCTACACGTCAGCAGACGCAGGAAGTTCTGCCAGAAACTGTACAAACGGATCGTTCGGGTGAGGTTCATGCCGCCGCGCAGGCAGCAGCTGCAGCCCGTATCGCCCGCGCACGAGCAATGGCGAGATCCAGGGCTGAGGGCGCGCAGGTGCCTCTGCAAAACCAGTCCGAATCGATCCTGCTGGAACGGGCAGAGGCAAGGGTGGCGGACAGCGAGCCAAACGCATCCGTACGTGTCCAAGAACAGGCACCAAGCCGAGAGTCGTTGCAAGAGGCAGCGAGCGCAAGGAGCGCCGTATCTGCGCAGGCGCATGCGCTTGCCGCGGAGATCGCGGTGAGCGAGCGGCTTCGGCAGATGGGCGTGATCGGGGATACGAGCGATGGTGCGCTCGACCTCGATGCCATACTCAAGAGCCGTCGCGCCAGCTAGTATCACCAACTTCACGGGATTGGCACAGCGCCGTGGATTAGGATTACTCAGTCTTGCCCATACGCAGTAGCGATGGGACATTCTCGAGAAGTATTAGGGTGATTTCCGCGATGGATAACTGGTGGGTGAACGCGATCTGGTCGGTAACCCCGACCGTGGTAATCGGAGTCTTCTTCTTCCTCGTACTGCGATACATTTTGCGCGCGGACCGCACCGAGCGACGCATCTATAAAGAGATGGAAGCGAAAGAGCGCGACCGGCTCGGCTTGCCCCCGAAATCAGATTCCTGATCCTCGGAAAGAAATAACCTGGCCACGTTGCGAATCCGGTGCGCTGTGCCCGTCATGTGACTGGGTAGTGGAAGGCATGTCGGAATTATTCGACAGCCCAATAGAATGACTGGCATGCACGAGTACTCCACCATGATTCGCCTCGCAGTCGAGGAGTCATTCTGGCGTTCGATTAACTGGCCGCTTCTGTGGACCGGCCTCGTACTAATGGTTGACAACATCATTCGAATCGTTGCCCTATTCGTCGTGCCTCGTAATCGCCGCCCCACTGCAGGTATGGCCTGGCTCGTGACGATCTTCTGGTTGCCGGTACCCGGGTTGTTGCTCTTCTTGCTCATTGGCGGAAACAAACTGCCGAAGAAGCGAACCGAGAAACAGGAACTCGCGATGAAGTTCATCAGCGAGCAGGCGGACCGCGAAGAAGCGGTTATCGGCGTGGATCTCGAGGCATTGCCCGAGGGCGTGGCCAATGCTGTGGTGCTGGGGCGCCACCTGGGCGCACAGCCAATGGTCCGTGGAAACGCAGCGAGCATCTGCATCGACTACGACGAGTCATTCGCGCAGATGGCCGCAGCGATTCGGCAGGCCGAGTCATACGTGCACGTCGAGTTCTATATTCTCGTGCACGATGAAAGCACGAACGACGTGTTCGAGGCGCTGCGTGAGGTGTCCGCGCGGGGCGTTGAGGTGCGGGTGCTGCTCGACCACGTGTCGGCCGTTCGCAACCCCGGCACTAAACGCACCGCAAAGTCGCTCGATGACATGGGGGCCGAATGGGCCTACATGCTTCCGGTGCGCCCATTGCGCGGGGAGTGGCAGCGCCCAGATTTGCGCAACCACCGCAAGCTCGTCGTGATTGACGGGCGGGTTGGGTTCATGGGCTCACAGAACCTGGTCGACTCGAGCTACAACAAGCCCGCGAATCGGCGCAGGGGCCTGCACTGGCGTGACCTCATGGTGCGTGTTGAGGGGCCGGCGGCCATCGGTCTTGAGGCAGTGTTCTTAAGCGACTGGTACGTGGAGACCGGGCAGACCCCGAGCTCTCTCCTTGACGGTGATGAGCCGATTGAGCTTCCGGGAGAGCTCGGTTGCCAGATTCTGCCAAGCGGCCCCGGGTTCGGGCGAGAGAATAATCTGCAGGTCTTTGTCTCTTTGCTCTATGCGGCGACGCGACGAATCAGCATTACCAGCCCGTACTTCATTCCTGAGGGCGCAATTATGCATGCGCTTCGAGCCGCAACCGCTCGAGGTGTCGAAGTCGAACTGTTTGTCTCCGAGATGGGAGATCAGGCGGTCGTCTACCATGCTCAGCGCTCTTACTATGATGAGCTCTTCGAAGCAGGCGTGCGCATCTTCATGTACAAACCGCCGTACATCTTGCACTCGAAGCACTTTTCTATCGACGACGAGATCGCCGTAGTGGGATCCTCGAATATGGATCAGCGATCGTTCAACCTCAATATGGAGGTATCGATGGTGGTCTACGGAAAGGAATTCGTGCGTGAGCTTGATGAAGTAATCGCGATCTACCATGAGAACTCAAGAGAGCTCTCGCGGGAAGAGTGGGCGCGCCAGCCGATGCGTTCTCGGTTGCTTGACGGTCTCGCGCGGCTTACCTCTGCGCTGCAGTAACTGGCGGCTCGGTCGCGTTTGCCTCGAGTGGGAACCTGTCTACAGTAGTTTTGTGTGCACAGAAAATTTATAGCCATAGCAATTAGTTTGATGCCATAGTAAAATTTGGTAGAAGGCTCACTTTTCTACTGGAACGAGGCTGGCATGGCTGACGTGACGACCGAGGAAGATCGTGGAGCTCTCGTTGAAGCGGTGCGGGAGTTCGCTGGCGTCGCGCTCGCCCCGTTTGCGGCCGAGCGCGACGCCGAAAAGATCTTCCCAGTCGAGACGCTTCGAGAAGCCGGTGAGATCGGCCTTGGCGGAATCTATGTGGGAGACGAATACGGTTCGGGGCTCTCCCGGCGTGACGCGGTCGCCATTTTTGAGGAACTCGCGAAGGGTGACACCGCGGTCGCCGCGTACATTTCAATCCACAACATGGTTGCCTGGATGATCGACGCGTTTGGCAACGAGGATCAGCGCGCACGGTGGCTGCCAGGGCTTGTGTCGATGGAGGATCTCGGTAGCTATTGCCTGACCGAGCCCGGTGCCGGCTCTGACGCAGCCGCGATCACCACGAGCGCTCGGCTCGAAGCTGATGAGTACGTGCTCAACGGCACGAAGCAGTTCATCTCTGGTGCTGGATCCTCGGCGCTCTATATCGTGATGGCACGTACCGGTGGGCCCGAATCGGGCTCGAAAGGAATGAGTGCGATTGTGGTGCCGGCAGGTACACCGGGGCTCAGTTTCGGGCCGAACGAGAAGAAGATGGGCTGGAACGCCCAGCCGACCCGGCAGGTGATCCTCGAAAATGTGCGGGTGCCGGCCACGCACCGACTTGGCGAAGAAGGCGATGGTTTCCACATCGCAATGAAGGGCCTCAATGGCGGTCGCGTGAACATGGGGGCATGTTCGTTAGGCGGAGCACAATGGGCGTTCGATCGTGCGGTCGCGTATGTGCAGGAGCGCCAGGCCTTTGGCACCCCACTCTCGGCAAACCAATCGATCGTGTTCGAGCTCGCAGACATGCAGGCGAAGCTGCAGGCTTCGAGGTTGTTGCTGCAGGATGCGGCCGCGAAGATGGACGCCGGTGCTGAAGATCTCGTGTCTGCGTGCGCTCTTGCTAAGCGATTTGCGACCGATGCGGCGTTCGAGGTTGCGAACTCGGCTCTGCAACTGCACGGTGGCTACGGTTACCTGCAGGAGTACGGCATCGAGCGCGTGGTGCGTGATCTGCGGGTGCATCAGATCCTCGAAGGCGCGAACGAGATCATGCGTGGGATCGTGGGGCGCGAAGTGCTCAAAGTATCCAAGGTGGCTAGGAAATAGGTCAGGCCGACACTCTTTTCGGGAGGCGAGCCGGTGATCCCGCTAGGCTTCTGCACTAACTGAGTTGAACCTCTAGCAGCTCGCCGACCTGGCACTCGAGCGCTGCGCAAATTGCCGTGAGCGTAGAGAACCTGATCGCTCGCGCGCGATCGTTCTTGAGTACGGAGAGGTTCGCGATGGTGACCCCCACGCGGTCGCTGAGCTCAGTGAGGGTCATGCCACGCTCGGCCAGCAACTCGTCGAGACGGCAATGGATTGCGTGCGCCTCCTGTGGCTCGGGGGGCGTCACACCAGGCCCTCCGTGTCACGTTGCAGGCGAGCGCCGATGGTGAATGCGGTCAGTACGACAGCCAGGGCGAATCCGCCGAGGATGTAGACGGTTGGATCGGCGACCAGGAAGACGAAGCCATCTGTGGCTCCATCACCGATCTCGAACAGGACGGTGCCGCCCACGGTTCCGCTCAGCACGGCTGCGGTAGCCGAGCCGGTGATTCCAACGAGGCCTGCTGCAGTCGCGAGCTTCGTGTTGCGTCGACTGAATACTTGCCCGCGGAAAAGTTGTTGAGCGAGGAGAAGTAGGCAGACGGTAACCGCAGCTATGGTGCCGAACCGAATGATTTGGCCGAGGATCTCCGCCCCAAATGCGGCTTCTGGTAGTGACGGTACCGTCACTGTTGCCGCATCAACCTGCATGGGGATAGTGGTGCCTCCCGGGCCGACTGGCGCCTGCGCGGTGAGATTGATGGGCTGTACGTGCACGGGTATCTGCTCGCCCAGAAGCACCTGCATGATGCGAAGTACTGCGCTGATCCCGGAGCCCACCACAAGGCCAGCCCCAGCGATCATGAAAATGATTATGCCGACGCGGTCACCACGTGACGGCTGATAGGCAGGTTTCTCGTTCATCACCACTCTATTCTTATCGATATTCGATGTTATCGCTTATCGATAAGTATGTGGTGAGCGGGGGGCAACTGTCAACATCGGTTTGCGGGAGGCGCCAGTTGATCCTCGCCTTGGAAATAATCAAGGCTCGAGCAGTCACGCCTGCGGCGAACAATCACCCGTGGCCAGGATCTGGTGCGTAGTCTGTTGATATTAGTCGCGTGATCCTCATTCGCGACTGCACGGAGGAAATATGTTCGAGAGATTCACGGATCGCGCCCGTCGAGTAGTTGTGCTCGCCCAAGAAGAGGCGAAGATGCTCAACCACAACTACATCGGTACCGAGCACATTCTGCTCGGCCTCATTCACGAGGGTGAGGGTGTCGCAGCAAAGGCACTCGAGCAGCTTGAAATCTCGCTCGATGCCGTACGCGAGCAGGTCACCGACATTATCGGCACCGGCCAGCAGCCGCCCGCGGGCCACATTCCCTTTACCCCGCGCGCCAAGAAGGTGCTTGAGCTCTCGCTGCGCGAGGCGTTGCAGCTCGGCCACAACTACATCGGCACTGAGCACATTCTGCTCGGTCTCATCCGTGAGGGTGAGGGCGTTGCGGCTCAGGTGCTGGTGAAGCTAGGCGCTGACCTCAACCGTGTTCGCCAGACCGTGATCCAGCTGTTGAGCGGATACCAGGCAGGCAAGGAGAACGCGACGGTCGGTGCGCCCTGAGGTGCGCCCGAGGTCAAGGGCTGCAGGTGCTCGACCAGTTCGGTCGCAACCTGACGCAGATGGCACGCGAGGGCAAGCTTGATCCGGTGATTGGCCGCGAAAAAGAGGTCGAGCGGGTCATGCAGATCCTCTCTCTCGCTGCACCAAGAACAACCCGGTGCTTATCGGTGAACCCGGTGTGGGCAAGACGGCTGTCGTCGAGGGCCTTGCCCAGGCGATCGTCTCCGGCCAGGTTCCTGAGACGCTGAAGGACAAGCAGGTCTACATGCTTGATCTTTCGTCGCTTATCGCGGGTAGCCGTTACCGTGGTGACTTCGAAGAGCGCCTGAAGAAGGTGACGAAAGAGATCCGGAATCGTGGCGACATCATCATCTTCATCGATGAGATCCACACGCTCGTCGGAGCCGGTGCTGCTGAAGGCGCGATCGACGTGGCCAACATCCTGAAGCTCATGCTTGCCCGTGGTGAACTGCAGACCATCGGTGCGACCACGCTCGACGAGTTCCGCAAGCACTTTGAGAAAGATGCCGCGCTTGAGCGCCGCTTCCAGTCGATCATGGTGGGGGAGCCTTCGCTGCCGCACTCGATCAACATTCTGAAGGGTCTCCGTGACCGGTACGAGGCTCACCACAAGGTGTCTATTACCGACGGTGCGATTGTCGCGGCGGTAAACCTCGCGGATCGCTACATCCAAGACCGCTTCCTGCCCGACAAGGCGATCGACTTGATCGATGAGGCAGGCGCGCGTCTGCGTCTGTCGATCCTGTTGTCTCCGCCAGAGCTGCGCGAATTCGACGAGAAGATTGCGGTCGTGCGCGCCGATAAGGAGCAGGCGATCGAGGGTCAGGACTTCGAGAAGGCTGCTGCCAAGCGCGACGAAGAGAAGAAGCTGATCGGTGAGAGCTTGCGCCTCGAGAAGCAGTGGCGTTCGGGTGATGTCTCAACGACCGCCGAGGTTGACGAGGGACTCATCGCCGAGGTACTTGCTCAGGCAACCGGCATCCCCGTGTTCAAGCTCACCGAAGAAGAGACTGCACGTCTCCGCTTCATGGAGCAGGCACTGCACCAACGCGTCGTCGGTCAGAACGAGGCAATCGCCGCGCTTGCAAAGACGATTCGTCGCCAGCGCGCAGGCCTCAAGGATCCGAAGCGCCCCTCGGGCTCGTTCATCTTTGCTGGCCCCACGGGCGTCGGCAAGACCGAGCTCGCGAAGGCACTCGCAGAGTTCCTGTTCGATGACGAGAACGCACTGATCTCGCTCGACATGAGCGAGTACGGCGAGAAGCACACCGTGTCGCGCCTGTTCGGTGCGCCTCCAGGGTTCGTCGGATTCGAAGAGGGTGGCGAGCTCACTGAGAAGGTGCGCCGCAAGCCGTTCTCGGTGGTGCTATTTGATGAGATCGAGAAGGCTCACCCCGACATCTTCAACTCGCTCCTGCAGATCCTCGAAGAGGGTCGCCTGACCGACGGTCAGGGCCGCGTGGTCGACTTCAAGAACACTGTCATCATCATGACCACGAACCTCGGTTCGACCGCGATCGCGGGCGGCCCGGTGGGCTTCCAGGTCGAGGGCAACGAGTCGGTGGGTTACGAGATGATGAAGGGCAAGGTCAACGAAGAGCTCAAGAAGCACTTCAAGCCCGAGTTCTTGAACCGCGTCGACGATACGATCGTGTTCCCGCAGCTGTCGAAGCCCGAGCTGTTGCAGATTGTCGACCTCTTCGTCAAGCGCCTCGCAGACCGCCTACTCGATCGCGACATTCGCATCGAGGTTTCGGTACCCGCTCGCGAGCGCCTCTCTGAGATTGGTTACGATCCGACCCTGGGTGCGCGTCCGCTTCGTCGCGCGATTCAGAGCGAGATCGAGGATCGCCTTTCCGAGCAGATCCTTGGCGCGGAGCTGCTCGCCGGTGACCTCGTCAAGGTTGGGTTCGAAGACGGCAAGTTCACCTTTGAGACCACAGGTGACGATCGCAAGGACACTGGCGCCGCTACAGCTTCGGCCGCGGCAGCCGTTGCTTCGAGCGCGCCGACACTCGGCACGCTTGAGTAAGGCAAGGTAGCAGTCGCATAGCTCGCACCCAGGTACACCGTTCCCTGGGTGCGGGCTCTTTGCTTGCGTGGGAACTTGCGTGGGAACTTGCGACGGCGGGGCGCACACTAAACTTGGCCCATGACTTCCGCAACTACCCAGGTACGGGTGCGCCACGCGCGCACTGGCGACGTCTCGGCCATGGTCGAGCTCATGGCACCCCTGGTTGAGCCACTAATCCTTCTTGGCAAGGACCTGGTCGAGCTCTACGGGGCGGCGCCCGAATTTATGGTGGCGGTCGACAACGATGACAAAGTCGTTGGTTACGGCGCGATCCACCCCATCTGGGAGCACCTCGGTGAGGTGCGCACTCTCGGCGTCTCAGATGAGTGGCTTGGTAAGGGAGTTGGCCACAGTTTGCTCGTAGCTATCGAGCAGCATGCCCGTGAACTGGGCTTGAGTCAGCTGTTCTGCCTTACGTTCGAGGTTGACTTCTTTGAACGGCATGGGTTTGAGGCTGTTGACGAGAATATGCAGCTAGTCGCCGCAGACGTGTACGCAGAACTGCTCCGCTCGCACGATGAAGGCGTGGCAGAGTTCCTTGACCTGGCGCGCGTAAAGCCCAATACTCTCGGCAACACGCGGATGGTAAAACGACTGTCACTTGACTGAGCTCGGGGCCGATTTCATTCGGGAGCTCGTTGCGTGGTGCACGAGGGGCGTCGCTGGCAGCGGGTAGCCTGACGATAGCGTAACTCGCTGGTTTGCGGAGATCGGTGCGGGAGGGGTCCTATGTCTGGTTGGAGAGACCTAGAGGCTCCGAAAAGAAGGCTGTGTAGGTTCGACGAAGGCTGCTCGTGCTGGGCGGCCTGCTCGCGATCATTGCCTTCATCGTTCTGGTCATCGTAAAGCCAGGCTCAAGCGGTGGTGCAGCCTCAGCCCCGGAGGTGAAACTACCGGACGAAATTGTGGCGGCAGATAAGGCGCAAGACAAGACAGTACCAGCGGGCGCCACGCCTCCCTGCCCTGCCGGAAGCCTAGTTGTGACTCCGATCACCGACCGAGACAGTTATGCGGGCGGCGAGCTGCCCCTGCTGAGCCTACGTGTCGAGAACACCGGTGTGGCGGCGTGTGAGGCGCAGCTAGGCACCGCCACTATGGTCTTTACCGTCACGAGTGGGTCTGACCAGGTGTGGCGTTCCACCGACTGCCAAGTCAGTCCGGATAATCGCGCGGTGATCC
>JAUCCH010000009.1:0-16329 GCA_034676385.1 Leucobacter sp.
TCTTCAGGATCGTTCAAGTACTGCTGTGAGATTCGGCGAATCTGGGCCGGCATGGTGGCAGAGAACAGGGCCACCTGTTTGGTCTTAGGAGTATCGGCGAGGATCGTCTCGACGTCTTCCGCGAAGCCCATCTTCAGCATTTCGTCGGCCTCGTCAAGCACCAAGTACTTGATCTGGGTGAGGTCGAGCGTTCCACGCTTCAGGTGATCCATGATGCGCCCGGGAGTGCCGACAATGATGTCGACGCCGCGGCGCAAAGCGCTGAGCTGCTGGCCGTAAGCCTGGCCGCCGTACACCGGCAGCAGGTTCACGTTGGGCAGGTGCCCTGCGTAGCTCTCGAAGGCCTCACAAACCTGCAGGGCAAGCTCACGAGTGGGCGCGAGCACGAGGGCCTGCGGCACTCCCTGCCCGGGCTCGATGCGCGAAAGGATCGGCAGCGCGAACGCTGCAGTCTTACCGGTACCTGTCTGCGCGAGGCCAACCACATCGCGCCCCGAAAGCAGCACCGGGATGGTAGCTTCCTGGATTGCGGAAGGAGTCTCGTAGCCAACGGCCTTGATAGCGCGCAGCACGCGCTCGTCCAGGCCCAGCTTGTCAAAGCCATTGCGCGGAGCATTTTCGTCGGCGGGTGCCTTCTTGGCCTTCTTTGCCTTCTCCGGGGTTTCCTCTCCGGCTTCCACCGGAGCTACCTCGGACTCAACCGGAGCTTCCACTACCGGAGCTTCTTCAGCCACTGCGGTGGCCTCTTCTACCCGAGTATCTTCAGCCATCGCGGTGGCTTCTTCAGCCGCCGCCTCGTGCGCGGCCTCTGGCTGAGTGTCAGCGACCATGGTCTCGTCGGTTGCTTGTGTCACATCTAGTTCTGTTTCGGCCACATCGGCCCGTGTGGTGCCCTCTTCCGAAGAATCGGAGGGACTGTGGTCTGCCGTGAGGTCGTCGCCTGCTGCGGCATCTGAAGTCTGCATCAGATAATTCTACCCCCTCATAGTGCACACCTCGTTACTAGTTTGTGATCTACGTGTCAACTGGGTTTATTTCGGCACTAGGTTGACCAAAAGTGCCCGCCCTCAGCCGAGCCATAACCAAGGCCGCGACGGCAAAACCTAGAGAGTCCCACGCCCCTCTCACTACTCCACGCTCCACACCCCACACCTCGCACCTCGCACCTCGCACCTCGCGATTCCACTATTTCGCCACCCCACTAATTCACCCAAAGTTCCGCAATGCATTTCACCCTGGCGCACCAGCAGCAGGATCGTATACGATTTGGGAAGGAACTGAGATCGCAAGACCACTCGACACGATGGAGGCCAAGTGCTCGACCAGACAACCCGTGAGGCAATCGCCGAAGAACTGGTGCAGGCGGATCGCGACCGCACCGTACTTCCCCGCCTCACCGCACGGTATCCCGAGATGGGAATCGAAGACTCCTATGCGATTCAGAAGATTTGGAGTGATCGCCGAATCGAACAGGGCGCGCGTCTCGTCGGCCACAAGATTGGGCTCACGTCAAAAGTGATGCAGGTTGCGACGGGGATTTCCGAGCCAGATTACGGTGTCATCCACGACGACATGGTCTTCGAGTCAGGCTCTGTGCTCGAGTTTGACCGGTTCTCGAACGTGCGCATCGAGGTCGAACTCGCGTTCGTACTCGCAAAGCCACTCTCCGGCCCGAACACGACGATCTTCGACGTGCTCGATGCCACCTCCTATGTTGTCCCCGCACTTGAGGTTCTGAACTCACACCTCGAACTCGAGGGCCGCACAATCGTCGACACGATCAGCGACAACGCCGCAATGGGCGCCATGGTCATCGGTGGGCGCCCGATCAAGGTCGACGAACTCGACCTGCGTTGGGTCTCCTCGCTGCTATACCGCAACGAAACGATCGAGGACTCCGGTGTTGCGGGAGCGATCCTCGGCCACCCAGCGATGGGGGTCGCTTGGCTCGCAAACAAGCTTTCGCAACACGGCCAGTCCCTCGAGGCAGGCGAGATCATTCTCGCCGGTTCGTTCACGAAGCCGATGTGGGTCGAGCGGGGCGACACCGTTCACGCTGAATACAATGGGATGGGGTCAGTAACATGCCGATTCGTCTAGATCTTCCGCGCACTTTTGTCGATCGAGTTGGGGACGAGGATCGCCCTCTCATCGGCCTCTGGGCCTGCGCGGGCAGTGCAATTACCGCAGAGATCGTCGCAGGCAGCGGCTGCGACTGGGTACTGATCGATGCCGAGCACTCCCCCAACGGGCTTGAGTCTCTGCTGGCTCAGCTCCACGCAGTTTCGGCTTACCCAGCTGCCCCGGTAGTGCGCCCACCGTTTGGCGACACTGTGATCATCAAACAGGTACTTGACCTCGGCGCGCAGAACCTACTCATACCGATGGTCGACACGGCGAAGCAAGCGGCCGAGATTGTGCGCGCCGTCCGCTACCCCCAGGGCGGGGTGCGCGGAGTCGGGTCTTCGCTCGCTCGTTCAAGCCGCTGGAACCGCATAGACGATTACCTAGCACGTGCAAGCGACACGATCAGCCTCACTGTGCAGATCGAGTCGGCGACTGCCGTCGCAAACGTCGACGCGATTGCCGCGATCGATGGTGTGGACGCCCTGTTCGTCGGTCCCGCTGACCTCGCGGCGTCAATGGGCTACTTGGGTCAGCAGAATCACCCTGAAGTTATCGAAGCAGTGCTGCACACGATTGCTGCCGGTCGGGCCGCAGGCAAGCCGGTGGGTGTCAACGCATTTGTGCCTGCGGATGCGGATCGATTCATCGAGGCAGGCGCCTCGTTCGTTGCGGTGGGTGCGGATGTGGCGATCCTCGCCAGGCAAACTGAGGCACTCGTTAACCATTTCATGCCGGTGGCAGGGGCAACTGAGCCAGGTGCAAGCGGGACTTCGCCGCGATCCTCGTACTAGCAAACTCGCTGAGAGCAATTCCCACGTGGATCGGCCGACCCTGCGCACCGAGTCACGGTAACACTCCCCATTCCCAAACCCACACAGATCGTATATCATTTCAGATATAACAACGGAGTAGACGAGAGCAGGATATGAGCAACCAGCACCAACCCCTGGGAATCAACACACCAGGCAAGATCATTGCCGTGCACCTGAACTACCCCTCGCGCATCAACCAGCGCGGCCGCACACCCGAGTTCCCGAGCTACTTCATCAAGCCGGCCAGCTCACTCGCCCCGACCGGTGGCACCGTCGAGCGCCCCGCTGGCACTGAGCTCCTCGCATTCGAGGGCGAGATCGCACTCGTCATCGGCGAACCCGCCCGCTGGGTCTCCCCCGAAGACGGCTGGAAGCACGTCGCTCAGGTCACTGCGGCAAACGACCTCGGAGTCTACGACCTGCGCAGCGCAGACAAGGGCTCAAACCTGCGCAACAAGGGCGGCGACGGCTATACCCCGATCGGCCCAGTAGCGCTCAGCACCGAGGGTATTGGCCAGGATGCATGGCGGGTACGCACCTGGGTCAACGGCAATCTCGCACAAGACGACACGAGCGACACCCTCAAGTTTCCGTTCGGCCAACTCGTGGCAGACCTCTCGCAGCACATGACACTCGAGACCGGCGACGTGATCTTGACCGGCACTCCCGCGGGCAGCTCAGTGCTGGTTCCAGGCGATGTCGTCGAGGTTGAGGTCGACGCACCGAACGCGACAGGCTCTCCCACCACTGGGCGCCTAGTCACCACCGTCACCCAGGGCAGCGACGCGTTCGGCAGCTTCGGCAACACACCGAAAACCGACGATCTGCAGCGCATTGAGGCATGGGGCAGCGAAGAAGCCCACGCGGCAGCAGTCGCCGCGGGCAAAGCGACCCCGCTCGACAGCGCAAACGATTCAAACAATGGCGGCGAGGATCCCAAGGCCACCAGCGCACTGACGCCCGAGATTCGCGAGTTGCTCGACGGCGTTGCCGTAGCAACCGTCTCGGCAGCCCTGCGCAAGCGCGGCTACGTCGACATCTTCATCGACGGCGTCTTCCCGAACCACGAGGGCGACCGCATGCTCGGCACCGCACGGACACTGCGATTCATCCCGTTCCGCCCCGACCTGTTCAAGGAGCACGCTGGCGGGTACAACGCCCAGAAGCGAGCATTTGATTCTGTAAACGAGGGCGAAGTGCTCGTCGTTGAGGCACGCGGCGAACGCGGCACCGGCACCGTCGGCGACGTGCTCGCGCTGCGCGCACAGGTGCGTGGAGCCGCCGGCATCGTGACTGACGGTGGAGTCCGCGACTTCTCCGCCGTGCAGGAATTCAGCATTCCGGTCTTCTCGCAGGGTGCTCACCCGAGTGTGCTCGGCAGGCGCCACGTGCCGTGGGAAACCGATGTGACCGTCGCCTGTGGCGGGGCCGCCGTGCAGCCCGGCGACATCATCATGGGCGACCGCGACGGCGTTCTGGTGATCCCACCGTTCCTTCTCGAAGAGGTCGCACGCGAAGCTGCCGCTCAAGAGCACGCCGATGGCTGGGTTGCCGAGCAAGTCGCGAAGGGCGAAGCGGTCGACGGGCTCTTCCCCATGAACGCTGAGTGGCGTGCTCGCTATGAAGCCGAACTCTCAGCTGGCAAGTAGCGGTAGCCGCGATGTCTTCAGAGTCAAAGAGTGAGCAGGCCTACCGTCTGATACGGAGCCGGATCGATAGCGGCCAGTACGTGCCAGGGTACCGCTTGGTGCTCGCGCCTATCGCAGGCGAGCTCGACATGTCGGTCGTGCCGGTGCGCGAGGCGATCCGCCGCCTTGAGGCCGAGCAGCTCGTCACGTTCGAGCGCAACATCGGCGCTCAGGTCGCACTAGTCAAAGAGACCGAGTACCTGCACACCATGCAAACGCTCGCGCTCGTCGAGGGTGCGGCGACTGCCCTTGCGGCCCCGGAGGTATCCGCTGGGCAGATCCAACGCGCTCGCGAAATCAACGCCACGATGCGCGAGACTCTGAACGCGTTCGACCCGCAGCGCTTCACTGAGCTGAACCTCGAATTTCACAGCGTGCTCTTTGAAAGCTGCCCGAATCCGCACATCCTCGACCTCGTACATCGCGGCTGGAACCGAATGAAGGTACTGCGAAATTCATCGTTCAGCTTCGTTCCTGGCCGCGCACAGGAATCGGTCGACGAGCACGAGGTGATCCTTCAAATGATCGAGGATCGCGCACCCGCATCAGAAATTGAGGCAGTTGCGCGCGCGCACCGCACCGCCACGCTCGACGCGGTCCTTGCCTACTCCGATGAGCACCGGCAAACAGCCGAGCGCGAGTCTGTGCCCGCGGCCTGACCGCCGCAGAGCCAACAATTTTCACACGCCACCATTCGAATGACTGGAGAGAAATCATGACACACCAAAAGCCAGCAGGATTGCCCGAGAAGATCCAGCTCTTTATCGACGGTGAATTCGTCGATGCCGAGAACGGTGCCGAGTTCGACGTTATCCAGCCCGTCTCGAACGAGGTCTACATCAAGGCGGCATCGGCAAGCAAAGCTGACGTCGACCGTGCCGTAGCCGCCGCAAAGCGCGCCTTCGACGAGGGCCCCTGGCCGAAGATGCTCGCGCGTGACCGCTCACGGATCCTGCACAAGGTAGCCGACATCGTCGAATCACGCGACGAGCAACTCGCGCTCCTCGAAAGCTGGGATTCCGGCTTGCCGATCACCCAGGCCAAGGGCCAGGCACGTCGCGCCGCAGAGAACTTCCGATTCTTTGCAGACCTCATCGTGGCGCAGCACGATAACGTGACGAATGTTCCCGACCGTCAGATCAACTACGTGAACCGCAAGCCGATCGGCGTCGCCGGCCTCATTACCCCGTGGAACGTGCCGTTCATGCAGGAGTCGTGGAAGCTTGCGCCCGCACTCGCAACCGGTAACACCGTCGTGCTCAAGCCCGCAAGCTACACCCCACTCTCGGCTGCACTCTGGCCCGAGATTTTCCGCGAGGCAGGCGTGCCCGAGGGAGTGTTCAACCTCATTCTCGGCTCCGGAGGCGTTGCGGGTGACGCACTCGTGAAGCACCCCGATGTGCCGCTCATCTCATTCACCGGTGACAGCTCGACCGGCGCAATGATCTCATCGAATGCCGCGCCGTTCCTCAAGGGGCTCTCGCTCGAACTTGGCGGTAAGAGCCCGTCGATCGTCTTCGCAGATGCTGACCTCGAAGAGGCACTCGACGCCACCGTGTTCAGCGTGTTCAGCCTGAACGGCGAGCGCTGCACCGCCGGCTCTCGCGTGCTCGTTGAACGCTCGATCTACGACGACTTCGTGGCTCGCTACGCCGAACGCGCGAAGAACATTGTGATCGGCCTGCCTTCAGACCCCGCGACTGAAGTTGGCGCACTCGTGCACCCCAGCCACTTCGAAAAGGTTATGAGCTATGTAGAGATCGGCAAGACCGAGGGCCGACTTGTCGCAGGCGGCGGGCGCCCAGAAGGTTTCCCTGAGGGCAACTACGTCGCACCCACCGTTTTCGCAGACGTCGCACCCGAAGCTCGAATCTTCCAGGAAGAGATCTTCGGACCCGTTGTCGCCATCACCCCTTTTGACACCGACGAAGAGGCGCTGAAGCTCGCGAACGACACCAAGTACGGTCTCGCGGCCTACGTATGGACCTCGAACCTCAAGCGCGCACACAACTTCGCTCACGGCATCGAGTCGGGCATGGTGTGGTTGAACTCCAACAACGTGCGCGACCTTCGCACCCCGTTTGGCGGGGTCAAGGCATCGGGGCTCGGCCGCGAGGGCGGGTACCGTTCGGTCGACTTCTACACGACTGCGCAGTCGATCCAGATCACGCTGAACGAGGCGCACTCGCCTCGCTTTGGTGCGGCAGGCAAGTAGCACAAGCAACACAAGACATCCATTACGCAAGGAAGCACATCATGGCAAAACTCAACCAGAGCGACAAAACCTCGTCAGGCTTCTGGGTCACCAAGGAAGCCCCAATCGAGACCGACAACCCCATCGCCACCCCGAAATCGGAAGCGCCAGACATTCTGCGCTGCGCCTATATGGAGCTCGTGGTCACCGACCTCGCGGCTTCGCGCCACTTCTATGTCGACGTGCTCGGCCTGTATGTGACCGCTGAAGATGATGAGGCCATCTACCTGCGCTCGACCGAAGAGTTCATCCACCACAACCTCGTATTGCGCAAGGGCCCCTTGGCAGCGGTTGCCGCGTTCTCCTACCGGGTGCGCGCGCAGGAAGATCTCGACAAGGCCGTAGCGTTCTACACCGAGCTCGGCTGTGACGTGCGCCGCAACCCGAATGGATTCGTCAAGGGCATCGGCGACTCGGTTTGGGTGGTTGATCCTCTCGGGTTCCCGTACGAGTTCTTCTTCCAGACCGAGCACCAAGAGCGCCTGAGCTGGCGCTACGACCTGCACACACCGGGCGAGCTCGTGCGCCTCGACCACTTCAACCAGGTCACCCCCGACGTGCCGCGCGCGGTACGCCACTACCAAGACCTTGGCTTCCGGGTGACGGAGGACATCCAGGACGAAGAGGGCACCGTCTACGCCGCGTGGCTGCGCCGCAAGCCGACCGTGCACGACACCGCTGCAACCGGTGGCGATGGCCCCCGCATGCACCACGTCGCGTTCGCTACCCACGAGAAGCACAACATTCTCGCGATCTGCGACAAGCTCGGCGCGCTGCGCATGTCTGACCGCATCGAGCGCGGCCCCGGCCGCCACGGCGTCTCGAACGCGTTCTACCTCTACATCCTTGATCCCGACAACCACCGCGTCGAAATCTACACCCAGGACTACTACACTGGCGATCCCGACAACCCGGTCATCACCTGGGACGTGCACGACAACCAGCGCCGCGACTGGTGGGGCAACCCCGTCGTCCCTTCGTGGTACACCGAGGCGTCGCTTGTGCTTGACCTCGACGGCAACCCGCAGCCCGTCATCGCGCGTGAGCACGCGAGCGAGATGGCCGTGACAATTGGGGCTGACGGGTTCTCGTACACCCGCGACGAAGACGGTAAAGAAAAGGGTTTCAAGCTCGGCGAAACGCTGTAATTTTCCTTTCGAGGATCAGGGCTGGGGCGCACGCGCCCCAGCCCTTCCTTTTCCCCTTTCCAAGCCTTCCAGTTCACTCAACCCTCCGGTGAGGCCAGTACAGTTCGCCGGGCCAGATAAGTTGAACCCCGAATTCAGTGAGACATCGTCAACATAGCGAGGATCATGACCGCCATCGCGCCGGTTTCAATCGCCGCATGCGCCAGACGCCGGCGTACTGACCCGAAGCAGAGAACGAGCAGCACCGCGGTGAGCACCCAGGCGAATAAAAGCGGCAACAGATTCACGAGCGAGGCGGCTTCGTGACTCGCATGCATCCCCGCTGACGATGGGTGTGCCGCCTGCACATGCCCCAGCGTCAACCAGGCCATCACCGGATAGGCAAGCGCAGACGCAGTCATCGCTGCACGGTGCTGCCTCAGATTTTCCAGCACCGCACCAGGTTTGTGAGCCCTCAGCCCGGCCTCCAGCCGCAACTCAAGCCCAAGCAGCAGCCCAGCCACCATTAGCGCGGCCGCCCACGCCAATGCAGGAACAACCCCAGTAATCGCAAGGTCCAGCATCGCCACGAGCATGATCCCGGCTGAGGCAATCGCGATCCTCTTCCGGGAAATTATGGCGCCGCCAAAACACAGGGCACCGGCTCCCACCATGGCAAGGCTTGCGATTGGAATCACGCGCGCTCACTCTCGTCTCACGGCATCGGTGCCGCAACCTTGTTCGTGAGATCCAGCTTGCCCGAGCCGGTCTCGCTACGGGGTCGCCGGACGCGGTGACTGCACACTCAGCACAGAGCCGCGCTCCCGTAGTCAAGCATGAACGGCCTCGCGCGTCTGAAGTGCCCAATTCGGCACGAACGTGCGAGCACATGACCCTGTCTGTGGTTGACTTGAAGAAGAATTTCAAGAGACCTCTCCCGCTCTAACCCGAAAGCTCCACACCGTGCCGAACAAACCACTGGGACTCCGCGAGCGAAACCGCATCCGTACCCGAGACGAGATCCTCGTCGCTATGTCGGTGCTACTCGGTGAGATGGCCTTCGAAAGCATCACGGTCGACGAGGTTGCCCAGCGCGAGGAGTATCTCGCGGCACTATTTACAGCTACTTTCCCGAGGGCCGCGAACAGCTGATTCGAGATGCGTACCTCAGAATCGCCGAACAGGTAGTCGCAAAGGGATCGGCCGATCGCGATGAGCAGACTGACGTCACCGAACGTGTGCTTGCATTGGCCGGCGCGCTGGCAAGCATCACCGCAACCCCCGAGGGCCGTTTTTACGGGCTCATGGGCAACGCGACATTTGGCCCGCTCGGGGGTATCACCGGTTCTGCGTCGGGCAGGTTCCACACAATGCTTGTCGAGGATCTCGACCTGGCCCGTGAGCAAGGTCTGTTAGCGGCGCAAACCCCCGTCAACGACCTCGCTGTGCTCGTGTCAGGGGCGCTGCGGGAGATTGGGGCGACCGCGGCACGCGAACCGAAGCGCGCTCCGCAACTGCTTGCCGCGCTGCGCGGCACATGCGCTGCGCTGCTCCACCAGTAACAAAAAGTCGGGCTAGCGACGCGCGGGAACTTCGATTACAGCTGGTTGCCACCGGCTGCGCCGAGTTGCTCCTCGAGCTCCCTCGCAATCCGCACGACAAACGGCACAATCTCTCGAATAAGAAACTGTGCGGTTTCAGTTTCCGGCCGGGTCGCGGCCCAGCCCAGGTAGGTGTAGCCGCGCGCCACAAGAAATAGATCAAGTAGTCGCTCTTCCGCATCACTGAGTGGTCGCTCCGCGCGATAGCCTTCGAGCAACTGCGAGCGAAATGCCGTGTATTCAGGGTGATCGTGGAAAAAGAACAGCGGTGTCGCGAGGTCGAACAGATACCAGCCGTCGCCGAAGTCGTCGAAGTCGATGACGACGAGGTCATCCCCGCTTACCAGTACATTCTCCGGAGTGAAGTCCGCGTGTATTGTGCCGTAGACCGCTGGTGACGTTCCGTACTCAGCGAGTGCATGTTGCATAAGCGCACGGGTGCGCAGGAGTTGGTCACGATCGTCGTCAACTAGGCCGGGAACCGTGAGCGCGTCGCCCCAGAGTGCCCGCGCCCCGATCAGCCCCTCCGCGTCCCATGGAGCCCGCTTGAAGTGTCGCTTTCCAACGAGCTCTTCCGCAACATGGTGCATGCGCGCAGCGATTCGCCCCATCTGCTCGAAGTGCCCCGCTTCGAGCCCTGCGTTGCCCTCCTCAGCTTCAGTGCTGCCGAGTTCGCGCGATCCCTCGAGCCATCTCTGGGCGTCGACGACAACCTCGGTCATTCCATCGCTGACCACCACCGTGTGTGCTCCGGCCGGGGTGGGCACCAACCGGACCACCGGAAACCCGCGCTCCGCAAGCAACTCAATAAAATCTGACTCGGCAGCGATCTCTTCCTCGCTCCGGTACCCGGGCCGATGCAGGCGCAACGCAATTGCTCCATCGGGCGTGTCTGCGCCGAATACCGTATTCTCGCGCATCTTCACGAACGTAGGGGACTCGTTTCGGGGTCGAACCCGAACTCTGATAGAGCAAGCTTCGCAAGTACAACTGAGTTCACATCGTCGAGAACCATGGTCGCCTTTCATTTGAAAAGGGAGGTCTGCATAGAGCGTAGCGATCCTCGATCAATTAGTAAACACCTTGTTTAGATTTTGATCATCAAATATAATTATCGAGGATCACCCCTTCCGCTTCCGAACGGAGCCGCCCATGTCTGCAGCGCTTACCACCGATGTCCCCACCCTGCTCGAACGACGCAGAAACACCCTGGGCAGCCACACTCCGCTCTTCTACGACACACCCCTCG
Organism: Leucobacter sp.; assembly: GCA_034676385.1. Lineage (GTDB taxonomy): Bacteria > Actinomycetota > Actinomycetes > Actinomycetales > Microbacteriaceae > Leucobacter. The sequence continues at coordinate 10,859 of JAUCCH010000009.1, forward strand.
AATTGGTGAGCGGCAAAGGTGTCTGGCTCCGGTCAGCAAACGGCAGACGCTATCTCGACGCGTACAACAATGTGCCGCACGTGGGCCACGCCCACCCGACGGTCGCCAACGCGGTGTCAAAGCAAATGCGCAAACTTGCACTCAACACTCGCTACCTCAACGACCGCGTCGTTGAATACGCCGAAGCGCTTCTGGCGACTTTTGGCGCGTCGCTCAACCGCGTCTCATTCGGCAATAGCGGGTCGGAGGCAAACGAACTCGCGATCCGCATGGCTCGTTTTCAAAGCGGAAACACCGGGCTCATTATGAGCGATTACAGCTACCACGGCACCACCCTCACGCTTGCTCAAGCCACCACTGGCCTCGCAACGAGCGAACCAATGGGCAAGAATGTGCGCACTATTCGCATCCCCGACTCGACGGGAATGAACGCAGCCGAATCGAAGCAACTGCTGCGCGAAGCGCTCGCCGAGGTTGATGCGGCAATCGAGTCGCTACAAGATGCTGGCTTTGGCGTGGCAGCGGTGCTGTTCGATCCTCTCTTCTCCACCGAAGGCCTCGTGAAGGTTCCCGCTGGATACATCGAGGGTCTCCTGAAGCGCGTGCACGCCGCGGACGGGCTCTACATCGCTGACGAGGTGCAGTCAGGGTTTGGCCGCATCGGCAGGCTCATGTGGGGGCACGAACTCTTTGATGCGGTGCCTGACATTGTGACCATGGGCAAACCCATGGGAAATGGTCACCCGATCGGTGCGACCGTGATGGGCAAGGATCTACTCGAGTCGTTCGGTGAGAAGAACATGTTTTTCAACACTTTCGCTGGCAACCCAGTGTCTGCTGCTGCGGGTCACGCCGTGCTGCAGGTCATGAACGATGAGCAGCTGATGCCGCGTGCAGCATCGAATGGCACGCTGCTCAAGAGCGAACTCAGCCGCCTGCTCACTGGCAACCCACGAATCGATGAGGTGCGCGGTGACGGGCTCTTCGCAGGCATGCGATTCACAGATCCCGAAACCGGCGCGGCAGATCCCACTACTGCAAAACGTGTAGTCGAAACCATGTACCAAAATGGTGTGCTGATCAGCCGAGTCGGCCGCAACGACGAGGTCCTGAAGATCAGGCCACCGCTGGCGTTTACAGAACGCGATGCCGAGATACTCATCTCGAAACTCAGCAGCACAATCGCTACCCTCTAAGCACAGCGCATCTGCGCAACCTTGGCGTCAATCCGCCAACCAAGTTGCCTCAGAGCGCGGAGACTAGTCTCTCTGCGCATTCCTGCACACGGAGTATAGACATACCCCCGAAGCCATGGTTCACTTTCGACAACTCATGTTCTGAGTGAATCCTCCAACGAAGGAGACTTCCATGGCAGAAGCAAACACCGATCTTGCCCGAAATAAACTCGGCGTCGGTTCAATCGTATTCTTAGTTCTCGCGGCTGTAGCTCCGGTCACTGTGTTGATCGTCGTACTCCCCGCTCGCGATCGCCCTCGGTAACGGTGGCGGAGTACCAATCGCGATCCTGCTGGTTGCCGCGGCGCTACTGCTCTTTGCCGTTGGCTACGCACAGATCACTAAAGAACTCACCAACGCCGGTGGCTTCTACGCGATCGCCGTCAAGGGTCTTGGGAAGACCGCGGGTCTTATCACCGGCCTCATTGCCACAATCGGCTACAACGCCTTCGTCGCGGGCGCACTCGGCACCATCGGCTTCTTTGCCGGAATGGTCGTGGCACCACACCTATTCGGAGTCGAGTTTGACTGGTTCTGGACCGGCGTCGTGCTCTTCCTCGTGGTATTCCTGCTCGCTCGCTCGGGTATTCACGTGAGCGCCGTTGTCCTAGGCATCGCCCTCGTCCTCGAGATTATTCTGGTGTTTGTATTCGGGTTCGCGGTGCTCTTCCAGCATGGCTTTGACCTCGCGATCTTCACTCCCAAGGTGATCATGGGCGGCTCCCTCTGGATCGGCCTGCTGCTCGCCGCGACCGCCTTCATTGGCTTCGAAGCAACCGCGCTCTTCGGTGAAGAGGCAAAGGAGCCTCGCAAGACCATCCCGCGCGCAACCTACGTTGCAATCATCGCGATCGGCCTCATGCACGCCTTCGCCGCATGGGCAATCGTCAGCGCAGTAGGTCTCGCAGAGTCTCAGGATGCAGCGCTCGAACACCTTGAAGCTGGTGACCTCACACTCGTGGTCATTGGAGACTATCTGGGCGAGTTCGGCGTAACCGTGGCACTCGTGCTCGTAGTCGTCAGCCTATTTGCCGCACAGTTAGCATTCCACAACTCGGCCGGACGCTACCTCTTCTCGCTGGGCCGCGCACGCGTACTCCCCCGCTGGCTCGCAAAAACCAACTCGAAGGGCTCACCGGAGCGCGCACTCGCAACGAACTTCATCTTCGCCGTGATCATTGCAGCAATCTTCCGGTCCACGTTCCCCCATCTACCGTCAATCCTGACCCTCGTACCAGTGGGTCTCGGCTTCGCAACCCTTGCAATCATGATTGTGCAGGCCATCGCGGCAATCTCGGTCGTGGTGTACTTCCGCAAGAAGGGTGATTCACGCTGGTGGAGTACCCTTATCGCACCAGGGCTTGGCTTCATTGCCTTGGCTACCTTCAGCATCATGGCAATCGTGAACTTCTCGACGGTTGCAGGCTCTGAAGAACCCTACGTGCTCGTGCTGCCGTGGATCCTTGTCGCTGCTGTTGTCGGCGGAATCGCCTATGGCGCATACCTCAAGTCCAGTAGGCCCGCGGTATACGCGGGACTCTCAGACGACCTCGAGAAGTTCGACCTGGACCTCGCAGAGGCTGCCGCAGAACATCAGGGGTCGTAGCACACGTGACTCACACGCAAGGCGCGAACGATCGTGTCTCGCTGGGCCTTCCCCACGCATCGCCATCACCGGTGGCGCGTCGGGACGGCCTTGCGTGCGCGAAGTTATACGTCGAGTCCGGCGTGAGCGTCGGGCTCATTGGCCGCTCGCAGGAGAAGCTCGATGCCGCGGCAGCGTCGCTTCGGGCGCTGGCTTCAACGAACACTGCCGCAACACTTACCCCCGGTTCACCGGGCACACGTGCAGGCGTAGGCGCCGACACAAACGCGAGTACTGGCACAAGCACGAATACTGGCACAAGCACCGACGCGGGTGGCACCGCAAGTTCGGTTGTGACCATTGCGGCGGACGTGTCCGATGAAATCGCGATGATCTCCGCCATCGGAGCTATCTCGACAAAACTCGACGGACTCGATGCACTAGTGATTTCGGCCGGCGTCGCACTCGAGACAGGACTGCTCATTCCCGACGCAAGCGTGGAGAGCTTTCGCGAGACTCTCGAGATCAACGTGCTGGGGGCATTCATAGCGGCAAAAGCCGCGCTCCCCCATCTCGGGCGATCCGACGGTGCAACGATCACGATCATTGAATCCCGACTCCGGGTTCGTGGCTGTGCCCGGAATGGTCGCGTACAACGCGTCAAAGGGCGCGATCGTCCAACTCACCCGAGCGCTCGCCGTCGAGTTGCACGACACTCATGGCATTCGCGTGAACAGCGTGGCCCCCTCGATCGTCGACACCCCAATGGCCCGCGATGACCTCGGTGACGAGCTGATAGACAACCCAAACTTCCCACTGCAATCCGCCGAAGACATTGCCTGGTCAGTGGCCTACCTCTCGAGCCACCGCGCACGAGCAATCAACGGGCACACCCTGCTCTCAGACTTCGGATACACGGGCACGCCATGCTTCCCCGCCTAACAAGACCGGATTCACCCTTCAGCTCAAGCTCGTGCCCTCCGCACCACGTGCGTCGGCTGAGCGCGAAGACGCGCTCAGGAACTCACCGCGCAGAGCGATGCTCTGCTTCAAGCTCGTGCCCTCCGCACGAAGCGCGTCGGCTGAGCGCGAAGACGCGCTCAGGAACTCACCGCGCAGAGCGATGCTCTGCTTCAAGCTCGTGCCCTCCGCACGAAGCGCGTCGGCTGAGCGCGAAGACGCGCTCAGGAACTCACCGCGCAGAGCGATGCTCTGCTTTTAGCGAGTGAATTCCCACTTAATCGGGGTGGCACCCTGGGCCTCTAGGGCAGTATTCGCGCGGCTGAAGGGCCTCGAACCCAAGAAGCCCCGCGAGGCCGATAGAGGCGAGGGGTGGGCGCTTTCGATTCTCGGAACCTCACCCCAACATCGGTGCGAGCTGGCGTGCGTCATTCCCCCAGAGGATCGCCACGAGTGGACCCCCGCGATCCACCAACGCGCGAATCGCACACTCAGTTACCGCTTCCCAACCCTTCTTACGGTGCGAGGCAGTCTCACCCGCACGCACGGTCAGCACTCGATTCAGCAACATCACACCGCTATCGGCCCACGCGCTGAGATCGCCATGCGGGGCAGGCTCGATACCAAAAAGGTCATCACGCAGTTCCCGATATATGTTCTGCAAACTGCGCGGCACTGGGCGCACATCGGGTGCGGTAGCGAATGCTAGCCCAATCGAATGCCCCGGTGTCGGGTAAGGGTCCTGCCCAACAACCAACACCCGAACATCGGCAAGTTGCCGTTGAAATGCAGCAAGAATCCGATCACCTGCGGGCAATACTTGGTGGCCAGTTGCGCGCTCTTCGTTCAGAAACAAACCGAGTTCGGCAAGCTGCTGCTCAACGGGGGCAAGCGCAATAGCCCAATCTTCCGCAACAAAACCAGCTTCAGCTAGCTGCTGCAAGTTCATGCCCAAGAGGATTACGCTTTTGCCTCGAGCGGCCCTCGGTACGTGTGGAACACACTTGTCTGGGCAACCGGGCGCAGGATAATGAGGTCTTGGTTCACGTGCACAGGTTGCTCGCACGCGTCCACCAGCACTCGCGCCACATCCTCCGCGGTGAGCGGGATCACATTCTCGTACGGCTTCGCAGCCGCTTCAGCATCGCCCCGAAGTCGCTTCAGCGTGAATTCTTCGGTGTGCACGAGACCGGGTGCGAGCTCCATCACCCGGATCGGCTCGCCCGCAAGCTCCAGCCTCAGCACGTTCGTGACAGCGTGGGCCGCGAACTTCGCCGCGTTGTACCCGCCACCACCTGGGTAGGCATCATGCCCAGCGGTCGAGGTCAGGTTCAGAATCGTAGCGATTCCGCCTTCGTTCGAGGATCGCGTAGCCTCTCGCAACACCGGCAGCAGTGCCGCGGTCACCGTGCGCAGGCCGATCACGTTGACCTCAAACATTTGACGCCAGTCCTCATTGGAAGAGCGCTCGACTGAATCCGTCCCAAGAGCTCCGCCAGCATTGTTCACGAGGGCACTCGCACCACCGGTAGCCGAAACCTCGCTGGCCATATCGGCAACCTGCTGCTCGTCGAATGATGTCGCACACAATGATGTGTGCGCCTGTCTCTGCGGCGAGCGCCTCAAGCCGTTCAGCTCTGCGAGCTACCGCGACGGTCTGCCACCCAAGCTCCGCAAAACGTCGAACGGC
>JAUCCH010000010.1:0-31734 GCA_034676385.1 Leucobacter sp.
TTACGGTGACGAGCTGAAGGCGCAGGCCCCGCTGATCACCACCAGTCGATACAGGCTTGCGCCCGGCCTCGTCTGTGACAGTTGAAACCGCAGGGCACATTCATCCAGCGATCGAAAGCGACTCAACCTTTTGCCTTGCGGTCCAGCGGCACCCCGAAGAGTTTGAGCGGCATCGCCGGCTCTTCACGGGGCTGGTGGAAGCAGCACGGACGCCAGACAATACGTCAGCGGTACTTTCCACTGACACTCAGCCGAGGTGGTGCTGACCAGTCCGGCAGGCTTGACCGAATCTCGACAGCAGGCATAATGCATGAAGGACATAAAGCTGCGTATTCAACCCGCCCACGGGAGCGTGGTAACCGACTTTTACCTCGACGAAGCAGGCACGGACGCCGCGATTGCTCGCGCGGTTACTGCCCAGTGGAGTGGGCCAGTGGCTGGCGGACCGTGCGCGGGTGCTGCGCCGATTTGCCGATGCCGTCATTGCGACGTTGAGCACCTGGCAGCATCTTAGACCCAGAACTGGGGCATCCGATCACGCAGTCAAAGGTGGAGCGGGCCACGTTCATGCGGTCCACATGATGGTGACCCCGAACGACTCATTGGGCAGCAGATTCCCGTGGCCGGCGGCATGAAACGCGACCTTCCACGAGCCGCTCGGTGTGGTCGGGCGTGATCACCCCGTGGAACTTCCCAATGACTATCGCCTTCGTGGGGGTTCGCCCCGGCGCTCGCCGCGGGAACGCGGTCGCGCCAAGCCCGCAGAGTGGACGCCGCTCACGAGCCTGCGTCTAGGTGAACTCGCGCTCGAAGCGGGCTTGCCGGAGGGCTCTTCCAGGTACTTGCTGGTCGGGGTTCTGTCGTGGGCCAGCGATTCATGCATCCCGCGGTGCGCAAGCTGGTCTTCACCGGACTGACGAGGTGGGCAAGCGCATCATGGCGGCTGCGCCGACCAGGTAAAGCGCGTCACACTCGAACTCGGCGGCAAGAGCGCGAACATCGTGTTTGCTGTGATCCTGGATATCGAGAAGGCTGTGGAACCGCACCATATTCCGGTGTTCGACAACGCGGGCGGCTACCGCCTGCGTGCGCAGTCGCCTGCTGGTGCAGCGAGCGTGTATGACCGCTTCATGGAGGGCTTCGAGCAGGCCGTGAAGAACGTCAAAGTCGGGATCTCTCGATGAAGCAACCGAGGTCGGCCCTCTGTGACCCTCGCCCACCGCGAATCCGTCGCTTCCTTCATCGATGATGACGCCCCGGTGGCATTTCGAGGATCGTGCCCGACGGGCCGGGCGCCTGGTTCGCGCCGACGCCGTCACGCCCGAGCGGGGCAGCCGCCTCGCCACCGAGGAGATCTTTGGCTGGTTGTTGCGGTGCTTCCGTTTGAGCAACACGAAGCCGATGCTATCGCGCTCGCAAACCACACCGAATATGGGCTGAGCGGATCCATCTGGGACCAACGATCTCGGGCCGTGGCATTCAGTCTGCGTGCTGTAGAAGGCGGCAACCTCTCGGGTGAACTCGCACTCTTCAGTGCGGTACTCGACCCCGTTCGGTGGCTTTAAGCAGTCGGGCTCGGTCCGCCGAGCTCGGCCCTGATGCCGCAGAGCACTTCACCGAGACGAAGAACGTGTTCTTCTCGAGCGATTAAACAGTAAGCATCGTGCCACCGATCCCGGTGGCGTATCCCATCTTCCGCCGCTTCTTGCTGCAGAACCCACAAATTACCAAAGGAGTCTCCATGAGCGACATCACCCCGATTGACCTGACCCAGCGCCTTGCAGGCAAGGTGGCAGCGATCACCGGCGGCGCAAAGCGGCATCGGGCCTGCCACCGCGAAGCGCATGCGAGCCAGGGCGCTCGAATCGTGCATCGGCGATCTCGATCCTGTGAGCGGCGAAGCCGCAGCTGCATTGGTTGATGGCATATTTGTGCAGGTCAACGTTGCTGACGAGGCTCAGGTCAACAACCTTTTCGATACTGCGGCTCGCCGAATATGGTCGGTCGATATCGCTTTCAACAACGCGGGCATCTCCTCTACTACTATCTACTCAATCGCAGCCACCATCTAGAGCTTCCCGCGTGGGAAAAGGTGCAAGACGTCAACCTCAAGAGTGTGTACCTGTGCTCCGTGCCGCGCTGCGCCCAGACCACCAAACAGGGAGCCGGCTCGATCATCAACACCGCCTTGTTTGTGGCCGTCATGGGCTCGGCCACCTCGCAGTATCTCGCACACCGCGTCGAAGGGCGGTGTGCTCGCGATGAGCCGCGAGCTCGGGGTGCAGTTCGCGCGTCAGGGGTATCCGTGTGCAGAACGCACTCTGCCCGGGGCCAGTCAACACTCCGCTGCTTCAGGAGCTGTTCGCGAAGGATCCAGAGCGCGCCGCTCGGAGGCTCGTGCACGTGCCTGCTCGGGTGTTTGCGCGCCCCGAGGAGCTTGCGGCATCCGTCGCATTTCTCGCGAGTGATGATGCCTCCTTCATCACGGCGTCGACGTTCCTTGTCGATGGTGGGCTGACCAGCGCGTACACGACGCCGCTGTAATTAGTGGGGCAGCGGAATTTGTCGGCATAGCCTGGGCTGAGAGGGAGGCAAGATGGCGGAGCAACAGAACCGGAACGGTATCGAATTCTTAGTTGTGCCGTCCGACCAGGCAACCCATATGAAGAGACGGTGTAGTGATTGTCAGCTCATTTGTTCTGGTTGTTGAGACTAGGTGACAAAGGGCTGTGCCGAGTGTGAACTGGCGGCGATGCTTGGGCTAGCTGGGATACCCTTCGGGAAGCGATCGCAACCCTCACTGATGCCGGGTATCTGCTGTCGAAGCGGGGTCTGATACGGCGGCACGTTCTTTCCGGTCGTGGACGAGCTGCCCGCGGTGGCTTCGAACTCGAACGCGCCGCCGCTCGACACCGCGCAAGTAGACGGAGCACATCCGGAACGCTGCGCCAAGTACTCGAGGTTGGGGTGGTCGGTGAGTGGCCGCTCGCCAGCTGACCGCCGCAGAGCGGGCACAACTAGCTACTGCGCTAGAGGATTGCCTCGATGCGGATGTGGAATCATTTCGGCGTACACGACTCACGCTTGCATCTGTTGTTCGCGGGAGCTCACCAATTCGCCGGGTCTCGTGCAGCTCAGCGCCGACCTCCGTACCCGGCTCAATGACGCGCTTGATGCTATGCCCATGATGCCGCCAAACCTGGCCCACTCAAACGAACAGCACGCACAGATCGTCGGGGCGGTGCTGTCCGGGCGACCGCAGGTTGCCGCGTCGGAAATTATGCTCTGAACATATCGCGGGCACAGAGGCTCTACTGCGCGGATTCGTTAAAGACTAAGCGTGGTGCAGGGCGCACTTGCGCTGCTTTGGCTCACGGCCTGCTTGCGGGGGTTTTGGGAGACCCCGACCACGCATCGAATCTTTCTTTGGCGAGCTCTACTGCCGCCTATGCCCTCAAACAAATGCGAAAGAAATATTCTAAAAGGTAGTTACAAATACCTTTGATTTAAGTATTCTCGAAAGTGCGCCCGTGAATTTCGGGTGGTCTTGCCGATGTTCACAACGAAGTGAAAGGGGCCGCGCATGGCCAAGCACACACTAAAGGTCTCTGGAGTGACCTATACCACTGCAGAATCAGGGTATTTCGAAAAGCGTAAACTCAAACGAGCCGCGGGTATCTGGGGGCTTTGGGGTCTTGCCGTTGGTGCGGTAATCTCGGGTAACTTCTCGGGATGGAACTTCGGCATCGAGGCGGCCGGATTCGGTGGTATGCTGATCGCTTTCGCGATCCTCGTCGTCATGTATTACGGACTTGTCTTCTCAATCGGCGAAATGGCTGCGGCAATGCCGCACACCGGTGGTGCCTACAGCTTCGGCCGAGCAGCCATGGGGCCGTGGGGTGGTTTTGTTACGGGCCTTGCGGAGACCGTCGAGTACGTCGCGACCACCGCGGTGATTGTCTACTTCTCTGCGGCATACGCAAACGGTGTCACCGATGCCCTGATGGGCTTCACGCTTCCCGCCTGGCTGTGGTGGATCATTCTCTACGCTGCATTTGTCGGGCTGAACACTGCGGGCGCCGCGATTTCGCTGAGGTTCGCGGTCACCGTTTCGTTCGTATCAATCGGTGTGCTCGTATTGTTTGGGATCATGGCACTGACGAGTGGTGCCGCCGACTTCGGCAGTCTCTTCAACATCGAGCCAGACCCGGGTCAGACCGCGTTCATGCCCCACGGCGTGCTACCGATCCTCTTCGCCCTTCCCTTTGCCATGTGGCTCTTCCTTGGAATTGAGGAGCTGCCGCTAGCGGCTGAGGAATCGATCGATCCGGTGCGCGATATTCCCCTGGGGCAGGAATCTGGGCACGCGGCACTCTTGTCTTCACCGGCCTACTCGTGCTGTTCCTCAACACCGCTGTGCTCGGAGCGGAAGCCACGGGCGTCGCGGGCGAGCCCTTGCTCGACGGGTTCCGTGTGATTGTTGGTGACGAACTTGCCTGGGTTGCCGGCGTGCTCGCGCTGTTCGCGCTCTTCGGCCTACTGGCGTCGCTCCAGGGCATCATGTTTGCCTACGGGCGAAACATGTACTCCCTTTCCCGGGCGGGCTACTACCCGAAGTTTCTCTCGCTCACAGGCAAGCGTCAGACCCCGTGGGTAGCGCTGCTCGCCGGGGCACTAATTGGTTTTGCAGCCCTCGTGCTCGTGGATGCGATGGGTGGCTCGGGCGGAGTTGCAGGTGCGGTCGTGCTGAACATTGCCGTCTGGGGTGCGGTGCTCGCCTACTTCATGCAGATGATTTCGTACCTCATCTTGCGACGCAAGTTCCCGAACGCAGCGCGGCCATACCTGAGCCCGTGGGGTAAGCCGGGGGCTATCGTCGCTGCGGTGATCTCCGCGCTCATCTTCCTCGGGTTCCTGCTGAATGAGGCATTCCGCCCAGCAATCGTTGCGATTGTGATTGTCTACATCATTGCGCTGCTGGTCTTCGGCTTCTATGGAAGGCACCACCTCGTGCTCTCGCCTGAGGAAGAATACGCGATCTCGGGCGGAATGCACCGTGACCCCGAGGCCGAGGGGTACGGTGGGGCTGTCGAAGAGGAACTGCTCTCTTGATGGAGTCGACCGCGCCGACGAGGCCCCACGCGATCCGGTGCCCGAGCCCGTGAACGACTAGGAGCTGGTTCGGGGCTCCGACTAGCTCAGGATTCCGACCTGACGTGGATCCAACTGGTTCGGGAAATAACTTTCCCGAACCAGTTGCCTGCATGGGGCCCGTAATCTGCATCACGCCCGTCGTTCTTCGCAAATTTGGCGGTCACGGTGCAGGTTACGGGCGCTGTGCAGGCGGTTAGGCGCACTGTGCCACCTCGCTGCTGCGCCACCGAACTACCGCGCCACCGCAAACCGGGCTCGCCGTGATGGCCACCCGGCACACAGCGCCTGGTAAGCTGGGCGAACATCTGAATATCGGCCGCTTTAATCGCTGCGGGAGAGTCCGAGTCATGAACTCGGCGCCGTAGGAGCAATCCCTCCCCGGGAATCTCTCAGGCACATGTACCGCAGTGACGAGGCAACTCTGGAAAGCAGCGCGCGAGTTATTTCACCCGCGGGCTCACCGACGGTGCAAGGGCGCGTAAGCGTCTGAATCTCTCAGGTCACAGTACAGAGCGGGGAGGATCCCAGTTCCTGTCACCTTTGTGACACTATCCCGGAGATCCTCTTGAGCATCAGCGCCAGCTATTCATCCTTCGAAGACCGCCATATCGGCATTACTTCGGTTGCCGACCGTCAGCACATGCTGAGCGAACTCGGCTACGAGAACCTCGAATCGCTCGTCGATACGGCGGTGCCCGCAGACATCCGCGTTACGCGGCCGCTCGACTTGCCAGCGGCTCGCAGCGAGGAGCAGATCCTCGCAGACCTGCGCGAAATTGCCTCGAAAAACACGGTCAAGACTCAGATGATCGGGCAGGGCTTCTACGGTACCCACACCCCGCCGGTTATTCGTCGCAATGTGCTTGAGAGCCCGGCATGGTACACGGCCTACACTCCCTACCAGCCCGAGATCTCGCAGGGCCGCCTAGAGGCACTCCTCAACTTTCAGACCATGGTGAGCGACCTCACCGGTCTGCCGGTCGCAAATGCCTCGATGCTCGATGAGAGTTCGTCGGCCGCCGAAGCTGTGCTGCTGATGCGCCGCGCAAACCGCACCTCGCCAAACGGCCGCACCGTCGTAGACGCAAACGTCTTCCCGCAAACCATCTCTGTCATCAAGGGCCGCGCAGAGGCGCTCGGCCTTGAGATCGAGGTTGCAGACCTCACCGCGGGCCTGCCCGAGGGCGACATCAACGGCATCGTTCTGCAGCAGCCCGGTAACAATGGCTCTGTAGTCGACCACGCCGGCATTATTTCGGCAGCAAAGGATCGCGGTGCCATGGTCACCGTCATCGCCGACCTGCTCGCGCTCACACTGATCACTCCTCCCGGTGAGCAGGGTGCCGACGTCGCCGTGGGCAACACCCAGAGATTCGGAGTGCCACTGTTCTTCGGCGGACCCCACGCGGCCTACCTTGCAGTGCGCGAGGGGCTTGAGCGTTCGATGCCGGGCCGACTCGTTGGAGTCTCGAAAGATCAAGAGGGGCAGCCTGCCTACCGCCTCGCTCTGCAGACCCGTGAGCAGCACATTCGCCGCGAGAAGGCCACGAGCAACATCTGCACTGCGCAGGCCCTGCTTGCGATCACCGCTTCGATGTACGCGGTCTACCACGGCCCCGAGGGGCTGAAAGCGATCGCAGAGCGCACCCACTCGCACGCGCGCTCGCTCGCTGCAGCGCTCGCTGCAGCCGGCGTCGAACTGGCGAGTGACTCCTACTTCGACACCGTCTGGGCAAAGACCCCGGGCCGTGCGGCTGAGATCGTCGAGGCCGCGGCCGATGCGGGCATCAACCTGCGCCTCGTTGACGCCGATACCGTGGGCATCTCCACAGACGAGACCACCGCTGCAAGGGACATCGCGGCAGTCGCGAAGGCCTTCGGGGTTTCGGCTGAGGTCGCGGCAAACGCCGCGGCCGGGATCCTCGTCGCAGATTATGGGTTTACAGCTGCCCTCAACAGGACCAGCGAATACATGACCCACCCGATCTTCCACACGGTGCGCAGCGAGACCCAGATGCTGCGCTACCTGCGCCGCCTCGCGGATCGCGACCTCGCGCTCGACCGCACCATGATTCCGCTTGGCTCGTGCACGATGAAGCTCAACTCGACCGCCGAGATGGAGTCGATTTCGTGGCCCGAGTTCGCGGGTATTCACCCGTACGTTCCGGCAGAGCAGAGCGCCGGTTGGCGAGAGCTGATTGCCTCGCTTGAGAATTGGCTCATCGAAATCACCGGTTACCCGGCAATTTCTCTTCAGCCGAACGCGGGATCGCAGGGCGAATATGCGGGCTTGCTCGCGATCCGCCGCTTTCACCTCGCGAACGGCAACACCGAGCGCGACCTTTGCCTCATTCCGGCTTCTGCCCACGGCACGAATGCCGCCTCCGCGGTGCTCGCTGGCATGCGTGTGATCGTGGTTGCGAACACCGAGACCGGTCACATCGACATGGACGATCTGCGCGCGAAGATCGAAGCGAACCGCGACTCGCTTGCCGCGATCATGATCACCTACCCGTCGACATACGGTGTCTACGACGATGACGTGCGTGAGGTCTGCGATCTCGTGCACGAGGCCGGCGGCCAGGTGTACATCGACGGTGCAAACATGAACGCGCTCGTGGGCATCGCAAAGCCGGGCGAGTTCGGCGGCGACGTGTCGCATCTCAACCTGCACAAGACATTCGCGATTCCACACGGCGGAGGTGGCCCGGGCGTTGGCCCAGTGGCGGTTGCTGCGCACCTTGCGCCCTACTTGCCCGGCGATCCAACCGAGGAATTCTCGGTTGCTGAAGGTGGCGTGCCGGTTGTTGCGACGCTCTTTGGCTCGGCTGGAGTATTGCCGATTTCGTACGCATACGTCGCGATGATGGGTGGAGCTGGCCTCACCCGTGCGACCGAGACTGCGCTATTGAGTGCAAACTACATTGCCTCGCGCCTTGGCGATCATTTCCCGGTGCTGTTCACAGGCAACGCGGGCCTTGTCGCGCACGAGTGCATTCTTGACCTGCGCGAGCTCACCGCTGCTTCGGGAGTCACCGCTGAGGACGTAGCGAAGCGCCTCATCGACTTCGGCTTCCACGCACCGACCCTGGCATTCCCAGTGGCAGGCACGCTCATGGTCGAGCCGACCGAGAGTGAGGCTCTCGACGAGATCGAGCGCTTCATTGAGGCAATGATCGCGATTCGCGGCGAAATTGACGCCGTGATCTCGGGGGAGTTCTCGCTTGAAAACTCACCGCTGCGCAATGCTCCGCACCCGGCCTCGGTGGTTGTCTCAGACAACTGGGACCGTGCCTACACTCGCGAGCAGGGTGCCTTCCCTGTTGCCCGCCTACGCGTCGACAAGTACTTCCCGCCGGTGTCGCGCATCGACGGGGCATTTGGCGACCGCAACCTCGTCTGCTCGTGCCCACCGCCCGAGGCGTTTGCTTCAAGCAACTAGCGGCGGCGCACCGCGCCCGGCGGTGCATTTAAGAAATGCACTGAGAGATTGGAATTGAAAGCTATGACTGAACTCAAACAGACTTCACTGCACGCACCAAGGCGCTTAGGGCGACGCATCGCGTCGCGCGCCGTATGTGCCGAGGCCGTCTCGGCCTCGAATGGGGAGGGCATCTAATGGGCAAGCGGACCTCTCTATACGAATCTCACCAGGCCCTCGACGCCTCGTTCACCGACTTCGGTGGCTGGGATATGCCGCTGCGCTACGGTAGCGAGCTTGCCGAGCACCGTGCGGTGCGCGAGGCGGCTGGGCTCTTTGATCTTTCGCACATGGGTGAGATCTGGGTCTCAGGCCCCGAAGCCGGTCGCTTCCTGAACTCGGCACTCGTAGGCAACCTTGCCGTCGTAGCAGTAGGCAAGGCAAAATACTCGCTGCTCTGCAACGCACAGGGCGGCATCATCGACGACCTGATCGTGTACCGCATAGCTGGCCCAGCGGTAGTTGACACCGCTGGCGAAGAAGCTGAGTCCCGATTCCTGGTTGTACCGAATGCGGGCAACGCTCCGGTTGTGGCTGCAGAGCTCGCTGCTCGGTCGGCGGGCTTCGACGTTGAGGTCATTGATGCCTCGGCAGACACCTCGCTGATTGCGGTGCAGGGGCCAGCTTCAGCTGCGATTGTGACCGATATGGTGGGCGAGGATCATCGCCAGGCCGTTGCCGATCTGCCCTACTACGCGTGGACCTCGGTCGTCGTGGGTGATGTCGACGTGCTGCTTGCGCGCACGGGTTACACCGGCGAAGATGGCTTCGAGCTGTACCTGCCAAACGACCGGGCCGCCGAGGTCTGGCGTCTAGCGCTTGAAGTTGGTGCGGAGCGCGGGCTAATCGCCGCAGGTCTTGCTGCTCGCGATTCGCTACGTCTTGAAGCAGGTATGCCTCTGTACGGCAACGAGCTTGGCCTTGAGGGCAACCCGTTTGAGGCTGGCCTTGGCCCCGTGGTTTCATTCAAGAAAGAAGAAACGTTCGTGGGCCGTGAGGCACTCGAAGCTATCAAGGCAGAGGGCACTAGCCGAGTGTTGGTCGGTCTGCGTGGAACTGGGCGGCGTGCCGGTCGCGGCGGATACACGGTCCACGCCGGAGGTGAGCAGATCGGCACGATCACGAGCGGACAGCCCAGCCCCACGCTCGGCTACCCGATCGCGCTTGCGTACGTGAACCCAGAGTTCGCTGAGGTTGGCACTTCAGTTGAGGTCGACCTTCGCGGAAAGCTCGAACCATTTGAAGTGGTTGCCTTGCCTTTCTACAAGAGGCAGACCTAATCTGCACTCACGTTGCGCTGCGGAACGCCTCGCAACCGTGATCCTGCGCCCAATAACCGGGTCGCAACAATTACCCCAAACCAACTAGGCCGCTTCGAATTTGCGCAGGTCGGCACCCAACCCCTAAGGACACATCATGAGCAATGTACAGTCAGGCCTTCGTTACTCGGCCGAGCACGAGTGGGTCAACGCAGAAAGCCCCGTGGCTGTTGGCGTGACCCAGGTCGCAGCAGATGCCCTCGGGGAGGTCGTCTACGTTGACCTTCCGCAGGTAGGCGCGAAACTCACCGCGGGCCAAGTCTGTGGCGAAATCGAGTCGACAAAATCGGTCAGCGAGCTGTACTCGCCCGTAACCGGTGAGGTCGTCGAGATCAACGAGGCCGTCGTGGCAGATCCCGCACTCGTGAACGCAGACCCGTACGGTGCAGCGTGGCTCTTCCGCGTCGCGGTTACCGAAGAGGGGCCACTGCTCAGTGCAGAGGAATACGCTGCGCAGAACGATGCAACTGTCGCATAAGTAAATAACCTTCGGGTAATTCCTAGACGAAGAAGTCACCATGGCGATCAGCACGTTCGACCTCTTTAAGGTCGGCATCGGGCCCTCCAGTTCTCACACGGTGGGTCCGATGCGTGCTGCGCACGCATGGGTTGCCTCACTCGCAAACCACGGGAGGCTTTCTGAAATCGCAGACCTGCGAATCGACCTATACGGTTCGCTCGCGGCGACAGGGCGCGGCCACGGCACGTTTACGGCGGTGCTACTCGGGCTCGAAGGGTACGACCCCGAGACTGTGCTGCCCGAGGAGGTCGACAACGCGATCGCTCGTATCGAGAGCTCGGGGGCGGTGCAGCTTGGTCATCAGCTGATCGGGAGCGCGAAGGGTGATTTTGACTCTGGTGCACTCGACTCTGGTGCACTCGACTCCGGTGCACTCAACTCGGGCACCTTCGCTGAGCCCCACAGCGGTGAGGGAATCGGAGCCAACCCGAAACAGCCGGCTTCGGTCGACATCCCATATGGTACTGATCGCATCGTTCTCCACCCGCTTACTGTGCTACCGCGGCATAGCAACGGGATGCGCTTTGCTGCGCTGAGTGCGGACGGTGGGGTGATTGATGAGCAACTCTACTTCTCAGTGGGCGGCGGTTTCATCATTCGTGATGGTGCAGAAGAAGCGGTGCTCGATCGGCTCGAAAGCACACTCGCAGAGAAGCCGTTTCCATTTCGCACCGCGGTAGAGCTTCTCGCTCATTGTGAGCGCGAGGATCGCAGCATCGCCGAAATCATGCTTGCAAATGAGCTCGTGTCGCGCAGCGAAGTGGACGTGCGGGCCGGCCTCCAACATATTTGGGAAGTTATGGAGGCATGCAAAGACTCTGCTCTTGCCCGCACCGGTGTGCTACCGGGCGGGCTGAATGTGCGGCGGCGCGCCCCGGACTGGCACCGCAGGCTGACGGAGCAGGATCCTGATCGGGACCCAGTGTTCTGGCAAGAATGGGTAAACCTGGTCGCCCTCGCAGTGAACGAAGAGAATGCCTCGGGCGGGCGCGTGGTGACCGCGCCAACGAACGGAGCGGCGGGCATCATCCCCGCGGTGCTGTTCTACGCAACCCACTACCTGCCTGGTGCAGGTGGCTGGAACGAAGACGAGAAGCAACGTGTGATTGCCGATTTCTTGCTCGCAGCAGCGGCTGTCGGTGTGCTCTACAAAGAGCAAGCCTCGATCTCGGGCGCCGAGGTCGGTTGCCAGGGTGAGGTCGGTTCGGCATCGTCGATGGCCGCGGCTGGTCTTGCACAGGTGCTTGGCGGTACCCCCGCACAGGTGGAAAATGCGGCCGAGATCGCGATGGAACACAACCTCGGACTTACCTGCGACCCGATTGGTGGGCTCGTGCAGATTCCCTGCATTGAGCGCAACGCGATTGCCGCATCGAAAGCAATCAACGCCGCAAAGATGGCTTTGATGGGGGATGGATCGCACCACGTCAGCCTCGATGAAGTGATCATCACGATGCGCGAAACCGGGCGCGACATGAGCGCAAAGTACAAAGAGACATCTATGGGTGGGCTTGCGGTTAACGTCATTGAATGCTGAGGTCGGGCTTCTCGGCAGCGCCCGTGTCCAGCCAGCCTCACAGCCTCCGGCATTAATCTAATCTGGTGACTGACGTGCTGCTTTACATCCTCGGGATTCTGATCATGCTGATCGGCCTCGCCGTGTCTATCGGCCTGCACGAGGTCGGCCACCTTCTGCCCGCGAAGCTCTTTGGCGTCAAAGTCACGCAGTACATGATCGGCTTCGGTAAGACCATCTGGTCGCGGCGCAAGGGCGAGACCGAATACGGCGTAAAAATGATTCCGCTCGGCGGCTACATCGCAATGTCTGGCATGTTTCCGCCGGCTCATCCGGGCGAGAAGGCTCGCGATGCGAGCACCGGATTTCTCGACAGCATGGCGCAGGATGCGCGCGAGGCGAGTGCCGAAACCATAGATGAGGGCGAGGATCGCCGAACCTTCTACCGGCTGCCCGTGTGGAAGAAGATCATCATCATGCTCGGTGGCCCGTTCATGAACCTTGTGCTCGCGTTTGTTTTCTTCGGAATAATGCTGATGGGGTTCGGCGCTGCCCAGTACACCACTACCCTCGGCTACGTCAGTCAATGCGTACTGCCAGCTTCGAGCACCCAGACAGGGTGCACCGATGCTGACCCTCTTGCTCCTGCCGCAGCGGCTGGCCTGCAACCGGGCGATCAGATCCTCGCCATTGATGGAACTGAAATCACCTCGTGGACGCAGATTCGCAATCTCGTTAGTGCCTCGCCGAATAAAGCGCTCGAGGTCGAGATTCAGCGGGGCGATAAGACCCTCGAGGTTTCAGTGACTCCTGCATCGAACGAACGGTGGTTTGTTGACGAGGCTGGCGAACCAGTACTGGACGCTGACGGTCAACCTCTCTCCGAGACTGTTGGAATGATCGGTGTCAATCCCACGTCCGAAATTGTGAAGCAGCCAATCACCGCGGTGCCTCCGTTCGTTGGCAACAATATCGCTGCGGTCACAAAGGTATTCGTTGGGTTACCCGAGCGCATGGTCGACATCTGGAACGCCGCCTTCGGTCCTGAAGAACGCGACCCCAATGGGCCAATGGGTGTCGTCGGCGTCGGGCGTCTTGCAGGCGAGATCGTCAGCCTGGATGAGGCTCCCGTCGCGGCGCGCACTCAAATGGTGCTGGGTCTGCTCGGATCGCTCAATGTGGCGCTTTTCGTGTTCAACCTGGTGCCGCTCATGCCACTCGACGGCGGGCACGTTGCGGGGGCGCTCTATGAGGGCATCAAACGACGTCTGTTCAAGCTTTTCGGCAAGAAGGACCCGGGCCCCGTGGACACCGCAAAGATGGTGCCTGTGACGTTCGCCGTCGTGATCGTGCTTGGCGCGATGAGCTTGCTGCTTGTCTACGCCGACATCGTGAAGCCGGTGAGCCTGTTCGGTTGACGCTGAGTCGTGCCCATGCGCCGCAGTGGCGGTGTACGTGGCAGCGGTTCATGCCGCTGTAGAACGCGAAGCTCCGCAATCCTCCACGACAATGGGGCAGTTAATGCTGTCTTTTTGCGAGCAGGCAGCATCAAGTGTCCTATTGTTTGCGCAGAGTGCTCGCAGCCATCAGCACCGAGGGAAATAGCAAGCTCAGTTGGTCGGCGCGGGCGGCAGCCCGAAGAAATCCTCTAAATTCAGCACGCCCTGATCGTGCATGGCGGTGGCCACGTCGATGCCAACGTAACGGAAGTGCCAAGGTTCGTACGTGTACCCAACGGTTGCCTGCTCACCCTCGTTGTACCGCAAGATATACCCAAACTGGTATGCGTTGTCGCGCAACCAGATCCCTGTCGCAGTCTCGCCGAAACAGGCCGAGAGCTGGCAGCCTTCAGCGCCATGGAGGTCGACCGTAAGCCCCGTCTGGTGTTCTGAGTGACCCGGTCGGGCGGTGTCTTGATCTGCGAAGTCGACCCCGCCTTGCGTTACGAGACCGTCATAGATCTCCTTCTGCAACCAATAGTCGCGGTACCCGCTCGTGATAGTGAACGGTACCCCGGCTTCGCTCGCGGCTTGATACATCTGCACCAGGGCGGCTGCGGCCTCGGCGCGTATCGGATGACTCCACACATTCGGAATGCCCTCGGGCAGTACTAGGTCATCTGGTGCCCAATCTATTGGGTCGAACGGGCGCTGCTTATTGATGACTACCGTGATCGAACCTGGGCCGTCAACGTCGTATGAGGGTGCAGGAGGAGGTTCTGGAGTTGGCGTTGCTGCTGCTGTGGGCTTTGGTGTGGCGGGCACGGATATCTTTGCGGGCTTCACCTCTGACACCGACTGCTGTGTCGCCGAGATTGCCCACGCGGCACCTCCACCAGCAACGAGCAACGCGATAATAACCGAGGTGAGACCGAAGACGATCTTGCGTTTGCGTTGCTTCTGCGCGCGTGCCTCACGCCTGCCCATGGTGAAGTCGGAGTCGCTCATTGGCACTATTTTGTCATGAGAGGCTGGGCGTTGATCCTCGAAGCACAACCTCACGAACGAATGCATTCGAAGCAGGCAACCATACGAGCACCGACCCGAGCACATGCAAAGCGATCACGACGAGACCAAGATGGTTTGACCAAAGCGCATCCAGCGGCAGCCAAGAGACAGTGACAAATGCCTGCCAAAGCATAAATACGAATGCACTCGCCAAAACTGAAAAGGCCGTACCAAAGATCCTTGCAGTACGGGAGCCAAGTTTCGTGTATTTGATGACCATGACGTACGCCGCGAGGATCGCAGCTGCCGCGACGAGGTAGAGCACCAGAACGACCGGCAGCAGCCAACCCGAGGTATTCGCTATCCACGCTTCGAAACTTTCTAGCCCGGCAACGTATGGTTCAAGATCGATGGTTTCTGGAGGAGCGAACAGCTCGGCAAGGTCTGTGATCCTCATCGCATTCTTGCGTAGCGAACGGTACTGAAGCCACAGGAGAAGCGTTGCGAGCAATGGTGCGAGAACGAGCACTGACCCGGCTACACCCCAGGCCCAGGAGGCAACCCTCAAGGTCCAGGGCGCATGCGGACTTGGCGTGGTCTGCAACCCCAGTTGTTCATTTCGCTGTTGCTCTGCCACGAGGATCACCCTAGCAAGTCGGGCTAGGGTGGAGGCGTGAACGATCACTCAGAGGCTGCCCGGCAAGACGAAGCCATTTTGACCCTGCTCAAGGAAGCAGGAGTCGACTGGCAGAAGAAGTTAGTCGCGCGGATTATTGAGTCTGGTATCGGTTTGGGGCTCGATGGAACGAGCCGGCTCGACCTCAAAATTTCTGCCGCAGCCCTTGAGGAAATGCGTGCGGCTTTTCGACTCTTTGCCCCGTTTGCCCATGTGCCTAAGGCCTCGATTTTTGGCTCTGCGCGCACACAGGCGCATGACCCACTGTCGCGACAGGCGGAGTCGGTCTCCAAAGAACTTGCGAGTAACGGGTGGACTGTTGTGACCGGTGCTGGCCCAGGGATTATGGAAGCTGCTTCCAGGGGTGCAGGCCCCGAACAGTCGCTTGGCGTTTCGATCGTGCTTCCGTTTGAAGAGAAGCCCACTCACGAGATAGCCGGAAACGACCGGCTCGTCTCGATGAAGTACTTTTTCACGCGGAAGCTCATGCTCGTCAAGGAGTCGCGCGGCTTTGTTTGTCTCCCCGGCGGTTACGGCACGATGGATGAGGCTTTCGAGCTTCTCACGCTGCAGCAAACCGGAAAGATGGTGCCGGTCCCGATCGTGCTACTCGATGAGCCTGGCGGCACGTTCTGGCGAGGATTTGAGCGCTTTGTGATCGATCACCTTGAACGGGATGGCATGATCTCGGCGGGCGACTTTGATCGCGTGCTCATTACCGAATCGGTTGACGAAGCCGTGAGCGAAATCACCGGGTTCTGGCGCAACTACGATTCGCTACGTTGGGTCGAGGATCAGCTGGTGTTCCGGTTGCGTACCACTCCCACCGCTGAGGAGATCGAATCGCTGAATGGGCAGTTTGGCGAGCTATTGGCCGAGGGTCGTATCGAGATCACTGACCCGCTCGCGGCAGAAGTTGCAGACGGAGACCACCTCGATCTCCCGAGAATCGTG
Organism: Leucobacter sp.; assembly: GCA_034676385.1. GTDB lineage: Bacteria > Actinomycetota > Actinomycetes > Actinomycetales > Microbacteriaceae > Leucobacter. The sequence continues at coordinate 16,068 of JAUCCH010000010.1, forward strand.
CTCACGCCGAGGCCGCGAGCGGTTGGAGAACTGCATCGCCTGATTCGCGCGGTGAACGGGCTGTCTTCGGCGCCAGAGATATCCACACCGCCTGAAACAGAGTGAAGTTGGGAGAGGCCCTGGCCCGGCGAAGCTCAGCAACTACGATCGTGCCGTTAACTGAGTGGCCTCGACCGCCCGTTGCATAGCTGCTTCTTTCCAGCTGGGGTCTGTGCGCTTAAGCTTTCAACATGACTGTTCCAGCAGAAGTTGCCGCTTACCATGAGGCGCTGGATGAGACGGCACGCCCGATATATGATCGCCTCCTCCAAATCATTGCGAGCGAGCTGCCTGATGCAGAGAACAAAGTCTGGCATCGTCACCCAGTTTGGTTCTTCGACGGAAATCCGGTTGTTGGCTATGACAGGCTCAAGGAATCGGTGCGGCTACTTTTCTGGAGTGGACAATCTTTCAAGAGCCCAGGATTGAAACCCGAGGGATCGTTTAAGGCCGCTGAAGTTCGGTATACGGAGTTGAGCCAGATCGATGCAGCCCTCACACGGCGATGGCTGGCTGAGTCTCGAGAAATCCAGTGGAACTATCGAGATATCCGCCGCAACCGTGGGCTTGAACCCCTGCTAGGGCTCTGAACTAGGCCGCAACGTATTGCGATAGGTGCTGCCCTGTCAGTGTGCTCTTGTCTGCAATGATTTCTGCCGGAGTGCCTTCAAACACGATCTTTCCACCCTGCTGACCCGCACCAGGGCCGATATCGACGAGCCAATCAGCGTGCGCCATCACCGCTTGGTGATGTTCGATGACGATCACGCTCTTTCCTGCATCGACGAGCCGATCGAGAAGGGCAAGCAAGTTCTCAACGTCTGCGAGATGCAGGCCAGTAGTGGGCTCGTCTAACACGTAGACGTCTGCGTCTTCAAGCATGTGGATCGCGAGCTTGAGTCGTTGGCGTTCACCGCCTGAAAGTGTTGAGAGGGGTTGGCCAAGCGTGAGGTAGCCAAGGCCGACGTCGACGAGCCGATCGAGGATTTTGGCGGCCTTGGGCACCTTTGAAGCAACCTCGGGCTTGCCGTGGAAGAAGTCGCGCGCATCCTCCATTGACAGATCGAGTACTTCGACAATGTTCTTACCGCCGAGCGTGTACTCGAGTACTGCGGAGTCGAAGCGTTTGCCTTCGCACACCTCGCAAACGCTCTCCATTGTTGCCATCATGCCGAGATCTGTGTAGATCATCCCGGCACCCTTGCACTCCGGGCAAGCGCCTTCGGAGTTTGCGCTGAAGAGTGCGGGTTTCACGCCATTTGCCTTTGCAAACGCGGTGCGAACCGGGTCAAGGAGGCCGGTATAGGTTGCAGGATTCGACCGGCGCGACCCCTTGATCGCACCCTGATCCACCGCGACTACACCCTCGCGTTTCGCAACATAACCGTGGACGAGAGAGCTCTTGCCTGAGCCTGCCACACCGGTGATGACACAGAGCACGCCGAGAGGCAGGTCAACGTCGACATTCTCAAGGTTGTGCAGGTTTGCGTCACGCACTTCAACTGCGCCCTTGTGCGTACGTACTGATGTTTTCAGTCTCGCTCGGTCATCAAGGTGACGGCCTGTGAGCGTCTCAGACGCACGCAGCCCCTCGACAGTGCCTTCGAAACAGATTTCACCACCGTTTACACCGGCACCGGGGCCGAGGTCGACGACGTGATCGGCAATTCCGATCATCTCGGGCTTGTGCTCAACCACCAGCACGGTGTTGCCCTTGTCGCGCAACCTCAGAAGGAGTTGGTTCATGCGCTGAATATCGTGGGGATGCAAGCCGATCGATGGCTCATCGAACACATAGGTTGCGTCAGTGAGAGGCGAACCAAGGTGGCGGATCATCTTTGTTCGCTGTGATTCGCCGCCAGACAGTGTTCCGGTGGGGCGCTCGAGGGAAAGATAGCCAAGACCAATCTGCACAAATGAATCGAGTGTGTCAGCGAGCTTTGAAACCAGGGGAGCGAGCCCCGGATCGCCGATCGTGCGTATCCATTCTGCGACGTCAGAGATCTGCATGGCACACACGTCGGCAATTGAACGGCCGTCAATCTTTGAAGAGCGCGCGGTCTCGTTCAGGCGGGTACCGTCACACTCGGGGCAGGTATGGAATACGATCGCACGGTCCACGAAAGCGCGAATATGAGGCTGCATTGCTTCACGATCTTTTGACAGCATTGATTTCTGGATGCGCGGAATCAGGCCCTCATACGTAAGGTTCACGCCTTCAACCTTGATCTTGGTCGGCTCTTTGTAGAGCAGATCGTCGAGCTGTCTCTTGGTGTATTTGCTAATCGGCTTGTCCATGTCGAAGAGATCCCCGAAGATGCGGCCCCACCAGCCGTCCATGCTGTAACCGGGTACCTTGAGCGCTCCCTCGTTCAGCGACTTCTCAGCGTCGTACAACTCGTCAAAATCGAAGTCGCTCACCGACCCTCGGCCCTCACACTTTGCGCACATGCCCCCAAGGATCTCGAAGCTGCGGCGCTCTTTGATCTGACGGCCGCCCTTCTCGAGGGTGACTGCCCCCGCACCACTGATGGATGCAATGTTGAATGAGAAAGCGTTTGGTGATCCGATTCGAGGTGTGCCAAGGCGAGAGTAAAGAATGCGCAGCATTGCATTCACGTCGGTCGCGGTGCCGACCGTCGAACGCGGATTCGCGCCCATGCGCTCCTGGTCGACAGTGATCGCGGTGGTGAGGCCCTCAAGCAAGTCGACATCCGGTCGTGTCTGGGACGGCATGAAGCCTTGCAGGAAAGCGCTGTAGGTCTCGTTGATGAGTCGCTGAGACTCAGCTGCGATCGTGCCGAAGACGAGCGAGCTCTTGCCCGAACCTGATACGCCAGTAAACGCGGTGAGGCGGCGTTTCGGAATGTCGACGCTCACATTCTTGAGGTTGTGCTCACGAGCACCAGAAACCTGGATGCTGTCGTGGGAGTCGGCGGGGTGGCGGGGGGAAGTACCTGGCATGGAGACAGCGTACTGCGAGGCACCGACAATTTCTTCTTCGTTTCTGATCGCTTGATCTCGAAGCTCGTGGGCGTCTTTGTCGGTGGGCCTGAGTAACCTAGGAGCCATGACCTCAACACCGCAGTTGCGCCTCAGCGTAAAGCCCTGGCCAACCATTGCGGCTGTGCTAACAGTACTCGCGGCCCCGGCCTTCTTCGTGTTCGAAGACCTACTGTCGGGTGCTCTCCTGCTGTTGCTGGGGCTTGCCGCGGCTTGGAAAGCAGATCGCGGGGGTTGCGATGTGAACGCGGTGAGCCCTGGGCGCGCGCCCTCACTGCTGCGCGATCTCTCGCTCATAGCGATTGGCCTGGTCATCGTGCGCACTATTCCGCTTGCCGCAGAGCTTGATAACTGGGCGATGTTGCGATTTACGCTTGCGCTCGGCGGTGCGGTGCTTGTTCCGTACGTTATTTCGCGCTTTATTTACAAAGATCGAGCCACGAGCTTTCCGTGGCGAACCGGAGAGCGCTGGGGGCTCCTACAATGGGCTTGGCTTGCCGCGGTGTTAGTGCTCGGCTGGCTGATCTTACCGTTCTACTTCATTGGCTCGGGCGTGTATCAAAACTGGCCGGTAGTCGACAGCCCGGAGCTAATAGGGCGCCTATTCGTGGGTGTTGGGGCGGTGGGAATCTGGGATGAGCTGTTCTTTATTTGCACAGTCTTTGCAGTGCTTCTTCGACACTTCCCGGGCTGGCTAGCGAACGTACTGCAGTCGGTGGTGTTCGTTTCATTCTTGTGGGAACTCGGATACCGCTCCTGGGGGCCATTGCTGACGATTCCTTTTGCGCTGGTGCAGGGCATGATTTTTCTGCGAACCAAGTCGCTTGGATATGTCGTGACCGTGCACTTACTCTTCGATGCGGTGGTGTTCGCGGTTCTCGTGCATGCGCACAATCCGACGCTGTTCGATGTGTTTCCTACGGCGCCGTAGTGCCCCTACCTACATGGCGAGTGAGCGCCTGAGCCAGGGACTAGGCAGCACGGATTCCCCGGGACCATGAACTCGTGAATCAATTTCCCCGGAACCGTGATCCCGCGAGGCTAGGAGTGACGGAGCAAAGTGCCAAGCCTGCGCACGGCAAACTCGTATCCCTGAATGCCGGCGCCCACGATTACAAACTCCGCGATAGGGGAGACATAGCTGTGGTGACGGAACTCTTCGCGCGCATGCACATTGCTGAGATGTACTTCAGCGACCGGAAGTGCGACTCCGCTGAGTGCGTCGCGCAGGGCGACGGAGGTGTGTGTAAATGCACCAGGGTTGATAACGATAGCCTCGCATTCGGTGCGTGCTTCATGGATCGCGTCGATCAAAACACCCTCGTGGTTCGACTGTACTGAGCGCAACTCGAATCCGAGCTCAGCGGCAGTCTGCTCGGCAAGCGCAACAACGTCATCGAGGGTATCTGTGCCGTACACGTCGGGCTCACGTACACCGAGCAGGTTGAGATTCGGCCCGTTGACCAGCAGCATCCGTCGCGTCATGACACTAATGCTACCCGTCGATCTGCGAGAGTGCCGCGACCCAGTTAGGCTTGGTGAATGTCTGAAATGCCCCAGCAACCGCTGCCAGAGAAGAATCTTGACTCCCGTACGTTCCGCGACCACCCGGTTTCGTTCGTGCGTCGAGGTGGGCGCATGACCCCATCCCAAGATCGTGCTTGGGACGAACTGGGGCCGCGCTTCCTGCTCGAATTGCCCCGTGGGCACGCTGCGACGAGCGTCGCTGACGACGTGCGCCTTGATCCCGCGCAGGTGTTCGGTCGCGTCGCGCCGTTGACGGTGGAAGTTGGTTCAGGTCAGGGGCATGCAATTGTGCATGCGACTGAGCACCATCCGGAGCGTAACTTTCTTGCGATCGAAGTATTCCGTGCTGGGCTTGCCCGGACGATGATTCGCGCGGAGTGGGCAGCAGCAGACAACCTCAAGATGGTTGAGGCGAATGCCCCAGAAGTTCTTGAGAGCGCGTTACCAGAGGGATCGGTCGATGAACTCTGGGTGTTCTTCCCAGACCCGTGGGCGAAGGAACGGCATAAGAAGCGTCGCATCATTTCACCAAAATTTATGAGGATCGCGGCCCGCGCGCTTCGCTCGGGTGGGGTGCTCCGACTTGCTACCGACTGGGAAGAGTACGCCGAGCACATGCGGGTGGTCTGCGATGCTGCCCCTGACTTTGCTCGCGATTTCGAGGGGGAGTGGGCACCTCGTTTTGCAGGGAGGGTGCTGACTGCCTTCGAACAGAAAGGCATCGACAAAGGTCGAGATATTCGTGATCTCGCATACCGGCGCGCCTAGGCCTGGTGCCTAGGACGAGCCCGCGGGCGGGCTTGCGTGGTTCGCTTGAAGGAGAACACAGTGTGTTCTTGCGCGAATCGCAGTGGTGTCACCGCGCCAGTACGGCGCACAACGCAATGCACTGCCTTTTAGCGCCTTTGTTCATGGTCAAGTAGCCGCTGTTTAATCCCGGTGCCGAAAAGGTAGCCACCCAGCCCACCATCGTGGCGCACAATGCGGTGGCATGGCACGACGAGCGCAACGAGGTTGTTTGCGCACCCAGATGCTGCCGCCCGGACGGCTGTGGGGCGGCCGGCGAGCGTCGCGAGCTCGGTGTACGTGACTGGGTGTCCAGGCGCGACCTCGCGCAACGCTCGCCAGACCTCTCCACGAAATGGCGACTCCGGCTGATTGACTATCAGCGCGTCGATCGCGGAGACCTCGCCCTCGGCATAAGCGCGTAGCGCATCGGCCACGGTGCCAGTACTGGTGATCCTTGCGCTAGCCCCGCGAGCCGCGAGCTTCGGATCAAGCTTTGACATGCGCTCGAGAAGGCTGGCGGCCTCTGGGTCTGCCGCGGTTGCGAATCCCGCCGCTCGAATCGCACCATCTTCGGGCGTGATGAATGCATGGAAAGGTGAGCCAACGATTGTTACTACGACGTGGTCCATGGGTGCATTGGTTGTGGTGCTCATTGTGATGCTCGCTTATTCTTTGAGATGGGCGTCTTACCCTTGGAGACGGGTTTTGCGGGCCGCGCCGCCTCCGCGGCAAGAAAGGCGGCCCAGAGGTGTTGTGTGGCATACCCGCGGTACGGGCGCCAGTCTTCTGCGGCCGCGATAGTCTCGCGTTCGGTTCGGGTCTCGAGCGCGCGCCGAAGAATGAGATCTCCGGCCGGGTAAGCATCGGGGTCGCCAAGGGCGCGCATCACAATGAGCTCAACACTCCAAGGACCAATGCCTCGTAGCGCGGACAGCTCTGCCCGGGCAAGCTCTCGATCTGCGCCCGGCCCCAGGTCAAGCCCATCGACGAGTGCCTGAGCAACAGTGCGGAGTGTTTCGGCACGTGCCTCGGTCAGGCCAATGAGCTCACGCAGTTCAGCGGTCGTGCTTTCGGCGATCCTCGCCATATCTGGAGACGAAAGAAAGCCCTCGGCGCGTGCCGCGGGAAGCTCAAGCTTCGAAGCAAACGCGGCTGCGAGCCGACCCTGCAGAGTGCGGGCTGCCGCCAGCGAAACCTGCTGCCCGAGAACGGTGCTCATCGCGAGTTCCTCTGAATTGCGCGCACCTGGCAGGCGCAGACCCGGTCGCAGCGCGATCAGCTCGGCTAGTCGGGGGTCGCCGCCCAGCGCAGCTGCGATCTGCGAAGGGTCTGCATCGAGATCGAGCAACCGCCTAATAGAAGAGATCGCAGGCATCGTGTCGGAGAGACCGGGTAGCGAGAGTCGCACCGGGATCGAGGTGTAACTGCTGCTATCGCGCACCGCTGCCCAGTCAATTCGTGCGACCGCAGTGCCGCCGGGAACGTCGAGCGCGTGGGCGGTCTCCTGCGCGAGCTCGGCACCCGCGCTCGCAGACATGATCGAGTCGCGACCCGGTATTGCGTGCGCGCCAAGAAATGCACGCATGCCTGTGACGTCGTACGGTGACCTCGTGCGCAGCTGCAGGCTCAGACCCGGCCTCTCTTCTGAGAGGGGAGTGCCCCTGCCGCCAGGGCTTCCAGAGACTAGGCCCTGATCCTCGACACCCTTCTTCCTCGCGAGTTGCGAAGGCGCAACCCCAAATTCCTCCCGCATCGTGTCCCCGAACTGCCGTAGGCTTCCGAAGCCAGCTGCGAAAGCGATGTCACCGAGCGGCAAGCTGGTCTGCTCGATGAGCGTTCGCGCGGCATGGGCGCGACGGGTACGCGCAAGCTGCAGCGGGCTCGCACCCACTTCTTCGACGAGCACGCGATGCAGGTGGCGCTCGCTGACAGCCAACTCTCGCGCGAGACCCGCGACTCCTGCGGAATCGACAGCACCATCGCGGATGCGGCGCGCTGCTCGTGCCGCGAGGTCACTCCGTGCGTCCCAGTCTCTCGTGCCGGGAACAGCTTCGGGTCTGCAGCGCTTGCAAGCCCTGAACCCAGCGGCGACGCACGCCGCAGCGCTCGCGAAAAAGCGGCAGTTCTCGGGTATCGGTTTGCGTGCTGGGCACGACGGCCGGCAATAGATACCCGTGCTGGAGACGCCAAGGTACACGCGGCCATCCCAGCGGGTGTCGCGGCCCGAGATCGCCCGATAGCAGGCGTCAAAATCGAGCTGCAATGAGGCCGGGTGCTGCGGGGCGAACGAGGTGGTCATGCCTCAATACTGGACTAGCGACTTGCCTCATGCACGCGGATTTCGGACATTGCGGTGGCCGACAGCGGGTGCGGTTACAGGGTTGAATATGCGTCGAGGATCGCGGCCCGTAAGTTTCCCGCGAGAACTGGCGGGCCAGCGATCATCATTGGTTCGCCGGGTAACCCATCTTCTTCGAGGGCGAGGATCGCTGCCCCTGCCTCCCTAGCAATCAGGACCCCGGCGGCGTAATCCCAGGGCTGCAGACCGCGCTCGTAATAGGCATCGAGCCGCCCAGCTGCGAGGTTGCAGAGGTCGACGGCTGCCGCACCCATGCGGCGAATATCGCGGACCTGAGGGATTAGCTGACTCGCCACTAGAGCCTGTTCCGTGCGGCGCTCGACGGTGTAGCCGAATCCCGTCGCCACGAGTGCGAGTGACAGTTCTTTTGCTTGTGAAGCGTGGATCGTCTGGCCGTTTAGACGTGCCCCACCGAATTCGTGGGCTTCAAATAGTTCGTCAAGTGCTGGTACGTAGACCGCGCCAGCGACTGCGCGGCGCCCATCGAATGTGGTACCGGGGCCGTGATCCGCAACCGTTGCTGCGATACTCACCGCATACGACGGCAGGTCATAGAGGTAGTTGACAGTGCCATCGATGGGATCAATCACCCACGTAATGCCGGTCGTGCCTTCGACGCTTGCGCCCTCTTCGCCGAGCAGTCCGTCATTCGGGCGAGCCTTCCGGAGGGCCTGCGTGATGAGCGCCTCTGCCTCGCGGTCTGCGGCGGTCACGACGTCTGCAAGGCTTGACTTTGTATCGGCGATCTGGACGCCTTGCTCGCGGAGTTCTCGGATCCTCGCACCAACATTTCGTGCTACTGAACCCGCAAGGTTGGTGAGAGATTCGAGTTCGGCGCGAGCAAAGGTAGGCATAGAGTTGAGCCTACGCGCAGTGCCTACGAGCAAGAGCGACGCGACACGCTCGCAACACGCACTTGAATAATTGCGTGGGACGAGTATAGTATTGACTTTTGGTGCTTTGCGCCTGTTTTCGCGTTCCCGCGTTTGGCAGAGCTGAGCACTCGCATGATCAGTAGATTTATTTAAGCGATACAGAGGATATGGCCAAAAAAGACGGCGTCATCGAGATCGAGGGCCAGGTTGTCGAGGCTCTTCCCAACGCGATGTTTCGTGTTGAGCTGACCAACGGGCACAGGGTGCTCGCCCACATTTCGGGCAAGATGCGTCAGCACTACATTCGCATCCTTCCTGAGGACCGCGTAGTCGTGGAGCTGACTCCCTACGATTTGACCCGCGGTCGTATCGTCTACCGCTACAAGTAGAAGCTGCTGAAAAGTAACGGCTCGCGGCATTCTGCGAGTACGAGGACAGCGAATTAGGAACCGCAATGAAGGTCAACCCCAGTGTCAAGCCGATCTGCGATCACTGCAAAGTGATCCGCCGCCACGGCCGCGTCATGGTGATCTGCAAGAGCAACCCGCGTCACAAGCAGCGCCAGGGCTAAGCCCCGGCCTTTTGGGTGTCTCGCTCGAAGCAAAACTAAAAAATAAACAAGTGCATCTAAGAACTTGATCCGACAGGGTCAAGAGACACCTCTGGCTGGGGGCCCGAATCCCTGATGTGCTCGCACACCTCCACAACACCTCAAGGAGAGCCAACATGGCACGTCTCGCAGGAGTTGACATCCCACGTGATAAGCGCGTGGTGATTGCACTCACCTACATTTACGGAGTTGGACGCACTAGCGCCGTAAAGACCCTCGCCGACACCGGCATCGACGAAAGCATCCGCGTGAAGGATCTTTCGGACGATCAGCTCATTCTGCTTCGCGATTACATCGACGCGAACTTCAAGGTAGAGGGTGACCTTCGCCGCGAGGTTGCAGCCGATATCCGCCGCAAGGTTGAGACCGGAAGCTACCAGGGTCTGCGCCACCGCAAGGGTCTTCCCGTGCACGGTCAGCGTACTAAGACGAACGCTCGCACCCGCAAGGGCCCGAAGCGCACCGTCGCCGGTAAGAAGAAGTAACCCGGTCAGCTCGACCAACATAGCTTTCAGGAGAATACTTAATGGCTCCAACAAAGGCCGCGGTGCGCAAGCCGCGTCGCAAGGATAAGAAGAACGTCGTCGTGGGCCAGGCTCGCATCAAGTCGACTTTCAATAACACAATCGTTTCGATCACTGACACCACCGGTGCTGTGATCAGCTGGGCCTCTTCAGGTGGCGTCGGCTTCAAGGGTTCGCGTAAGTCGACTCCGTTCGCCGCTCAGCTTGCTGCTGAGAGCGCTGCCCGCAAGGCGCAGGAGCACGGCATGAAGAAGGTAGACATCTTCGTGAAGGGTCCAGGTTCGGGGCGCGAGACCGCAATCCGTTCACTGCAGGCTGCTGGCCTCGAGGTTGGGTCGATCACCGACGTAACCCCGCAGACCCACAACGGCTGCCGCCCGCCCAAGCGCCGCCGCGTCTGAGCTTATGGCTTTGCCGCGTGTAGCGCGGCAAACGCTGGCAACCTCCGGTTGCAACCCATACGGCAGTAGCCGGAGGGCCAGCGTCCTAGCGATTTCCTTTATTTCAACACACCGCATGAGTCATATAGCGGACTCCAGCGAAAGGGACCAACACAGTGCTCATCGCACAGCGCCCCACTCTGACTGAAGAATCAATCTCCGAGTACCGCTCACGTTTTGTTATTGAGCCCCTCGAGCCAGGCTTCGGATACACACTCGGCAACTCGCTGCGTCGTACCCTGCTCTCCTCGATCCCCGGCGCCGCTGTTACCAGCGTTCGCTTCGAGGGTGTCGCTCATGAGTTCACCACGATCCCCGGTGTGTCGGAAGACGTCACCGAGATCATTCCAGGATGGGGCCGTGCCCGCACCATTGGCGTTGCGCTGGCCGAGCACGACGGCGTTGTCGGCCAGGTGCAGCAGGTAGTCGATCGGCGTGCTCATTACATGTGCCCCACTTCTTCGGGGATCTCGTAGAAGGTCGGATGGCGGTAGATCTTGTCCGCCGCGGGGTCGAAGAGCTCGCCCTTGTCGTCCGGGTTGCTGGCGGTGATCGCCACCGAGGGCACCACCCAGATGCTCACGCCTTCCTGGCGGCGGGGGTGTAAACGTCACGCGCCATGTGCAGGGCCTGGGCGGCGTCGGCTGCGTGCAGGCTGCCGCAGTGCTTGTGCTCGAGGCCTTGCTTGCTGCGGACGAAGACTTCCCAGAGGGGCCAATCCTTGAGTGCGGGGGTGTTCATGCTGCCTCCTTCAGTGCGCGTTCTTTTTGCTTGCGGGCATAGGCCTGGGCCGCGTCGCGGACCCACTGGCCATCGTTATGAGCCTTGACCCGGGTGGCCAGGCGTTCCTTGTTGCACGGTCCGTTGCCTTCGACGGTGTTCCAGAACTCGGCCCAGTCGATCTGGCCGTAGTCGTAGTGGCCGCGCGCCTCGTTCCACTTGAGGTCGGGGTCGGGCAGGGTCACGCCCAGCACCTTGGCCTGCGGCACGGTGGCGTCGATGAACTTCTGGCGCAGGTCGTCGTTGCTGATGCGCTTGATGCCCCAGCGCATGCCTTGCGCGCTGTGCGGGCTGTCGGCATCCGGCGGCCCGAACATGGCCAGGCACTTCCACCAGTAGCGGTTGACCGCGTCCTGCACCATCGCGCGCTGCTCGTCGGTGCCCTTCATCATCACCAGCAGGGCCTCGTAGCCCTGGCGCTGGTGGAAGGATTCCTCCTTGCACACGCGGACCATGGCGCGGGCATAGGGGCCGTAGGAGCAGCGGCACAGCGGGACCTGGTTCATGATCGCCGCGCCATCGACCAGCCAGCCGATCACGCCGACGTCGGCCCAGTTGAGGGTCGGGTAGTTGAAGATCGAGCTGTACTTGGCCTTGCCCGAGTGCAGGCCCTCGAGCATCTGGTCGCGGCTGGTGCCGAGCGTCTCGGCGGCCGAGTACAGGTAGAGGCCGTGGCCGCCCTCGTCCTGGACCTTGGCGATCAGGATGGCCTTGCGCTTCAGGCTCGGGGCGCGCGAGATCCAGTTGCCCTCCGGCAGCATGCCAACGATCTCGCTGTGGGCGTGCTGGCTGATCTGGCGCACCAGCGTCCTGCGGTAGGCCTCGGGCATCCAGTCCTGCGGCTCGATGCGGCCGTCGGCGTCGATGCGGGCCTCGAAGGCAGCTTCCTGGTCGCTCGGCGCATTGGAGACCGCTGCGAGTTTCTTTCCGGAATCGTCCGGAATGTCCATTGCCTGGGTGTACACGTTTCCTCCTAGCAAACACCGCACCGGGAAATACCGGCACGGAACGCGGGGCGCGCATGGCTGTGACCCCGCCTCCTCCTCAAAGGTCCGCCACGCCCGGGGCGCGGCGGGTGTTCATTGCATCCAGGCCGGCGAGCGCTTGTCGAAGAAGGCCGCGAAGCCTTCGCGGGCCTCCGTGGTGGCGCGCTGGCGTGCGATGCGGCCGGCGGTCTCCTCGGCGACGGCGTCGTCGATCGGGCGCCCCGCCAGCGCGGCGATCAGCTGCTTGGCGGCAAGCTGGGCCTGCGGGCCGCAGGCGAGCAGGGCCTGCACCAGACGGTCTACCGCGGCGTCGAGCTCGGCCAGTGTGACGACCTCGCCGACCAGGCCCATGGCCTTGGCCTCGGCTGCGCCGAAGCGCTCCGCGCTCTGGAAGTAGCGCAGGGCGTGGCGCGGGCCGATGGCGCGCAGCACGTAGGGACTGATCACTGCGGGGATGATGCCGAACTTGACCTCGGAGGTCGCAAAGCTGGCATCGTCCGCCGCGATCGCCATGTCGCAGGCGGCGGTGAGGCCGGTGCCGCCGCCGAGCGCCGCACCCTGCACGCGCGCGATGGTCGGCTTCGACATCCCCGACAGGGTGCGCAGCATGGCGGCGAACTTGCGCGAGTCGGCGAGGTTCTCCGCCTCGGTGCTGTCCGAGGCGCGGCGCATCCAGTTGAGGTCGGCGCCGGCCGAGAAGTGCTTGCCGCGCCCGGCCAGCACGACCACGCGCACGCCGGCATCGGCGTCGAGTTCGGCGCAGGCGGCCGCCGGGTCTCGGCGATGAGCTGCTCGTTGAAGGCGTTGAACACTGCCGGCCGATCCATCCAGATCGTCGCGACGGCGCCGCGGCGTTCGATCGCGAGGGTTTCGTAGTTCATGACCTTGTCCCGTGCCTCAGACGCGCTCGATGATCATCGCGATGCCCTGGCCCACGCCGATGCACATGGTGCACAGCGCGTAGCGACCGTTGCGGCGCTGCAGCTCGTAGAGCCGCGGTGGTGACCAGACGTGCGCCGCTCATGCCGAGCGGGTGGCCCAGGGCGATGGCGCCGCCGTTGGGATTCACGCGCTCCTCGTCGTCGGCCAGGCCGAGGTCGCGGACCACGGCGAGCGCTTGCGCCGCGAAGGCTTCGTTGAGCTCGATGACGTCAACCTCTGCTCGAGCCCGAGGCCGAGCCTTGGCCAGCAGACCCTGCCGCACCGCGGGCGCCGGGCCGAAGCCCATGATGCGCGGTGGCACGCCGGCGGTAACGCCATGGCGACGATTCGGGCGCGCGGGGTCAGGCCGTGCCTGGCCGCGGCACCCTCGGAGGCCAGCAGCAGCGCGCAGGCGCCGTCATTGACGCCCGAGGCGTTGCCGGCGGTCACGCTGAGCTCGGGGCTGTTTGACGCCCTTGAGCTTGGCCAGCATCTCGAGCGTGGTGTCGGGGCGCGGATGCTCGTCGGTGTCGAAGACGACCGGGTCGCCCTTCTTGCGCGGGATCTCCACCGGCACCAGCTCGTCCTTGAAGCGCCCGGCGGCGTGGGCCGCGGCCCAGCGCTGCTGCGAGCGCAGCGCGAACGCGTCCTGGTCGGCGCGCGCGATGTTGAACTCGGCGGCGACGTTGTCCGCGGTCTGCGGCATCGAGTGCGTCTCGTACAGCTTCTTCATCATCGGGTTGATGAAGCGCCAGCCGATGGTGGTGTCGTAGATCGCGGCGCTGCGCGAGAAGGCCGGCTCGGCCTTGCCCATCACGAAGGGCGCGCGCGACATGCTCTCGACGCCGCCGGCGATCATCAGCTCGGTGTCGTCGGACTTGATCGAGCGCGCGGCCAGCCCGATGGCGTCCATGCCGGAGCCGCACAGGCGGTTCACCGTGGTGCCGGGCACCTCGACCGGCAGCCCGGCGAGCAGGCCGGACATGCGCGCGACGTTGCGGTTGTCCTCGCCGGCCTGGTTGGCGCAGCCGTAGAGGATGTCTTCCACCGCGGCCCAGTCGACCTGCCGGGTTGCGCGTCATCAGCGCCTTGAGCGGCACCGCGCCGAGGTCGTCGGCGCGCACTGCGGCCAGGGTGCCGCCGTAGCGGCCGATGGGGGTGCGGATGGCGTCGCAGATGAATGCTTGAGTCATGGCCAGGTCCTTACAGTTGCTTCGGGCGCTGGTCGATGACGCGGCGAGCCTTGCCGGTCAGCGTGCGCGGAATGGCTTCGAACTCCATCACATTCACCTTGGTGCTGATGCCGATGATGGTCTTGATGTGGTGCTGCAGCTCGCGCGCGATGTTCTCGGTCTCGGTGCGGCTGAGCTTGCCGGAGAGTTCGCGCTGGACCTCGACGCGGATCTCGACGTTGTCGAGGTGGCCGTCGCGCGTCAGCACGATCTGGTAGTTCCCCGACAGGCGCTTGTCGCGCATGATCTGTTCCTCGATCTGGGTCGGGAACACGTTCACGCCGCGCACGATCAGCATGTCGTCCGAGCGCCCGGTGATCTTGCCGATGCGGCGGAACGAACGCGCGGTCGGCGACAGCAGGCGGGTGAGGTCGCGGGTGCGGTAGCGGATGACCGGGAAGGCCTCCTTGGTCAGCGAGGTGAACACGAGCTCGCCTTCCTCGCCGTCGGGCAGCACCTCGCCGGTGTCGGGGTCGATGATCTCGGGGTAGAAGTGGTCTTCCCAGATCACCGGGCCGTCCTTGGTCTCGATGCACTCGCTGGCCACGCCCGGGCCCATGACCTCGGTGAGGCCGTAGATGTCGATGGCGTCGATGCCGAGCTTGCGCTCGATCTCGGCGCGCATGCCCTCACCCCAGGGCTCGGCGCCGAAGATGCCGACCTTGAGCGAGATGTCCTCGGGCTTGATGTTCAGGCGCTCGAACTCCTCGGCGATCACCAGCGAATAGGACGGCGTGACCATGATCGCGTCCGGGCGGAAGTCCATGATCTGCTGCACCTGCTTCTCGGTCTGGCCGCCGGACATCGGCACCGCGGTGCAGCCGGCGCGCTCGATGCCGTAGTGGGCACCGAGGCCGCCGGTGAACATGCCGTAGCCGTAGGCGTTGTGCACCATGTCGCCGGCACGCACGCCGGCCGCGCGCAGCGAGCGGGCGACCACGTCGGCCCAGTTGTCGAGGTCGCGTTTCGTGTAGCCGACCACCACCGACTTGCCGGTGGTGCCGCTCGAGGCGTGCAGGCGGGCGACCTTGTCGCGCGGCACGGCGAACAGGCCGAAGGGATAGTTGTCGCGCAGGTCCGTCTTCGTCATGAAGGGGAACTTCGCGAGATCGGCCAGCGACTTGAGGTCGTCGGGATGCACGCCCGCTTCCTCGCAGCGCTTGCGGTAGGGCGCGACGTTGTCGTAGGTGTGGCGCACCGACCACTGCAGGCGTTGCAGTTGCAGCGCGGTGATCTCGTCACGGCTGGCTGTCTCGATCGGGTCGAGATCGCCGGGACGGGGGCTCTTCACGGTCATGGTGTGGTCTCCTCTTTGTCTCTAGGTGTGCGTGGGGCCGTTCGGACCCGTCTAGGCCTTCTCTGCGGCGAGTCCGGCAATCACCTCGCCGGAGATGCGGTAGCTCTTGCCCCGGAACAGGGCGACGGTGTTGCCTGCGCTGTCGCGCACGGTGACGTCATAGACCCCGGTACGGCCGGACAGCGTGCGCTCCGCGGCTTCGGCCAGCAAGGTGTCGCCTTCGCGCCCGGTGGCGACGAAATCGATGTTGCAGCCGGACGCCACGGTGTTGCGGTTGTAGGCGTT
>JAUCCH010000011.1:0-20395 GCA_034676385.1 Leucobacter sp.
AAGGAGCCGCATTTGTGAGTTCGTGCCGCCCTCGATCCCGTTTGTTGACGACGGTACCTTCAGCTGGTCGAGTTTCGGGTCGAGGAACGTGAACAGATGCCCACGCTTGATGACGCGGAGGAGCACTTGGTGGCCGGAGCGGAGCCGCTGATGCGTGTACCACCACTGCTGTCCGGGCCGCGCCCACGAGGGCACTTCGAGGGCATGTGTGCGATAGGTGCGCGCTTTAGTGAGATGCAAATATTCGTGTTCCCAGTCCACTAGGAGCTGCCCCCACTCGTCGGCATCGGCGAGGTTATGCACGCGGGTCAACCGCAGCGCGAGCCCCCACAACGCTTTCCCTGCAGCCAATTTCGAGCGAGTGGTCACATACTTGCGGACGTTGCGTTGCAGGTGCACGAGGCAGCGTTGCACGCGCGCGTCAGGCCAGTGCTCTTTGAGGGCTGCGTGCATGCCGGGGCCGCCATCACACACCACGACACGGGGCTCGGGGAGGCGCCTGAAGAGAGCACCCCACGCAGCCTGCGATTCACGGGCACACCATTGGTAAGCAACCACTTTGCCGCGGCATCGGGCGGTGAGTACACACCACCCGCTTCGGAGGTTGAACCCATCAATTTGGACGACGTCGTAGACCTCACCGGTGATCTTGATGCGGGGACGTACCTCCCAGCACCAGCGGATCTGATGACGAAAGGTACGTCCGGTTCCACCTGGTTTGATGTCTGCTTGGGCCTGCTTCCCGAGGAGCCAATTAAGGAACCGTTGCAGGGTGAAGAGTCTGCTGCGGTCGTCACGCTTACGTGTAGAGGAGGCGCCACATTTTGGGCATTTCCATCGTTGGTTCCCGGCAGTGTTGCGGCCGTTCTTTACCAGTCTTGTATTGCATAGCACACAGCGTGAGGGTGGGGTGGTGTTCGTCACAACTAATCGTTGCGGACATTAGTGACCCCTGTTTTACCGCATGATCATGCGGCTAGATCGGGTTTCCATCCACTCTTTATTGCCGATAAGCCGTACATCTCGGCTTTCATATGCCCAAAGAAGTTCTCCATCACCGCGTTGTCGTAACAGTTCCCTTTACGAGACATCGACTGCGTCGCGTCTTGTTCCACAAGGATGTTCCGCCAGGACGAATGCTGATATTGGAATCCTTGATCTGTGTGGACCAGCACTCCTGCGCTGGGTTGTTCCCGTTCGAACGCTTCGCGCAGGCTCTCGGGTCTGATGTCGGTTTGATTGACTCTTGTCCGCCAGTTCCGAGGGGACTGGCTGGGAGGATGTAAACCATGGCAAAGTACTCAGAAGAGTTCAAAAGAGACGCGATTGCGTTAGTACGGCAGGGAGCGGCGCAACGTGAAGTGGGGCGCGATCTTGGCGTCTCGAAATCGGCGCTCTCGAAATGGGTGGCCGACGCTGACCGGCGTGATGCTGGTCTGCCGACCACGAAAGAAGTATCGCCTGCTGAGGATGCGCAGATTCGGGAGTTGATACGCCGCAACCGGCTCCTCGAGCAGGAGAACGAGGTCCTCCGGCGTGCAGCAGCGTATCTCTCCCAGATTCACATCACCCCCCCAAAATAGTGTTCCCGCTCGTCCAAGAGATGGCTGCGACAGGTGCCCCTCTCCGGGTGCCTGTCGTGGTGGCGTGCCGGGTACTCGGGTTCTCAAAGCAGGCGTACTACCAATGGGTGAAGCAGCCTCTGTCGAAACGAGAGGTCGAAGATCGTCATCTCATAGGGGTGCTGCGTGACCTGCATGCTGAGGATCCGGAGTTCGGGTACCGGTTCCTTGCTGACGAACTCCATGACCGTGGCTACGAGCTTTCGGAGCGGCGGGTGTGGCGGCTGTGCAAGCTCGCGGGCATCCGTTCGGTGATCACCAAACGCAAGAACCGTAACGCCAAGGCCGGTGAACCGGTCGGTGATGATCTCGTCGAACGAGATTTCACTGCCTCGGGGCCGAACCTTGTGTGGTTGACGGATATTACGGAGCAGTGGACGAAAGAAGGTCGCCTGTACATGTGCGCGGTGAAAGATGTGTGGTCGAACCGGGTTGTTGGCTACTCGATTGGGTCGAGGATGCAGTCATCATTGGCGGTGGCAGCGCTTGAGAACGCAGTGATGCAGCGTGGTAACCCGGTGGGTGTGGTGGTCCATTCTGACAGGGGAGGTCAATTTCGTTCCAGGAGCTTCCAACGTGCACTGAGTTGTCACCAGTTGCGCGGTTCGATGGGTCGAGTAGGCGCGGCCGGGGATAACGCAGCGATGGAAAGTTTCTTCTCGTTGTTGCAGAAGAATGTGCTCGATCGGAAGGTGTGGAACACCAGGCAGGAGCTTCGGCTCGCGATCGTGGCTTGGGTCGAGGGGAAGTATCACCGGAAGCGACGTCAGCGGGGGTTAGGGAAGTTGACCCCGGTCGAGTTTGAAGTTGTTAATGTAGGCAGCGTCGCACTCGCGGCGTGAAGAGAAACCCGAGTCAATCAAACCGACATCAGACCCCTCCGATGTCAGCATTGTGTTCGGTGAGGTTCCTGCCCGGTAACTCACCACCCTATGGTCGTACAGGTCATACACCGGAGAGAGATACACCTTCTGGTTCGCAACCCGAAACTCGGTCACATCGCTCACCCACTTCTCGTTGGGAGCAGCAGCAACGAAATTACGTGCAAGGTGGTTCTCGGCGATATGACTGCTGCCACCCTGATACGAGTTGTATCTTCGTCTCGCACGTACTTTCGCGCGCAACCCCAGTTGCTGCATGAGTTTGAACACGAACTTCTTGCTCACAAGGTAGCCTTCACGCCGAAGAAGCACCCAGATACGACGATGACCAAACCGTTGCTTATGCAATTCGAACAGCCTACGAATTTCGGCCTTTAGCCCAGCATGTTTGTCTGGCTGGTTTTCCCGGGCAGCGTGGTAATAGTAGGTTGATCTCGCAAGCCCGGCTGCATCCAACAGGTCTCCGAGGTCGTGGTCAGACTTGAGAGTGGAGATCGCCTGCGCTTTCAGGCTCGTCCTTGCTCCCTCAAGTCCCGCAATTTTTTTAGATACGCATTTTCTGCTTCGAGTCGTTGCACCTCACGACGAAGCCGTTCTTCCGTGGACAGCGGCGCAGGCTTCGCGGAGTTCCTCGGACGGCCCTTGGGCTTTGACCTGAGCGCGTCATCGCCGCCCGCACGCCATTCACGCGTCCACCTCAATACGAGCTCTTCTGAACTGAGAGAAAACTCAGCAGCAAGCTCCATCTTGGTTTCACCAGCGAGGTGACGAGTAACGATCTCTTTCTTCACTTCAAAAGGACACACGCGTTTCGTTGGGGATTCCACAAGACACAGCTTGCCATGGAGCAGCCATCTTCGTTCGAGACGTCTGACTGGGTCACGGCCGACCCCTAAACGTCTGGCTGCTGCGTGACTGCGCATGCCAGCTTCGAACATCCTCACGAGTTGTTCTCGTTGTTGTTCGGTTAATGAGCTACGTGCGCGCATAGAACTGCTCCCCAGCGTTGGTTACTGATTTCTCAGTCCAACTCCTGGGGAGCAGTTCATTTGGCAGGGGCCCTTCTCATAGGTACTAGCTCTTACTGGGTTTAGGCGCCCGCTCCGATAACGATGCGAGGCACACCCTTCCAAGCTGCTGGGTCTGTGTAGTTTCGTCCGTCTGCAAGCAGCTTTATGCCTGGCAGATCCGACGGCCCGATCTCGCGATACTCGGCATGGTCAGCCTGCAAGATTGCCACATCTACCTGGTCACCCATCTTGTATGACGTGAACCCAAAAGCAGTGAGTTCCTCGTCACTGAACAGCGGGTCGTGAACAGTTACTAATGCACCACGTTTTGTGAGCTCTTCAACCGTTGGGAACACTCCGGAGACTGCAGTCTCCTTAACTCCACCTCGGTAAGCTGCCCCCAACACGACAACGCGCTGCCCATTGAGGTCGCCGATCACCTGTTCAACTCGGTCGACGACGTAACTCGGCATGGTCGAGTTATAGTTTCGCGCGGTACGAACGATGTCGGCGTTCGGATCAGTCGAAAGGTAGAGGCGGGGGTACACGGGAATACAGTGGCCCCCGACTGCGATACCCGGACGGTGGATGTGGCTGAACGGCTGTGAGTTACATGCCTCAATCACCTTATATACGTCAATGCCAGCAGTATCTGCGTAACGTGCGAACTGGTTTGCTAGCCCAATATTGACATCGCGGTAGGTGGTTTCAGCAAGCTTCGCCATCTCGGCGGCCTCCGCTGTGCCCATGTCCCAGACACCGTTGGGTCGAGGTAGGTCATCTCGTTCGTCAAAGGTAAGTACCGACTCGTAGAACTCGATCGCGCGCTTGGTTCCGGCTTCAGTCAAACCACCGACGAGCTTTGGGTACTTCTTAAGGTCTGCATAGACACGACCAGTGAGCACCCGCTCTGGTGAGAAGACTAGGTGAAAGTCTTCACCCTCAGTCAGACCAGATACTTCTTCGATCAACGGCTTCCATCGGCCACGCAATGTGCCGACGGGCAGTGTTGTCTCATAAGAAACGAGCGTGCCTGGTGTGAGCTGTTCGGCCAATGACCGAGTCGCTGCATCCATCCACGCGAAGTCGGGCTGCCAAGTTTCTTCGTTCACGAGCAGCGGCACGACGATCACAATCGCGTCGGCACCCGGAATCGCATCAGCGTAGTCCGTTGTTGCCCTGAGCTTGCCAGCTGGCACCTGCTCGGCAAGTTTCTCTGCCATTCCCGCTTCGCCGGGGAACGGCTCAACACCTCGGTTGATGCAATCCACCAACGCTTTATTCACATCAACGCCAACGACTTCATGCCCCATAGAGGCAAACTGTGTGGCGAGAGGAAGGCCAATTTTTCCGGTAGCGACTACTGCAATCTTCACAAAAGAAGAGTCTACCTGTTATCACTTCCGAGCGATTGCTGCCCGGTAGCCTTCCACGAGATCCACAGCTTGGTCTTCCCAGCTAGGAACAGGCGTCCAATGCTTCTTAAACTCAGCCACGTCCTCTGCGGTGATCCGCCGAAGCGCGGCATCGAGTTGCTCCTCAGGAGAATCAAGTACCCATGTAGCACTCAGCGCCGGACCGATGAGACGTCGAGCCTCTTCCAGCCCGGACGACAAAGGTGGTATGCCAGCGACCCATGATTCGAGCAACTTGTTCGGCGTGGAGAGTTCATCGGAAAGGCTTGCATATTCGACCAGGCAGAGCCCAATATCAGCGCCGCGCGCATACGACACCACCGAGTCCGGCGCAACCATAGGATGCCAGTGAATGTTCGAATAGTTTTTCGAAGCTTCTTCGACCAGATAACGCAGGTCGCCGTCGCCGAGAAACACGACATGCGCACTCGGGTTAGCAGCAAACTTTTCAAGGATAAGCGGCACGTTCCGGCCAGGGGAAATATACCCGACATGCAAGTAGAGTAGTTCATCTTCAGGAACGCCAAGCTTGGCTTTTAGATCGATCGAGTTTCCATCGTCAATGGGAGTATTAGTAAGTACCACGGGGCGAGGAATGCCCGGGTACTCATTCATATACCAATCGGCGATCGAGTCATTGACGACCGAAATTACATCTACGTGCTTAATGTAGCGGCGTTCAATAAACTTGAACACCTTCTGTTTTAGCCCTGTGAACCCTAGAATTTCGGTTTCAAGCTCGTGGGCATTGTATGCAAACACCGCACCGGTCTTCTTCGCGAGGTTACGCACGAGCGGCAACACGAGCGCCCGCTGCGCGGATACGACCACGACGTTTTGCTTCGAGTAAGTGCGTTCCACCTGCCGCGACCAGCACAGATGCGCAAGCAAACCACCCAGCTGGGAGGAATGTCTGCGGGCGGGGATCCGCTTCAGCAGTACGCTGGGCGCCAATTCCTCGTCCCGAGGAAGACCTTCTCCGTCGACGCCCATACCGATAGCGCAAGTACTACCAAACTCGCCGGAGGCTTGGAGGCTCTTGGCAATCTTGCCGACCCGACTTGCACCGACCAGGTTGCTGGGGTACACGATGAGGTTTAGGCCATTTTCGGTTTCCCCATCGCATGCCGTCATCCGAACTTACCCCACGCCTCGATAAATCACCGGCGGGCTTCACCGGATACTCAATGATTCTACTGAACAGCTGTCGAAAACCAAGGCACTGATGCGTAAATTTTTGAGCGAAAATCGGTGGCGCAGCTGATCAATGCTATGTGCTGGCGGCCTGGATGTAGGCATCTACGAGGCTGGAGGCCTGCGCATCCCAGCTTGGAACCGGCTTCCAGCTCTTCTTAAACTTCTTCACGTCTGCGACGGTGATTCGATCCAATGCCGCCGAGAGCTGCTCCACAGGTGACTCAAGTACCCAGGTTCTACTCGCCTCCACCCCAAGGAGACTACGAGCTTCTCGAAGGTCGGAGCAAAGAGGTGGGATTCCTGCAACCCACGACTCCATCAACTTGTTTGGAGTGGACAGTTCATAGGAGAGACTTGTGTATTCAATCAAACACAGTCCAATATCTGCACCGCGCACGTATGCGACCACAGAGTCAGGTGGCACCATTGGACACCAATGAATATTCGGATGTTGCTCGGCGGCTGCGTCGACGGAATTCCGCATCACCCCGTCTCCTAGAAACACGACGTGAACTTTTGGGTTTGCCGCAAAGGCACGAAGAATTAGCGGTATATTTCGCCCTGGTGAGATATAACCCACATGCACATATAGCAATTCATCATTCGGGATTCCGAGCTTGCGCTTAAGGTCAAATGAATTGCCGTCATCCATAGGAGTGTTGGTAAGAACAATCGGACGACTTATATGTGGGTAGGTCTCCATATACCACTCTGCGATGGACTCATTTACTACCGAGATTACATCAGCATGCTTGATGTAACGCCGCTCAATAAACCGGAGAACTCGCTGCTTTAGCCCGGTAAAACCAAGAGCCTCAGTCTCCAGCTCATGCGGGTTGTAAGCAAACACCGCACCGGTCTTTCGCGCAAGACGATACACAAGAGGCAGCACAATTGCCCGCTGCGCTGACACCGCCTTCACATTCTGCTTCGCATAACGGCGAACAACCCTAAGTGCCCACAACTCCTGCGCGAGTGCACGACCGATCGAAAACGGGGAGTCAAACGTGGCAATCCGCTTATTCCTGACGCCGGGGGCTAACTCCTCGTCCGGAAGTAGCGCATCCCCATTGATTCTCATACCAATGGCGTGCGTCTCATCAAATTCCCCAGAAGACTGTAGGCTCTTTGCGATTTTCCCAACCCGACCCGCACCAACTAGGTTGCTGGGATAGACGATGAGATTCAAACTTGGGCCTGGCTTCACATTGCGCGAGATAATCACAAACCCTCGTCGATCGCATCGCGATATGCCTCGACTAGGTGCACCGCCTGCGAGTCCCAGCTCGGTACCCCTCGCCAGGCAGCTTTGAAGTCGGCAACATCCTGTTCGCTTATATGTTCAAGCGCAGAGCCGAGTTGTTCGGCTGGTGATTGAAGAATCCATTTCCCGGTGAACGCGGGCCCAAGAATTCTACGTACTTCTACCAAGTCGGACGAAAGCGGCGGGATACCTGCGGCCAACGCTTCCATGAGTTTATTCGGTGTAGAAAGTTCATCGGAAAGACTCACATGCTCAATCAGGCAAATCCCCACGTCGGCACCACGGACAACTCCTACTACGGACTCTGGAGGGACGGTCTGAAGTATGTGGATATTCGGAAACTCTGCAGCCGCTCGCTCGACTTCTGGCCGAAGATAGCCATCTCCAAGAAATGCGAGATGCGCTGTCGTGTGATTCGAAAACGTTTCAATGAGCAGTGGAATATTGCGTCCCCCCATGAGAAACCCAACATGAATATATAGCAACTCACCATCTGGAATTTCGAGTAAACCTCGGAGATCCACCGAGCTACCGTCATCGATTGGAGTATTTGTTAACACGACGGGCTGAATGCCTTCATAGTGTGTCGCGTACCACTCAGCAATCGACTCGTTGACCACTGACACAACGTCGACATGACGTATATACCGCTTCTCAAGGAATTTCGCGATCTTCTGCTTGAACCCCTTTGCGCCAATCGTCTCAGTTTCGAGCTCATGAGCGTTATAGACAAAGATTGCGCCGGTCTTCTTAGCCAAATGGAAGGCAAGTGGAAGCAAATACACATTCTGTGCGGCTACCGCGCGAAGCCGCTGCTTTCGATAGTGCATGTAGACCCGGAACGGCCAGAACAACATTATGCGAATACCACCCAAGGTATCGCTGAGTTCAGCACCCGGTACTCGCACTACTCTCACACCATCAGCAAGTTCTCCGCTGCGTTTGGCGCCACCGGCATCTATACCGACAATATGTGTCTCATCAAACTCGCCGCTCAACTGCAGGCTGTTTGCGATCTTGCCGAGCCTTCCAGAGCTCAAGAGCGCAGAGGGATAAATGAGTAGATTCAGGCCTTTGCCTTCTGGCGGAAGCATCCCATCACCATACATGCCGCAAGGTTGAATTTGCCTGACAGACATCTGCACTGATCTCACCGCTTACTACGGCTCCAGGCATCTCAACACGATTGACATAGGTAGCATGGAAGGCGAGCCAGGCCGACAACCGCCGGTTGTTCAACGCTCGCGAACGGAGTCGCCGAAACATGAGACAAGTATGGAGCCTCTATAAGGAGATTCTCGCAGCGATCTCACCATCCGCTCGAAACTTCTTGATTGTGTACGCAGTAGCGCTAGGGCTCCTCTCGGTTCTCGATTCTGCTGCGTTGGGAATGCTCGCACTTCTGGTTGCGCCGATGGCCGTTGGGGAAAACGCAACCCTGCCGCTAATCGGCGAACTCGATTCGACGGGCGTACTAACGGCGATCGCCGTTTTGTGCTTGCTCATCGTGGTCAAGGGCGTTGCCTCACTCTGCGTTCTGCTCTGGGGCGCTCGTCGAGGAGAGGTCTACGAACTCGAAATCGGTCAACGGCTCTTCTCAGCGTTTATTCGTTCTCCATGGGAATCACGCCTCGCCCGAAACTCAGCGGACATCGTGCGCTTCACTGACGGCAGCGTGACAATTCTTGTGACTTCATTTCTGATCCCTGGCGCCACACTCCTTTCAGAAGCGTTGAGTCTCCTTTCGATTCTCTTGATCATCGCAATCGTGCAACCAGTCACCGCCGTCACCACGCTCTTGTATCTCGGTGCCATCGGACTTGTTCTCTACTTCTGGGTCGCCAGACGAGCAAGCACCGCGGGTCGGGTATACCTGGAATTTGCCTTGCTTACCTCTCGCCTCATCCATGGCATGGTTGCCTCGATGAAGGAAGTAGCACTTCGAGGTAAACTTGACGAGGTCACCAATGTGGTGGAAAGCACGAGGCGAAGGTCAACTCGGGCTCGGGCAAACATAATGTTCCTTGGCGAGGTACCGCGCTACGCACTAGAATCCGGAATTATCGGCGGTTTCGTCCTCATTGGACTTGTCGGATACTGGACTGGCGGAGCAGCAGGAGCCATCACGTCGGTAGCTTTCTTCAGCGTAGCGGGTTTCCGAATGGCACCGTCGGTGGTTCGGGCACAATCTGTGCTCTCCAATCTCACCGCGAACTCACCCCAAGCCCGCATTGTTCTCGACGAAATCTACGCTACGGAGAGCGCGCAAAAGGAGTTCCATTCCGAGAAGCAGGTCCCTCTTGACGCGTCACCGAAAACACTCAAGTTCGAAAACGTCACGTTCTCCTACCAAGGGGCAACACGGCCCGCTCTCGACCAACTTTCGCTTGAAATTCCCATCGGCTCGACAGCCGCATTTGTCGGACCATCCGGCTCAGGCAAGAGCACGCTGATCGACATGACCCTAGGTTTTCTGCAACCGCAATCGGGCGAGGTGCGACTCGATGATCACCCCCTCGCTGAGGTCACCGATGCATGGCGAAAGCGACTAGGTTTCGTTCCGCAAGATGTTTCCATCTTCGACGGCACCGTCGCTGAAAACGTTGCACTCACCTGGACAGGGGAGTTCGATGAACAGCTCGTGCGAAAAGCTCTGGATCAGGCCCAGTTGCTTGAGGCTATAGAGGCTCGACCTGGTGGCCTCAACGCAAGGGTAGGTGAACGCGGGCTAGCTCTTTCTGGTGGACAACGCCAGCGTCTCGGTATCGCCAGAGCACTCTATCCACAACCTTTGGTACTCGTCATGGACGAAGCAACCAGCGCGCTTGATAGCAAAACAGAAGCGGAAGTGAACGAAGCGATTTCAAAGCTCCGCGGCAAGACGACCCTCATACTGGTGGCCCATCGACTGTCGACGATCATGCAAGCTGACAGAATCTTCTACTTGCGCGAAGGAAAGCTTGTGGACCATGGAACTTTCCAAGAGCTTGTCGAACGAGTGCCAGATTTCGCGCAACAAGCTGAATTGTCTGGATTGGCGTAGAAGAAATGACTACAGAGTCGATATCGGGAGCGGGAAAAGTGCGCCCTAGCATCCTGGTAATTAGCTACTCAAACCTGAGTATAGACGCGCGAGTACTTCGCCAGTTGCGGTGGCTTCAGAAGAACTACGCCGTAACTTCGGCTACCTTCGGCGAATCACCAGTCGCGGGTGTAGAACACATCGAGCTAGAGAACTTGCCTCCTTATGAGCCTGGACGCTGGACTCGCTTGAAGTACATTTTCCAGTTCGTCCTCGGACGATTTGGCCGCCTTGAACGAAGTAATTGGCGGGACCAAGCGGCGTTAACAGCGCTCCAAAGTCGCGAGTGGGACATCGTTATTGCAAACGACACCTCTGCACTGTCGCTTGCAGCGCGGGTGCGTAGTCGTTTCGGGTTCCTTGCCGATCTCCACGAGTATTCTCCTCGCCAAGCCGAGGAGTCCTTCATCTTTCGCCTTACAGAGGCTAGATACGCTCGGTGGTTGCTACACCGATATCTGCCCCGAGCATCCGCAGCGACAACTGTGGGAGAGGGGATCGCGGAGGAGTATTTCAAGGAATTTGGAGTTCTCCCCCTCGTCGTGGCGAACGCGGCTCCATTTAGGACGGGGAATCCAGGCCAGGTTGGTACCCCAATTCGCGTAGTGCACAGTGCGGCTCCGAGCCCTGCCCGGCGCATCGAAGTGATGATCGAAGCGTTTCTCGCTACAACCGCGAACGTCACTCTCGATCTCTATCTCATTAACGACGGCTCCGAGTACGTCTCAAAACTACGCAAGCTTGCAGATGGCAGTGATCGCGTTCGAATTCTTCCACCGATCCCAAACTCAAGGTTAGTTGAAACCCTCTCCGGCTACGACCTGGGGGTGCATATACTGCCCCCCATAAACTTCAACCACCGGTGGGCACTACCCAATAAGCTCTTCGACTACGTACAGGCACGCTTGGGGATCTTGGTAGGCCCTTCTCCAGAGATGCAGCGAATTGTAGAATCTCACGGGTTAGGAAGGGTGGCCGAAGATTTCAGCGCGCAAGCGCTGACCGCTGTTCTTGATCAGCTTGATCAAGAGATGGTCACGGGATGGAAGTATGCTTCACATCATGCGGCTCAAGAGCTATCAGGTGAGCATCAACTTGAACTCCTTGAAGAACATCATTCTCGGTATACTCGATTCCTCAAAACAACCTTGAGCTCTACCGCTGAGCTGCCGTTTCGAGTAGAGCCGTGACTGCAGCGGCGGCGGCATGTCCATCTCCGTAAGGCGTCGCCAAGGTCGGTGCTGGGGCCGGCCGTGTCACTGCGGAGACTATGTCTTCGGTCTCATTAGCCAAGACGTTCCACCCGAGGTCAACCGTCTCCACCCACTCCGTCTCGGGGCGCACAGTTGTTGCGGGTACGCGCAAGAGAAACGCTTCCTTCTGCAATCCACCGGAGTCCGTAACAACCCCTGCGCTACCCATTACCGCGGCGACCAGTTGTGGGTAGGGCAACGGCTCCCGCACAGTGAGCACACCCTGCTCAAGTGAGAGCCCGTACCGCTCGGCAATGCTTAATAGCCTTGGATGCGCAAGAAGCACCACCGAGCGGTCGAGCCTGGCAAGCGCTGCCAATATTGCACGCAAACGCTCAGGGTCATCGGTATTGTCGGGGCGGTGAATCGTTGCAACATAGTACGTGCCCAGTTCGTGACCGGTGAGGCCCTCTGCGTTTTGATCACGCACCTGATCCCGCACTCCGTGAAGTACGTCGGTCATGACATCGCCAACCAAGATCGATTTTGAAGAAGACCCTCGTTCGCGAGGTGGCTCATTGCCACTTCGGTTGGTGCCAACAAGAGATCAGCGGCATGGTCGGTGAGCACTCGGTTATGCTCCTCCGGCATTCGTCTGTTGAACGACCTGAGCCCAGCTTCTAGGTGCGCAAGCGGTATGTGGAGCTTGACCGCAGCTATAGCGGCTGCAAGAGTCGAATTTGTATCGCCGTACACGAGAACCCAGTCAGGCTGGTATTCTTTAAACACCGGCTCGAGGGAGGCAAGCATTGCTCCCGTCTGTGCTCCGTGGCTCCCTGATCCGATCGCAAGGTTTACGTCTGGTGCAGGTATTCCGAGGTCGCGGAAGAACGCATCACTCATCAACTCGTCATAGTGCTGGCCTGTGTGCACGATGACGTGTTCAGCACGATCTGACATCGCCGCAGCGATCGGCGCAAGTTTGACGAGCTGAGGGCGCGCACCTACCACGCTAAGAACTTTCACGATGTGCCTTCCGGTGACTACTGTACAAAAATGATATGTCTTACGTACTACCTGGCATCGACTCCATAGACACTAATCCACTTCTTAGGGTTGATAAGTCTCCAATGTGCCCCGGATCCCCACAATAGTTCAGCCTCGCTCAGCCCCGTGGTAAGAGAGTCGCTCCGTCCCTCACGCAAAAAACCCACTGGATGTTCAGGCTCATTCGGCGTCGCACCGATTCGGTCGAGCCAGTCATTCTGCGGTGTTTCGAATCCGATCTTGTCTTTTCGATCGATGATTTCCTTGGGAACAAAATCGCGCACCGCATCACGCAGAATCATCTTGCTCGTGCCGTCGGCACCGAGCAACCATTTCTCTGGCAAAGTAAACACAAAATCAATGAGTTCTCTATCAAGAAACGGCACTCTACTCTCGACCCAAAAGCGCATCGAGTTACGATCACCGTGGCGCAGCAGTGCGGGCAGCCCATAACGGCTCAATGCGGTGCGTAAGGTACTCTTCAGACGAGCGCCAGGAGCAGGGTCGTCAAGAATCCCCGGGTATCGGTGCTCTATTCCTCGCTCACGAAGTGCTTCGAGGTTGAGCACCGGCGAGGAAGGTTGGGTAAGTACCCGGCCTTGCATCCCACTAGGCAGAAGGCGGCCCACTGTCGCAGTCAGCATCGGGGGTAAGCTTCGTCCAGGCCACTGCGCCCAAGCTCGTGCGAACTTTACCGCACCTACCAAATTCCCTTTTTCGATCAGGCTATGCATACGACGCGCGGGGTAGCCGTCGTATCCGGCGAAGGCCTCATCACCACCTTGCCCCGTCGAGGGTGACGGTCACTCCCTCTTCACGTGCATGTCTGAAGACCCCGATACTGAGCGTAAATACTTGTAGACCGGAACGGCTCTCCCTGTACCCGAATGAGGTCATCAAGATCTCGCTCAAGGTCTTCAGGTGCAGCCTGCACAGTATGGGAGATAGCATCCGTCGATTGGACTACACGCTCAATCCATTCGTGCTCCGATTTAGCAAACCCAGGAGCAATGAAACTAAAGGTATGCAGCGGCATGTCCGGTTCAAGAAGTCGCGCAGCTCCTGTAATTGCGGAAGAGTCGATTCCTCCGGATAGAGCAATTCCAAGAGGCACGTCGGATCGCAGATTACGCTGCACCGAATCAAGGAAGAGCAAGCGCACTCTGTTCTACTGCTTCGGCATAACTGCCCGTCAACGAATTCGATACTTGCGGCCACCAATAGCGAACCGGCTCGGCAAGTGCTCCTGTGACAAGATCCAGGACAATATAGTGCCCCGGACGCAGCTGCAGCACACCGTCAATAAAAGTTCGCTCAGTGTGATCGTAGGTGGCCCACTGTAAGTAATCGACGGCAGTTTGCCAATCTAGTTTAGGTGTCATCTCGATGCTCGCAAGCAGGCCAGCCAACTCGCTGTTGAATTCCAGACGGTCGGCCGCATGGGTATAGAACAACGGTTTGATTCCGAAAGGATCTCTCGCCAGCGTAAGTGTTCGGTTCTGAGTATCGAGCACGGCGAAGGCGAACATGCCCCTCGAGCCGATCTAAGGCCGCAGGCCCCCAACAGGCCCAAGCCTTTAGCAATACCTCTGTGTCGCTGCCAGAGACAAATCGTTCGCCCAACGCGATGAGCTCGTCGCGCACCTCAACGTAATTGGTGATCTCACCATTGAAGCTAATCGTGTAGCGTTCACCTGGAATCGTCATAGGCTGATGCCCGGCCGCGCTCAAGTCCAGGATCGCGAGACGAGTGAGACCCAGTACGTCAACGCGGGCGGAGGACGCTGGATCGTTCCACGCGTACTCACCGAGGTCATCCGGGCCACGGTGCCGGATCGCTTCGAGTCCCCCGCCGCAAACGAGTCCCGTCCATAGGGTGACCAAAACGAGACCAAGAACCTGCAATTCCGCACACGGAAACAACTATAGAGCTTTCTCATGGGCGCACGCCTGGCTGAGCCCCCTGCCTGGCCACCGAAAGCGGTAAGCCGCTCGGTGTTTTTCCGCCTGCTCGCCTACACAAAATGCCAAATCGATCAGATCGGAAAACCGCAGTGACCTTGTCCGCTGACGCATCCCGGAGTTACCAGCGGTGCGTCGTTACAGTCATGGATACCACCGATCCACAGATTACCTTCGATGAACAAGGAGTCTCTTCCTATGTACCCTTGTTCCACCAGGTGTACGCCGAGTCAGTTCGTCAAGCGCAGTCAGGGGAACTCGTTGGGGAACTCGATGCTCTCGTGGAAAAGATCAAAGCCGACGGGCGAGGCAAACCCTACGACGTAATTATGGGGGTCTCCGGCGGTGTAGATAGTACTTATTTAGTACTTCAAGCTGTTCGCCTCGGTCTACGCCCGCTCGCAGTACATTTTGACGGCGGTTGGAACTCCGAACTCGCAGTGAGCAACATTCATAACCTAGTTGAGACGCTCGGTATTGATCTGCATACGTTGGTCGTTGATTGGCGCGAGATGCGTGATTTGCAGCTCGCATTTCTTAGATCGGGCATTGCAAATGCTGACACACCGACAGATCACGCATTTGGCTATGTAGCATTTACGCAGCTTCAGATGCGAATCAAGCATATCTTGTCTGGCTCAAACTACGTCAGTGAGTCAATCCTGCCAAGTGCTTGGGAATATACCTCGGACGATGCCACGTTGCTGAAATCAATTCATCGCCGTTTCGGGTCAGTACCGCTCAAGACCTACCCCGTTATGGACGCGCTGAGCGTACCCTGTGGTACCCCTACGCGCGCGGAATCAACACTCATCGACCTCTAAACCTAATGCCCTACCACTATCAAGAAGCCAAGGCTGAGATCACTCGCGAAGTAGGTTGGCGCGATTACGGTGGTAAGCACTATAGTAGGTATTCACTCGCTGGTTCCAGGGGTACTATTTACCGAATCGATTCGGTTTCGACAGAGAATCGCTCACTACACGTCGTTGATCCTTTCAAAGGAAATGACTCGCGATGAGGCAATGGAATTACTGGATACCCCGAACTATGGCGAACAGCTTCGCTTTCAGGATCACGAATTCATCGCGAAGAAGCTCGGCATTACCGTCGCCGAGCTTGACGAATGGTGGCTTCCCCACCCCGCTACTACTCTGACTACCGGAATGCTGAGAAGTCGACGGCATTCGCTTATGCAACAACCGCAAAGATGGGTCGGATCTACGAAAACTGAGGATTCTTCGGTGAGCATTGCGCTCGTAGACTACGGGCTCGGTAACCCTGGTTCCGTGTCCAACATGTTCAAAAGGCTGGGCCAGGCGTGCCATATGGTCAAAACACCCGAGGACATCGTGCAGAGCGAGCGCGTACTTCTGCCAGGCGTGGGGGCCTTCGATGCAGCCATCACTAAGCTGCAGAATCTTGGCCTCGTGGAGGCTTTGCAAGAGTATGGACGCTTTGGCAAACCCCTTCTGGGAATATGTCTTCGGCATGCAGCTCCTATCTGACTCAAGCGAGGAAAGGGAGACTGCCGGGGCTTGGCTTGCTCCCCGGAACCTCAGTTCGTCTGAGCGAACAGGCGGGAATTCGTGTGCCTCACATGGGCTGGAATACCATCCATCCTTTACGTGAAGATCCATTGTTGGAAGATCTGCCGACTCAAAAGTCGATACTATTTTGTTCATTCTTATCGAGTAGCACCAACCAATAGCGACCACGTCCTGGCGGAAACGGAATATGGTGGGCGCTTTGCCTCGATGGTTCGTTCTGGAGGAATCATGGGAGCCCAATTTCACCCAGAAAAGAGCCATGTGTTTTGGCATGGCTCTCTTGCGCAACTTTGCGGCGGTGATGGCTTGATGGCATTCCCTCGCGTGATCCCCATACTCCTGGTGAGTGACGGCTATCTGGTCAAACCAGTGAAGTTCAAGGGTGGCCAATACATCGGAGATCCGATAAATGCGGTGCGTATTTTCAACGAGAAACAGGTCGATGAGCTTTTGATCTGCGATATCGATGCAACGATCAAGGGCACTGGCGTGAACTACTCCCTGATTGAGGAGATCGCCTCGGAGGCATTCATGCCGGTCGGCTACGGGGGCGGTGTTATCAATGCTGATCAAGCACAACGTATCGTCTCGATCGGAATCGAGAAGGTCGTTCTTGGCTCCACCGCAGCTAATCGGCCGGACTCAATTTCAGAAGTTTCCGCAGCGCTTGGCTCTTCCAGCACAGTCGTGTGCATCGACACACGTAAACCACTCTTCGGCGATCTCGGGGTGTTTGTAGAGCGTGGACAACGGAAGACGGGTCTGAGTCCACAGGAAGCTGCCCAGCGAGCCCAAGCACTCGGTGCTGGAGAGGTTATCATTTCATCGATCGACCGTGAAGGAACCTCCGCAGGGTACGATCTCAAAACGATTGAAGCCGTTGCATCTTCAGTCACGGTCCCGGTAGTCGCATTAGGCGGTGCTGGAAAATTCGAAGACTTTGCATCTGCGATACAAGCAGGAGCTTCAGCCGTCGCTGCTGGCAGCATGTTCGTGCTCAACGGGCAACACCGCGCGGTACTCATCACGTACCCGACTCCAGACCAGATCCAAAGTCTTATGCTGAACTAGTTCGAGTCGCAGTTACACCCTGCGCAGAACCGAAAACAGCCGCTAGGGCGTGGTTCCTAAACTGACCGACTATATCTCAGGAAGCCCTCCACCGATTTAGGCTGCCAAATCGCCCGACCGCTTTCTCCGGGGGGAGCCTCAACGGAGCATATCGCATTGACAAACTTCGAGAATGATCCCTCGTCGTCAAGGCGTTCGGGAAAAATATTATTTCCCGCATAGAACTCTGCGAGATCTGTTTCGATGACACCGATATGAACGTTAAAAGGTAGCGCTTCAAACAGAACCGTACTGACTATACCTACAACCGCGCGTGAGCAACTAATCGATACGTTGACATCAACTTCTCGGTCGATCGTGACTCCATGAGAAAGAGCATCAGCAAAAATTAGCTCTGTGTTCGCTCGTTCGGAAGGATGTGGCCGTAGAGCTACCTCCCAGAAATCGGGGAGCAAACGCTTCAACAGAACACCCGCGGCAATCAGCTTTTCTGTTTCGTACACGCTTGATACAAGGAGCAATCGCGGTTGACGCTCAAGATAACCGCGGGCCCCATTTGCAGAGAATTCAAGCAACGGCTTACCCACCGGCACCGACCTTGCCGGGATTCGAAGTTCTTCTGACCAAAACTCACCAAAAGTAAGGAGCGTGTCAGGAAGGCTTGAGGTGAGGGGCGAATCGAACCAAGCTTGTCCATAGTTATAGGCGGCATGAGAGGCCCCAATCCAGCCATGCTGAAGCTCAGCAACTTCGATACCGCGTTCATGAGCGAGGCGATTGTACCCGGCGTAGTGTCCGTAAGCTGCTTCTTCAAGGTAGATCCGCCGCGGGCGAAGCCTGTCCAAAATTGAGCTGAACTCGACCTCGTCGTACCTCACGCGACTGGCCCGTTTAAGTACTTCTTGAATGATTCCATCATGCTGCGAAGGCTCGAGCAACCCGCCCAATCGTGAGAATATCGCCTCGAGAAACCCGATCACCCGTTCTCTCTGAGATGCGTCCAAAGGGTGGCCCTTGGCGGCTCGTCCCACTCTGGTCGCCACGGGGTCCTTTGTCCAAGTTCGAGGGTTAGCTGGCCGACTTTTTCTTCTGGTGAGATGGAAATCAAGAACGTCTTCCTGCACCACGGCAGCTTGATCCCCTAGCGCTTGGGCAAAGGCATCACTCAGCCAGTTACCAATCCCCAAGGGAGCCGAAGTGTGCGTGCCTCCGCCCACTATGAAAAGGTGCTCAACCTCTGCACGTAGCCGATCAACAGAACGCGGGTTCGGAAGCAACTCGCGCGCGACAAGCCTAAGATAGTCAAACGGCACGAACGTTTGACTTGGCCCCGCAGGCCCAACCACCTTCAGCTGAGCCGAGGCAAGCGCGTTAGCAATCGGCCAGCGCGCAAGCGGCCAAAGGTAGGCCTGAGTGCCCGGCACCTTCGTGAAGAGCAAGTCAAAGCCACTGTCTTCTAGATCTAGCAGCGCTCGAATAATTACAGTGTCACTCATGATTTCACGCCAGCCTCGTGGATCGTTCTCACGCATATTGAATGCGCCGCAGATTGGAAAGTTTGTCGGCATGTCTCGCCTTCCAACGCGCGACAAACACAAAGATGAAACCTCATCCTTAGCCCTCACCTCACAAAAGTCATCACCCTGCACGACTCACGGGAGAATCATCTCTTCGCAATCCGCTCAAGCTCAGCAACGATCTGCTCAGCAACGGAAGTTAGTGAAACATGCTCCAGACCCCAGGCCGCAACGCGCATCCGTTGCTCGGTGTCCTTGTCTTGATTCGCAATCATGACCATGGCCTCTGCTACCTTTGCTGGGTCGAGGTCAACGGCCAATCCCAAAGGCGTGCCTGACAACTCAGTCTGCAAAAATTCTACTGCTGGACCCACACCAGCGAAGATTGCCGGGGTGCCGCTGAGAGTAGATGCATAGAGCTTGGTAGGGAACGTGAACTCATTGCCGAGCCCAGGTCGGATGCTAGCCAAGGCTGCGGTCGCTCTACGCAGCACTGGGGCAAGATCGCTCGGTGGCATTGCTGGTTCAGCTGACACCGCATGCGCAACACCGAGTTCCTCGGCGCGTGCTTCGACGGCAGCAAAATCTGAACCACTACCAATGAATCGAATTCTTGCGCCCGGAACTTTTGCTAGCAACGCGGGCAACGCTTCTACGAATACAGTCGCACCATGCCACTCTGAAGCAGTACCCGCATAGACGAATTCTGCGGGTGACGACCGGCGATAGGACTCAGCGCCTTCAATTCCCAAAAAAAAAGGCGTGGATTCAACCCCGTTGCCAACAGTGAGTACGTTTCGCCGCACACCGAGTGTAGAGAGCCTCGAGGTCAGACTGTCCGAGACTGAGAGCACAGTAGCTGCACCTCGCAGAGCGAACAGTTCAACACCCTTGACCGCCTGAACAACCCAGCTTGCAGCACCAGTCTGTGCTGCACCGTCTGACCAAATATCCGCCGCGTAGTAGATGTAGGGTGTTCGACGCAGGGCCGCAGCAATTCGCACCGCGAGCCCTGTGGTTGGCGGCGGCTCTGCAACAATTGCGTCTACTTTGGGACCAAACAAGACTCGAAAGAACAAGGGAATGTCAAAGCTTAGGTAAGGCAAGTACCCGCGCACGTACCCCGAGCTGTCACGGAGCACCGGGCGTCTGCGCACCTTGTACGGTCTCTCCGAATCCTGGCTCCGATCAGCGAGCGAGGCTGGGGGCTGCACAGTGAGCACCGATACTTCGTGCCCCTGCTCAGCAAGCATCGTCGCAAGCGCACCTAGCCGGAACGATGCAGCGCTCGGCTCCGGATCAAAGATCCGGCTAGCAATCGCCACACGCATAGCTGGTGCTGCGTTACGCCCCGGCATTGCAGACCGCAATCATCGCAGCTACGATTCGCTCAACGTCGCCGGCACTTAGAGATGGATGCACAGGCAGCGAGAGTACCTCGCGCGCCGCGCTCTCAGTTTCTGGCAGATCAAGCCCTGGAGCGAAGCGCGCAAGTGATGGCAAGCGATGGTTCGGGATCGGGTAGTAGACGCCTGTTCCAACGCCATGCTCCTCCTTCAAAGCCAGCCGCGAATACGATAGCGT
>JAUCCH010000012.1:0-9420 GCA_034676385.1 Leucobacter sp.
GGCTGACCTTGGTCTGCCTGATATTGGGCTGACCACGTTGACCGAGGTCGCTGGGCGTGGGGCGCAGATTGCGCGCACCACAGAGCTGCCCACTCTCATCGATGCCGACACCGGCTTCGGTGAGCCAATGAACGCAGCCCGCACCGTACAAGAAATG
This sequence comes from Leucobacter sp., assembly GCA_034676385.1. Taxonomy (GTDB): domain Bacteria; phylum Actinomycetota; class Actinomycetes; order Actinomycetales; family Microbacteriaceae; genus Leucobacter. The sequence goes on from JAUCCH010000012.1 coordinate 158, forward strand.
GAAAATGCTGGTATCTCTGGCATGCACATAGAAGATCAGGTCAACCCGAAACGCTGCGGTCACCTCGATGGCAAAGAGGTTGTGGGGCTCGACGTCGCCGTGCGCCGAATCCGTGCGGCCGTTGAGGGGCGCAGGGATCCGAACTTCCTGATCATGGGCGCGCACCGACGTGCGCGCGGTTGAGGGGCTCGATGCTGCGAAGGATCGTGCAAAGGCACTTGCGGATGCGGGCGCTGACGCGATCTTCCCCGAAGCGATGCGCACACTCGAAGAGTTTGAGGCGATCCGGGAAGCGGTTGATGTGCCCGTGTTGGCAAACATGACTGAGTTCGGCAAGAGCCAGCTGTTCACCACGACGCAGCTCGCGAGCGTCGGCATCAACATGGTGATCTGGCCGGTATCGCTATTGCGCATCGCGATGGGGGCCGCAGAGCGTGCGCTCGATAGCCTTATCGACCAGGGCACCCTGACGAGCCAGCTTGGCAACATGCAGCACCGCGCTGAGCTCTACGAGTTGATCAGCTACGAGGATTACGCTGGGTTCGATTCGAATATTTACACCTTCAACGTCGAACGGTAAGGACGAAACATGACTGAGATCAAGAAGGGCCTCGCGGGAGTGGTAGTCGATGAGACTGCCATTTCGAAGGTGAACCCAGATACAAACTCGCTGCTGTATCGCGGTTACCCCGTGCAAGAGCTTGCGGCTACGCAGCCGTTCGAGGCAGTTGCCTACCTGCTCTGGAATGGTGAACTGCCGAGTGCCGAGCAACTGGCTAAGCTTCGAGCTGCGGAGCGCGGTCACCGTGCGCTCGCCGCAAACGTGAAGGCTGCCATTGATTTGCTGCCTCTCGACGCGCACCCGATGGACGAGGCCCGCACCGCGGTGAGTGTGATCGGCGCATCTGATACCGCAGGTGGGTCGTCGGTGCTTGACGCGGCGGGCAGCCCCGAAGAAAATCTTGATCGCAGTATTCGTTTGTACGCGGCGCTTCCCGCGATCGTTGCCTACGGGCAACGACGCAGGCGGGGCGAGGATCTCATCCCGCCCCGCGACGATCTCGACTATGCGGCGAACTTCCTCTGGATGACATTCGGCGAAGAGTCGGATGACGTGGTCGTCGACGCCTTCAACCGTTCGATGATCCTTTACGCGGAGCATTCGTTCAATGCATCGACCTTCACCGCTCGAGTGATTGCCTCTACTCTGAGCGATCTGTACTCGTCAGTCGTGGGAGCGATTGGTGCGCTGAAAGGGCCGCTGCATGGCGGCGCGAACGAAGCCGTACTGCATATCTTCAACGAGATCGGATCTGCTGATGGCGTCGAAGCTTGGCTCGACACAGCGCTCGCCGAGAAGCGCAAGATCATGGGCTTCGGTCACCGGGTGTACAAGCGCGGAGATTCACGCGTGCCGACCATGAAGGCTGCGCTCGACACGTTGGTGGCTCACTATGATCGCCCAGAGGTTGCCGAGCTCTACACCAAGCTTGAGTCGGAGTTCGTGGCGCGCAAGGGGATCTACCCGAACCTCGATTACCCGTCGGGGCCCGCATACAACCTGATGGGCTTCGACACGCTCACCTTTACCCCGCTGTTTATTGCTGCGCGAGTGACGGGGTGGACTGCCCACGTCATGGAGCAGAGCGCGTCAAACGCACTGATTCGACCGCTGTCGGTGTACAGCGGTGTTGACGAGCGGCACATCGAAAGCTACGTTCCGGACGCGGCTGATCTGCACGCGGCAGATCGCCCAGCGGAGGCTGAGGGGTAGTCCCGAATGAAAATTCGGACAATAGTTTGCCAATTTGATAACAGGTAGACATCGTTCGTTCACCTAGGGGTGGCATTCAGGCTTTTCGCGGTGCTAGTTTCTAGTAAATGGAGCTCATTCCTTAGGCTTCGCGTGACGCGCGGAAGGAATGAGTGCTTTGAGAGGAATACTCGTGATTCGTCGTTCACTCATTACGGTCGGAGCAATGGCAACAATTGCCATGCTCGGCCTGACCGCTTGCAGCTCTGGCTCTGGCTCGGACACCTCAACCGGTTCGGGAGGCGTTGATGCTTCGACCGCCACCAGCGCAGAGGACTTTGGTGGTTTCGACGCGTTGGTCAAGGCTGCACAGGAAGAGGGCGAGCTCAACGTCATCGCTCTCCCCGAGAACTGGGCAAATTACGGCAAGATCATCGCTGCGTTCGAAGACGAGTACGGCATCACCGTGAACTCGGCTTCACCCGATGTCTCGAGCGCTGAAGAGATTCAGGCTGCAGACAACCTGCGCGGTCAGAACACCGCCCCTGACGTCTTCGACCTCGGCACCGCTGTCGCTCTCGAAAGTCTCGATTACTTCGCGCCGTACCAGGTGCAGACCTGGGCCGATATCCCGGCAGAGAACAAAGAGGCCACCGGCCTCTGGGTCAACAACTACACCGGCATTATGTCGATCGGTTACGACTCAAGCAAGTTCGATGCTCCTGCATCGCTCGATGCTTTGCTTGATGCAGGGTACAAGGGCTCGGTTGCCTTGAACGGTGACCCCACTCAGGCAGGCGCTGCATTCGCGGGAGTCGCAATGGCGACAGTGCAGAGTGGTGGTGAGCTTGACGACTTCCAGCCCGGCATCGACTTCTTCGCGAAGCTGAATGCAGCTGGCAACTTCCTGACCGTTGACCCTACGCCCGCGACAATCGCTTCGGGTGAGACCCCCGTTGTGATCGACTGGTCCTTCAACAACATCGGTCAGCAGGCGGACACGCCTGACTGGGCGAACACCGTGCTTCCTGGCACCGCGTATGTTTCGTACTACAACGAAGCAATCAACAAGGATGCCCCGCACCCCGCCGCGGCACGCTTGTGGCAGGAGTGGATCTTCAGCGACACCGTACAGAACATCTTCCTTGAGGCTGGCGCCTTCCCCGTACGTCTCGCAGCGATGGATGCCGCTGGCACCGTCGACGCAGCCGCGCTGAAGGCAGCCGGTGGTCTTCCAGAGGAACAGGTCACTGCAACTACTGCTCAGACCGAAGCTGCAAACACCTTGCTCGCGGCTGAATGGCCGAAGGTGATTGGCTAGCTTTTAGCTAGAAGTATCGCGCCGGTTATCTGCACCCATGTGGTGGAGGTAGCCGGCGCGGTTACGAGCAGGGGCAGTCAATGCCATACTCGTTAATGGTGCGCAGTGTTGCGTGGCAATGAAAAGGTACTGGCAAAGGAACGAAGTCGACGAATGACTGAGCGGGAGTACGAATGATGAAGTGGCTGGGGCTCACCCCGTTCGCGCTCTATGTGCTCATTTTTCTTGCAGTTCCGGCGGTGCTGGCAATCGGGACCGGGTTCTTCGGTGCCGATGGCTCCTTCACTCTGGATAATTTTGCCACGCTGACCAACCCGATCGTCCTTGGATCATTCTGGGCTTCGATTTGGATCAGTGCGCTCACCGCCGTGGTTGGCGCTATTCTCGGAGGTTTGCTGAGCTTCGCGCTCACCGGCGCAAAACCTGGTGGCGCACTACGTCGCGTGATTGACTCGGCTGCAAGCGTGCTCGCACAATTTGGTGGTGTCATGCTTGCCTTCGCATTCATCGCCACAATTGGTATCCAAGGCCTGGTAACAGTCACGCTCCGAGAAACTTTCGGTGTCGACATCTTTGCTGAAGGTGTCTGGCTCTACCAGCTCCCCGGCTTGATCTTGCCGTACCTGTACTTTCAAGTACCGCTGATGGTCATTGTCTTCTTCCCCGCAATGGAAGGCCTGCGCCGCGAGTGGAGAGGCCTCTGCCACACTTGGTGGCGGTGCTTACACTTACTGGCGTAGGATCGCCGGGCCGATCCTCGCCCCCTTGTTTCTTGGTGCGCTACTGCTGCTCTTTGCGAATGCATTCTCTTCGTATGCCACCGCTGCGGCACTCATCAGTCAGGGTGCGCAGATTGTTCCGCTGCAGATTCGTTCGGCGCTGATCGCTGAGACCGGCGCCTCCCGTGCAAACACTGCTGGGGCGCTCGCGCTCGGCATGCTGCTCGTCATGCTCGTCGTGATGATCGGTTATTCAGCATTGCAGCGCCGGGCCGCGAGGTGGCAGCGATGAGCCGTGTTCAGAAGCACCCAGTGGTATCGTCTGCCGTCTCAGGCAAGCCGCCGACTTGGCTGCGCCGAACCATCCTGATTGCGATCTGCGGGCTGTTTCTGGTGCCGCTGCTCGCGATGTTTGAGTTCACGCTTCGGCAGCAGGGAGGTGGGTATAGCTTTGCCCACTGGACAGCGCTCGTTGATCCTGAAAACTCGCGCATGTATCGAAACTTGGTGAAGGGCATTGGCAACTCGCTCTTGCTCGCCGCGATCACGGTCCTCATCGTGTGGGTGCTGTTCTTGCCCACAATCGTGCTGGTCCACCTGCAGTTTCCGAGGCTTGCGAGAGCCTTTGAACTACTCACAATTCTGCCGATTGCGATTCCTGCAATTGTGCTTGTTGTAGGTCTTGCTCCGCTCTATCGAATAATCGTGCAGGTGATCGGTGGCGATATTTGGACGCTTGCGCTGGCGTACGGAATTCTGGTCCTGCCATTTGCGTATCGAGCAATTGCCTCAGAACTGCAAGGCATGGATGCGAAGACACTTGTCGAAGCAGCCAGGTCGCTTGGTGCGAGTTGGATTACCGTTCTCTGGCGAGTCATTGTTCCTGGCGTTCGGCGAGGCCTCACGAGTGCGACACTCATTACCGCGGCTGTGGTGCTTGGTGAGTTCACCGTTTCTTCGTTGCTGAACCGGGTCACCTTGCAGGTCGCCCTCGTAGAAGTATCAAAGAGTGACCCGTACGCGGCGGTCATCACCTCGCTGCTCTCGCTCGTCATCGTGTTCGTGCTGTTGTTCGTATTCGCCTCGATTCGCCCCCGCGGGCAGAGGGGAAGCGCGCCACGGCGCGCAAATCGAAAGAAGAAGGAGGCCATTTCGAATGGCTGACACTCAATCGACCGGGCTTTCCGCTTTGGCCGCCAAGGGCACACCCATTGAGTTCCAAGGTGTGACAAAGGCATACGGTGATACGACGGTGCTACACGGGATCAACCTGAGCATCGCCCCGGGTGAGTTTGTTGCTTTGCTTGGGCCGTCAGGCTGTGGCAAAACCACGATGCTGCGCTGCCTTGCAGGCCTCGAGCAGCCGACGAGCGGGCGCATACTCGTTGGTGGCGAAGACGTGTCGCTGGTGCCGGTGAACAAACGGGACATGTCCGTCGTATTTCAAGCCTATTCGCTCTTCCCGCACATGACGGTTGCGCAAAACGTTGGGTTTGGGCTCGAAATGCGTAAGGTGTCAAAGCCTGAACGTGCGACGCGAGTGGCTGAAGCGCTTGAGCTGGTTGGCCTCGGGCACACCGCCGACCGCTTTGCGCACCAGCTGTCAGGCGGGCAGCAGCAGCGCGTTGCGCTCGCTCGAGCGCTCGTCACCCGACCCCGCGCATTGTTGCTTGATGAACCGCTCTCGGCGCTCGACGCCAAGGTACGGGTGCGGCTTCGTGACGAAATTAAAGCGATCCAGGTCGAGCTCGGCATCACAACCATTTTCGTGACCCACGATCAGGAAGAAGCGCTTGCTGTCGCTGACCGCGTTGCGGTCATGCGTGAGGGAGTCATCGAACAGCTGGGCGCTCCTGAAGACCTCTACCGACGCCCACAGACCCCGTTCGTCGCTGGCTTTGTCGGTGAGTCAAACAAGATTGCGGGTGTACTCGCTGATGGTGAGGTGCGCATTCCGGGTGCTACGCTCCCGGTGCTTCCCGGATCGGCTGAGAAGCTCACCGGTCTCACCGATGCGGCCATCGCAAATGAGGTCGATGTGACCGCGTTCGTGCGACCCGAGCAGCTGAAGCTTGTCTCAGAAGACATGCCCGCGGACGGTGTGGACGCAGAGGGGCTTGCCGCGGTCGTCGTATCGAGCGGCTTCTTTGGCGCTCATCGCCGCACAGTCGTGCGCACCACTGGCGGTGAAGTGATTACTGTGCAACACGGTACTCGCGACCAGTTTGTGCCCGAGCAAGCGGTGCGAGTGAGTTTTCTCGGCGATCCGGTCGCCATTGAAGCGAAATAGGCACACGGCTTAGATCAGGTGGGTTGCGAGCGTGTCGCGTGTGAGCCTCCGGTGGGTCGGGACAGTCCCCGAACAGGCCGCGAGCGGGCCGAGTGATTAGACCCGTTCGGCGAGCAGCGCGGTGTGTTTGCCTGCAACGCGGGTGAGAAAGAGCGTTGCTGAGTTTGGTCCCTTGAGCCTCAACCTGGTTCGAAGTGCTGCGGGGTCGACATCGGCACCCCGCTTTTTGATCTCGAGCGTGCCGACACCGCGCTCGGCCAGTGCGCGCTTGAGCTGCTTTTCGGAACTCGGCAGTTGCTCGATGATGCGAAACCCTTGTGCAAATGGTGAGGAAGCGAAGGTATCAGACGTGAGATACGCGATTCCCTCGCTTGCCATTCCCGCGTGAAGTTGCTCAGCTAGTAGGCCGATTAAGCGTGCCCGAATGACTGCCCCATCAGGCTCATACAGGTACTCACCGAGCGGCCTAAGCTCAGCGTCTTCGTAATCAGCTGCGGCTGAAAGCTCATAGGATTCGATGCCGCGCAGCACCAGTGCTGACCGCGTGATTCCAGGCCGAGCGAGGGGGCCGAACCAAATTCCAGTTTCAACGACCTGACCGTCGATTGACACCCACTGAGCTTCAGCGTTCTCGGGAAGCAGCTCCCTGTCGAACCCCGGCCCCAGCTTCACACCGGTTGGCAGTTGGTCGCCGAGGCCGAAGGCGAAGTTCAGGGAGGGGGAGTAGTCGTCCGGATTCGCGAGCCGTTTGGTGTTGCGGTGACCCGCGGTTCGGCGAGCAGGATCAAGAAATGCGCCGTTGATACCCGTTGAGCGCGACTCGCTGCGCGTCACCGACAACCACCCGTGCGACTGATGGGTTGTCGCCGTTGCTGAGCGCAGAGATATTGTGTTTGGCTCTCCTCGCGGTAAACGGGTCAAGCTCGACTGCGAGTACGCTGATGCCCGCAGCGCGCAATGCCATTGACTCACTGCCTATTCCACAGCCAAGGTCGGCGACTGACTTGCAGCCCGCCTGTTCGAACCGCTGCGCGTGCAATTGAGTGGCTGCGTCGCGGCTTGCCTGTTCAAGGCCAGCCTGAGTGAAGAGCATATGCGAAGACGAATCGCCGAATTTTACACGTGCTTTGCGTCTGAGGTCGACCTGCGTGAGCAACGCGGCAACTTCGTCACCTGGCATTCCCTGAGCCCGTAACCGACTACCTAGCGTGATCGACGATTCGCCCTTGGAAATGGCCTGCTCGATCATCGCGAGGCGGTCCATCGCATGAGAAACGCCTGCACTCCCTGCAAAAATAGCTGTTGGGGTGCCTGCAGTGGCGCCTAGCGTTTCGTGTGCGTACTCAGAGGTCACGTGATCAGAGGTTACTGAAGTCGCGAGAGGCGTTCAAGGCACCCATTGAGGCAAACATGAGGCCAATAATGCTCAGGTAGAAAATTATGAAGAGCGCAATGAATGCAAAGTAAGAGTAGCCAATGATGAGGCCGGTGAGCGCGAGCCCTCGACCCGCGTCACCATTGCGTTTGATCTGTCCAAGCGCGAGGTGGCCAAACACCACTGCTGCGATGGGCGAGATAAATGCGGTGATGATCGAGATGAGTGCGAACGTGTTCGTGTAAGCCAGTGTGGTCGGAGGTGCCTGCTGTGGGACATACTGCGCTGCAGGCACCGGCATAGCCTCCGTGGCCTGCGCAAATGGCTGTGTTGGCGTCTAAGGCTGAGCCGGCGCATATGGTTGAGGAGGAGTCGGGGTATCCGGGTACTGCCCTGGAAGCTGCTGTGATTCGTGGCTCGGGTCTATTGGGTTTGACATTGCTCACTCCTTGCTGCTGATGGGCGAGAATCCACCCAAAGCCGTTAGCGATTCGATTGTTTCACATGGGTTTTGTCGGTGATCTTCTCAGCGAAGAGGGGGATGTGTGTTCGCTGGCCGCGATCCTCGGAGGAATCATTGGCACTCGCCTTGCATGAGTGCCAACTCTCGCTCTAGACTCACTACTAGGGTGCCCACGCGGGCATCGCATATTCTTAGCCACCTTCAGAAAGAGGTCAACCGTGTCGGTCAGCATTAAGCCGCTTGAGGATCGCATTGTCATCAAGCAGGTAGAGGCTGAGCAGACGACTGCTTCGGGTCTCGTTATTCCTGATAGCGCCAAGGAGAAGCCCAGGAGGGCGAAGTTGTTGCAGTAGGCCCCGGCCGCATCGACGACAACGGCAATCGCGTGCCGCTCGACATTGCTGTTGGCGATCTCGTGATCTACTCGAAGTACGGCGGCACCGAGGTGAAGTACGGCGGCGAAGAGCTGCTCGTTCTCTCGGCTCGCGACGTGCTCGCAGTGGTTGTGCGCTAACGCGTATTTCTGAGGATCAGGGTCGGTGCAACTGCACCGGCCCTTTTCTGTTTCTGAACCCAACAGTTCCAGGCAGTGCGCGTCACGAAGCGCACCTGAGACGCATTAGGCTGGGGCAGTGAGTACCCGTCGTCTCGGCATTTTTTACGGTTTGGCCGCCTACCTTGCTGGGGCGCCTTCCCGCTATTTTTCATGCTGGTTGCCGCGGTCGATCCCTTCGAAGTTGTTCCATGGCGCGTGATCACTGCGCTGCTCTTCTGCGTAATTGCGGTGACAATCATGCGCAGCTGGGGCAAGGTGTCGGAGATTCTACGCTCACCGAAGATGTTCGGATGGTTTGTACTGAGCTCAGTGCTGCTCTACGCCAACTGGCAGATCTTCGTCTACGGTATCGTCACCGGTCACATTCTTGAGAACCGCGCTCGGGTACTTCATTAACCCGCTCGTCACTATCCTGATCGGCGTGGTTTTTCGTAAGGAGAAGCTGAGTCGGGCCCAATGGTTCGCCGTGGGCGTCGCGGCAGTAGGCGTGCTCATCAGCGCTATCGCATACGGTCAGTTTCCGTTTATTGCGTTGGGTCTCGCGTTTTCGTTCGGGCTTTATGGTGCAGTTCGCAAACACGCGAGCCAAAACATTGACGCGATGACCGGTCTCACCATCAGAACGATGGTCGGACCATGACTGCGGTGGGGCAGCTTTGGGCTGGTGCTTCTGCTGGTTGGCCGGTTGAGCGCATTCGTCACCCGGCATTGCCCGTGCCGCTCCTGCTGAGTGGAGTGGTAACGGCGATCCCGTTGCTGCTTTTTGCTGCGGGTACCAGGCGGCTG
>JAUCCH010000013.1:0-14490 GCA_034676385.1 Leucobacter sp.
TGCTAGATCGTGCTCGCCTATGTGGGCCCGGCAAACTACGGTGACTCGGCCGGTGGCACGAGCGTCACGAACCAGGTCATCGCTGCGGGAGCTGATGTGATCATGGGAATGGGCGATGGTGCGACGATCGGCTATCTCCAAGCGATCGAGACCGCACAGACCGACTACCCAATCTCCTATATCGCGACAATTGGTGACGTGACTGAAATCGTCGAGAATCCTGACACCGTGCTCACCTCGGTGCTGTGGAACTACACCGACACTTATGTGCAAGCGATCGAGGACATCGAGAATGGCACCTTCGGCACGAAGAGCTATGAGCTCCACCGTCGCAAACGGCGGCCTGACACTACAGCAGACACCATCGCTCACCGAAGACATCACCAAAGAAGTGGCTCGCGCAACCGACGCCATGAAGAATGACCGAATCAAGGTGGAGTACACGGCCGACAAGGCTGCGGTGCAGGCACTGATTGACGCAAAGGGCACCGGTAGGTAACCCAATGCATAGCGCCCCACCAGCACTGAGGGTTCGCGACGTTACCAAGCGCTTCGGCGAGGTCGTCGCGAACGCCTCAGTGTCGCTCGACGCTCATGCGGGCGAGGTGCACTGCCTGCTCGGAGAGAACGGTGCGGGCAAATCGACACTGATCTCGACCCTTGCGGGTCTGCAACAGCCAGACGAGGGCTCGATAGAGCTCGAGGGTGTTTCGGTCGACCTGCACTCGCCTGCAGTCGCGCATGAAAAAGGGATCGGAATTGTCTACCAGCATTCGAAGCTGATCCCCACGATGTCGGTGATTGACAACCTGATGCTGGCTCAGCACCGGGGGCTCTGGCTCGACAGGGCAACGGCCCGCGAGCGCCTGGAAGAGCTCAGCGACTTGCTTGGCGCTGAGATCGACCCAGGCCAGAAGGTCAGCGAGTTGGGACTTGGCCAGCGACAGCAGCTTGAGATCGCAACGGCCATGCGGGCGCAGCCAAGCGTGCTCGTACTTGATGAGCCCACCTCGATGCTTGCCGCGCAGGGCATCAAAGACCTCATGAAAAGTATCCGCCGCCTGACTACCAACGGTGTCGCAGTGATCTTTGTAACCCATAAGCTCGACGAGGCCCTCACGCTCGGCGACCGCATCACGGTGCTGCGCGAGGGAAAGGTGGTGCGTCGCTTCGAAGGAGAAGAACTGCGCCACGGGGACGAGGATCAGAACACCGCGCTGATCCTCGCAGCCATGTTCGGCGAAACGACCAGTGCACAAGGTGACTTTGGCCGCGAACTTCCGAGTGCGAGAGAAACATCGCAACCCGCCACAAAAGAGCTACTGAGCATTACACACGTCAGCACAGCAGCTGCCCACGAAGGCACCCCGCTCAAAGCCGTCACCCTGAAGATTCACGCTGGTGAAATCGTCGGCGTTGCGGGCATCGACGGGCACGGCCAGCGACACCTCGCCGAGGTGATCGCGGGGCAGCGCAAGCCCACTAGTGGAACGGTGATGCTCGACGGCCAAGACCTCACCCGAGCTTCCATTCGGCAAAGACAGCGACTCGGCGTGCGTTACGTCACCGATGATCGGATGCATGAGGGGATCGCTAGCTCATTCAGCGTGGCACTCAACCTGCTCTTGAAGCGCATCGGGGAGCGACCGTTCTGGCGATTCGGGCGCATGAACCATGCCGCTGTCGAGGCGAACGCTGAGAAGCTGATCGAACGTTACGGCATTCGGGCCTCGTCGACTGAAGCGCCAGCAGGCACGCTCTCCGGCGGCAACATTCAGAAAATACTGCTCGCTCGCGAGCTCTCTGATGAGCCGCGTGTGGTGGTCTTTCACAAGCCCAGCTACGGGCTCGACCTCAAGACCGTGCGGCTCGTGCACCAGGAGATCCGGAGCCTCGCTCATAATGGTTGCGCCGTGCTGCTTATCTCCACAGACCTCGAAGAGCTGATCCTGCTCGTCGATCGGATCGAAGTGATCTCGCACGGCAAGATCGTTGGCCGGGTTCAAAACACCGGTGACCGGGTACGTGAACGAGTGGGCACGCTTATGGTCGGGGGTGTGCTCCGATGACGGCACCTGTGACGCCTGAGAACCACTCGGCACCTTCGGCAGGCACGGCGTCCAAAGCTAGCTCGACCGCAGAAAGCCGTGTGAGAGTCTCACCTTCTGCATCGCAAAGGGTCGCAGACCTCCTCTTGCGCACGGTCACCCCGCTGGTGCTCGCGCTCGCTGCAGGTGGGTTCATCATCTTTCTGATGGGCGCTGATCCTCTTTCCTTCTATGCCGAGGTGCTGCGCCTTGGCACGCAGGGCAGCGGGCTCCAGCAGACCCTGACCGTGATGGCACCGCTGCTGTTGGTCGCGCTCGGGCTGATCATCGCGTTTCGCGCGCAACTCTGGAACCTCGGGTACGGTGGCAGCTACCTGCTGGCCGCTGCCGTTGTCGCGGGGCTAGCCCCCGATGCGTTCGCGGCAATGCCTTACCCCGTCGCGCTACTCGCGCTTGTTGCGGCGGCGTTGGGAACAGGTACGCTGCTCGGCATCGTTCCCGCACTGCTGAAGGCCGACAAGGGCACCAACGAGGTCATCACGAGCCTCATGATGTCTTTCATTGCGATGAGCCTTGCGAACCTGCTGATTCGAGGCGTGTTCAAGGATCCGGCAGTCTCGGTCCCCCAGACGCGGGTGCTTGACCTGAGCCTGATGCTGCCGTACATTCCCGGCACACAGGTGCACATTGGTTTTGCGATTGCGCTCGTAATCGTGCTGGCTGCCCACGTTCTCCTCACGAAGACCTCGTTCGGTATCAAGGTAGATATCGTGGGGGCGAACCCGGCGGCTGCGGCGCATGCTGGCATAAATGTGAAACGCATGATCCTCGTCGTATTCGTGCTTTCGAGCTGCATGATTGCGCTCGCCGCACTCGTCGACATGCTGGGGCTGTGGGGGTATTCACGCGCCGAGTGGAACCCGGGCTACGGTGACAAGATTCTGCCGTTTGTGTTTTTGGCGAGGCTGAGCCCGCTCGGTTCGGTTCCCCTGGTGGGCTTGTACTCAGTGCTTGCTACCGGTGGCACGCTTGCGGCCCAGCGAGCTGGTCTCTCCGTGGACGTGCTGAGCGTCATCGTTGCGCTCATTCTTTTCTTCATGGTGGCGATCGAGTTTCTCGGCACGAAGAAGAAGCTTGGGCGCAGCTACCTTCGGCGGGGGTTGTTCAGCGGGGCCGGTGGCCCCGGAAGCCCGAATGGTTCAAACGATTCAATCGGACCCACACCTTCAAGTAGCTCAAACCGCACTCAGGCATCAGGTGGCCCCAACGCGGGAGGCACCACGTGAACGAAGCGGTTGTCTCGGCATTCCTGCTTGCGATGTTCGCGAGCATGATTCCGCTGCTGCTTGCGGCACTCGGCGAAAGCGTGGGCGAGCAGGCAGGGGTGCTGAACGTGGGGCTCGAAGGGGTGCTGCTCGTCGGCGGCTACGCTGCGTTCGCAACCACCCTCGCCACCGGCAACTTCTGGCTGGGGTTTCTCTGCGGTGCGCTCGCCGGCGCAGCCTTGCAGGCGGTTCTGGTCGTGCTCTCGGTCTGGCTCAATGCCAACCAGATCGTCGTTGGTATTGGGATCACGCTTGCGGGTACGGGCATCAGCAGCATGCTCTACGAAGCAAGTTTCGCGGGATCCCGCCCTCGGCTCGGCCTGCCCGACGTCTGGACGATCTACCCGTTATCGGAAATTCCAATAGCGGGGTCGGTGCTGTTTGCGCGGCCCGGAATGTTCACCCTTACGTTTGTGATCGCCATGGTTACAGCAGTGTGGCTCGCCCGCACGATGCCCGGATTGCGGCTGCGGGCCGCTGGGCAGAGCCCGGCCGCACTTGACGCGGCAGGTGGCAGCGTCGTGCGGATCCGCTCGCTCGCTGTGCTCTTTGGGGGAGTGATGGCTGGCCTCGGCGGCGCCTATCTTGCGCTCGTGTCTGCCGGCACTTTCACCCCGGGCATGACGCACGGCCTCGGCTTTCTCGCGATCGTCGTCGCCATGCTTTCGCGCGGGCGAGTGCTCTGGACTGTCGGCATCTCGCTCATCTACGGCCTGTTTATTGCGACGGGTACTGCGCTGCAGCTCACATCGGTGAACCTGCCGAACGATGTCATCACGATGGCACCGTTCGTTGCGGTCATGATCGTGCTCGCAATTTCGCGCGGTGGATCAGCCCTGCCGCCTGCCCTCGCGGTGCCCTATGTGCGCAGCTCCCGCTAAAGGACGAGGCGGGCACCAAATACATTGCACCGGAAAATACGGGAATCACACGGAACTACACAGAACGCACGAAACTACACAGGTTTTCCGCAATTCTTTCCGCGGTTTCGTGTGTTCTGTGTAGTTTCTTACTAGCCGTACTAGCCGTACTAGCCGTACTAGCCGTACCCCCGCCTCCGCGGCAGTAACGTCTGCGCTGCCGTGCGCCTAGCCGAGCAACCGCTCAAGCACCTCGACGGTGTCTTCCCAGCCCGTCACTGCAATGCAGTTGACTCCCATTGCCTTGACCGGGTAATCGTTGCCGTCAGGGTCGAGACGATCGCCAATGAACAGCATGTCGTCGAGGGAGATGCCGGTGTGCTCAGCCAGCTTGCGCATGCCGTAAGCCTTGTCGATGCCCTCGCGGGTGATGTCGACGGAAGTCGATCCGCCGCTGCGTACTTCGAGACCAGGCAGGCGCGCAGCAACCGCGGCACGAAGCGAGTTCTTCTTCGACCCATCGGGATCCCACGCCTGCTTCGCATCGACCGGGGCGCTCTGGCCCAGCGCCGAAAACGTCACCTGTGAGCCGCGATCCTCGAGAATCTCACCCCAGGTATCTGCTTCCCAGAGCCCCAGTCGCTCTGCCTCTTCGCGCAGGGCGGTGAGTGCCGCAGCGCCCTGCGCAGGGTCGAGCTTCTCTTGATAGATCGTGTGCCAGGCGCCACTGCTGCGGCGCTCGTAGCGAGTGCCGCAGGTCGGTAGCAGGTGAAGCCGTTCGAGTGCACCCTCATCGATGCCATCGAGACGCGAGACCAACTGTGCCTCGAACTGCTCGAAGTTGCCGCCAGAGATCACCGCAACAGTGGTGCGGTCGAGCAAGCGCGCGAACACGTCGAGCATTCGAGGATCCGCCGGAGACTTTGACGGGGCGAGAGTGTCATCGAGATCAAAAGCTACGAGAGCGGGAAGAGACATAGCTTCAATCGTACTGTTCTCGTTAGGCTTGTAACATGACCGCCGAGACCCGCTCACAGACCCAGATCGATCGCATCGCCGAAGCCTGGGTCGACACCCTGGTCGAGCACGACCCGACCGTCGGCACCTACATCGGCCGCGCGGATGCGGGCGCGCGGTTGCCCGACTATTCGCCTGACGGCTCAGATGCGTTTGCCGAGGCACAGCGTGCATCACTGAACCAACTCGAGCGGGCCGCCCCAGCAGATGATGTTGACCGCGTGACCCAGGTCGATTTGTCTGCTGAGCTGCGGCTCTCGCTCGCTCGCCACGACGCGGGGGAGTCTCTGCGCGATCTCAATGTTATTGAATCGCCGGCGCAGATTATCCGCGATGTATTCGATCTCATGGCGCAAGATACTGAGGGAGACTGGCATACGATCGGGAAGCGTATGCGTGCTATTCCGACAGCGCTTGAGACTTACCGGGCCTCGCTTGAGGCGGGAGCCGCTCGCGGCCTCGCCCCCGCTATCCGCCAGGTACGTGAGGTTGCAGCGCAGGCTACGCGGGTTGCGGGCAGCGATGCCGGTGGGGGGAATGCTGGTGGCGGCGAAGGTGTCGGGTTCTTTGTGATGCTCGCGGCAGAAGCAGCGAGCCTGGCTGAGGTTCCAGAGTCGCTGCAGCTTGAGCTCAATGAGGCCGCGAAAGTTGCCTCGCGTGCCTACCGAGAGTTCGCAGAGTTTCTTGTCGAGGATCTTGCCCCGCACGCGACCCAAGCGGATGCATTTGGGCGGGAGCGCTATGAGCTGGCCTCGGAGGCGTTTCTAGGGCTCCGGGTGGACCTCGACGAGACCTATGAGTGGGGTCTTGAAGAGCTCGCGCGCATGGCTGATGAGCAGCAGAGGATCGCGGCCGAGATTACCGGCTCAAGCCCGCACTCCGGCATCGTGGCCGAGGCGATTGCGAAGCTTGAGGCTGATCCCGCGCGCAAACTCTATGGAACCGATGCACTCAAGCGCTGGATGCAGGAGACGAGCGACCGAGCGGTCACGGAGCTCGGGGCAACCCAATTCGATATCCCTGAAGAGATTCGCACTCTCGAGTGTCTGATTGCACCGACCCAGGAAGGTGGCATCTATTACACCGGGCCGAGCGATGACTTCTCTCGCCCTGGCCGAATGTGGTGGTCGGTACCCGAGGGCGTTACTGAGTTCGATACGTGGCGAGAACTGACGACTGTCTACCACGAGGGCGTTCCCGGGCACCATCTTCAAATTGGTACCGCGGTCGTCAACCGGGGCTCTCTCAACGAATGGCGCCGGCAGCTGGCGGGCACCTCTGGTCATGCTGAGGGTTGGGCACTCTACGCCGAGCGACTCATGGAGCAGCTGGGCTACCTCGACGACCCGGCCAATCGCCTGGGCATGCTCGACGGGCAACGCATGCGAGCCGCCCGCGTCGTGCTCGATATTGGTGTGCACCTCGGGAAGACACGTCCCGATGGGGCCGCAGCCTGGGACGGTGGGTACGCCCTCGAATTCATGCGTCAGAACGTGAACATGGAGGAAGGGTTCCTGAAGTTTGAGGTGAACCGATACCTCGGTTGGGCAGGCCAAGCACCGTCATACAAGATTGGGCAGCGTGTGTGGGAGCAGCTGCGCGATGAGGCTTCCGAGCGGGCAGAGCAGGCGGGATCCTCGTTTGATATTCGAGGTTTCACCGCAACGCGCTCTCGATCGGCGGTGTGCGCCTCGACACCCTGCAGCAGGCGTTGCGTGGGGAACTTCGGAAGAACGATTAACCTAAACGTCTATGCGCGATGCCTGGCCATACCTGGGCATACCTAGACGTCCTTGCCGCTTAAGCGGGCGTGTAGCGCACGCACCTCACCGGTGAATTCTGCGGCGGGGCCTCGGGTGGCAATCCCGGGCGCTACCGTTGCTACGGGCAGCGCGGCGACCGGCCCTGCCGGCATGCCCCACTCAGTGTGCCAGAGAAACCAGTTGCTCAGAACTTGTCGCATAGACAATATCGCCGAGCCCGACCCAGGCGTGTGCGGCCGCACACATGGGCAGTGCTCGCCAGAGGTATACACGGTCGCTTCGGCGCGCTCTGCGGGGGTGAGATGTTCGGCAGCCCACCTGGCGATCTCGAACTCGGGGTGCCTCGTGTGGTCCCCGTGTTTCACGCGATTGCGATCCTCGAACTGAATTTTGCCGTTCGCGTCAACAAGTAGCGAACCAAACGGTTCATCACCGTCATCTAACGCTTCGCGTGCCAGCTCGATGCAGCGACGCAAATATTCGAGGTCTGTGGGGAGAGAGCCGTGTTCTCGGTCATGCCCTCACGCTAGCAGCCCGCTGAGCGACTAGAACCAAACACCGCGGTCAGCCATGAAGCCACGGGGGTTGACCCGGTACCCCGAAGTCGGCCAGGTTTCAAAGTGTAGGTGGGGACCGGTCGACCAGCCTGTGCTGCCCACGCTGCCGATTCGCTGGCCCTGGCTGACCCACTGGTTGCAGGACACTGTGATGCCGCCCCACGGCTGGTGGGCGTAGCGTGTCTTCGAACCATCTGGGTGGGTGATATCGACCGTGTTGCCATAATTGCTGAACTCATAGCAGGCCGTGACCGTGCCAGAGGATGCCGCATAGATTGGAGTCCACATCGAAGCCGCAAAGTCGGTGCCACCGTGGTTTCTGCCACCACCGAACTCTTCCGACACCCAGTAGCTGGTGATTGGGAGACCCCAGCCGGATCCACTACCGCCAGGGTTGCCGCCGTTGCCGCCCGCGGGAGGCCGGTTTGCTTCTTCTTGTTTACGGCGCTCTTCCTCTTCCTGGCGTACGCGCTCTTCGTAACCCTCCACGGTTTTCGCGGTGGTGTCCTTCAGCGCTTCAAGCTGTGCGTCCAGGGTGGCCTTCTGCGCTTCTTGCTGTACTTGCTTCTCTGCGGCGGCTGCAGCGAGGGTTGCCGCAGTCTCCTTACGCTCTTCAGCTTCCACTCGAAGCCTCTCGCGTTCCGTCGCGACAACGTCGGCCTGGTCGCCAAGCGACTGCGCATCATTCTTCGCACGGGTCGCGTCTTCGGCAATCTTCGAGTTGCGCTCGGTTGCCTTCGACATTGAGGCGAGGCGCTCGAGTAGCTGGTCGGATGTGGTTGCGTCGCTCTCCAGAAACATCTCTGTGCTGCGATCGATACCGCCAGAACGGTACATGAGGCCAACAAGTGAGGCGGCTTCTTGCGCTGCGGTGTCGGCTTCCTGCGTGCTTTCGGAAAGCTTCAGGTTCAGTTCATCAAGGCGAGAGCTGGCTTTAAGGAGTTCCTCCTCCGCAATGGCGTACGCACTGATTGCGGCCGCAGACTCTTTTTTGGTTGCTTCGACCTCGGCCGCAACCTGAACGAGCAGCGCTTCGATCTCTGTGATCTTCTTGTCGGTGGCTGCCTGGTTGCTCTTTGCGTCTTGCACGTCTTGCCAGCTGGGGAGGCTCGCGTCGACGGCAGCATTCGCGGTGGTGATTGTGGTCAAGGGGCTTCCGATGATGCCTGCTAGCGCGGCGGTAGCGATGACTGCTACCCACACGCGGGAGCGCCTCTTGGGCGACGTCGATCGAGCTACCACGGATTCCCCATTCCTTGTTCACACGCTGCGTGGTCAACCTGCGTACGCAGTTCGGACCACACGATACCCATCAAGACTAGCCGGGACAGCATTATGAGGGGCAATCCAGTGGGCGATTCGAGGATCGCACATGAAATTTACAGCAACTGTCTTATTGGTGGGTGAGATCTTATGCAGCGGCGGCGGTGTCAGCGTGCAACCCGTAGCGCTTCGCATACCCAGCCTTCTGGCAGTTCGCCGCCCTCGATAAAGCTGGTCAGTAGTTGCTCCGTGTCCCGGTCGAGGTCGGTGTCGAGATGTGGGTAAATTACCGGCTCTTCCTTCATGTTGTGGTTATCAAGTAGCGACAACACGGTGTGGCAGCCTTCGGTTAGCAATGCGCGCTCAGCCGTCGAAATGGATTGTGCCGCGGTGACCGCGGCGAGCTGGGCGTCGAGATCGTCCATCGCGCGCCAGATCTCACCATGCTCTCGAATCATCACCATTACCGCCATCATGAGGGCACCCATGCGAATCTTGGGGAAGACGATTACTTCTTCCAGGTAGATATGTCGGCGCAGTGCGCGCATCGCATCTGTAAGGGGCTGCACCCACTCAACGAGGGTGATGGCTGCATCGTTGAGGTGATCCTCTGCCCCTGCTCTCGAAGCAAACGTTTCGATACCCTCGTCGATTTCGTGGTGCTCACGAAGCAGCGCAGCGGCGAGCGGGCCAATTGGGTCGGTAGTGTGGCCTGAAATTGTAGTCACGGAACCCTCCTTTGGGTCGAACAAGTGTCCAACTCACTTCGAGCCTACGCTCGAAACCGTCGCCGTCCAGGCTAGGTAAACAGTTACCGATCCCCTGAATATTCCACACACAAATGCGCCCCTCGGATCTACTCAATTTCTTGAGAGATCCGAGGGGCACATCCGGCCTACTCGAAAAGGACTTTGCTACACCTCGGTTGATGTAGCTGCAAGCTTCTTGCGTCGAGAGCGCAGCACGACAGCAGCCCCAAGCAGGAGCAGTACAACGCCAAACCCTGCGGCGATGCCCAGGTTTTCACCGGTGATGGGAAGGCCGGGGAAGAGCGGAGCCGGTGGCTCGGGGGTTTCGTGCGTCGTGGTCGCAGGTGGCGGCACGATTTCCGTTCCGCCCGGAGGCATCGCGGTTGAAGTGACGATGTTTTCGATCGTTACCTTGCCAACCTCATCACCGATCTGCACGCTGTAGCGCAGTTCGACGCGTTCACCGACTGCGAGCACACCCTGCCAGTTGAGGGTTGTTCCGGTGAGTACCGGAGCCGCAGCCTGCGTCTCAATACCGCCCGAATCAATGATCACTGCGACGGGCGTGCCGCTGAGCTCGGCGCTGTTGAGCACCTGAGCCAGGTCGTCGTTGATGATAACCGGGTCAAGTACCGTTGCGCCAGTATTTGTGCCAGTGACCGTGTAATTGATTGTTGCGCCGCGCTTCACCTTTGTGCCGCTTGCCGGATCACTTGATTTCTTAAGTGTGTACCCGGGCACGGGGTGTTCTGTGGTGACGTGTGGCGGCTCGATCGGTGGCAACCCAGGCGGGGTTGCGGTCGAGAGTGCAGTGTTGGTGAGCGTCGCGCCCTCTGCCCCGTCGTCGACGATCACCGTATAGCTGATTTATACGATCTCGCCGATACCGAGCGCTCCGACCCAGCTCAGAGTGTGGCCAGTGAGCGTGGGTGCTGACGCGTCTCGCTTCTCACCCGCGTCATCCGTGATGGTGGCGGAGAAGCCACCCTTGAGCGTTGCGTAGGCGAGTACTTCTGACAGGTCATCGCTGATCGTCACCGGGTTGAGCACCGTTTCACCGAAATTGTGCCCACTCAGGGTGTACGTGACCGATTCTCCGACAGCAACCGGGTTTTCGCTCGCGGGGTTGGAACTCTTCCAGAACGTATACCCCGGTGTCGGGTGGTGCGTTTCAACCGTGGGAGGCACGATTGGAGGCAGCCCGGGGGGAGTTGCCGAGGATGACGCGCGGTTATTTACAATCACGCCTTCCGCATCGTCATTCAGTTCAACCGCATAGACCAGTCGCACGGTTTCTCCGATTGCGAGCGCCCCCTCCCAAGAGAGTGTGCGCGCGACATCGTCAAATACGGGCAGCCCAGCATCGCGGGTTGCGCCGGCCGCGTCGGTAATCGTTGCGGTGAAAGCACCACTGAGCGCTGCGTGTTTGAGCACTCCCGTGAGATCGTCTTCGATGGTTACCGGGTTGAGTGCGGTGAGACCCGTATTCGAGCCCGTCACGGTGTACGTGATGGTGTCGCCAGGGTTTACCGTGCTTCCGGTTACCGGATCGCTCGTCTTGGTGAACTCGTAACCGGGAACCGGTGCGAGCGCCATGTCGAGGGTGAAGTTCGTGAAATCGTCGGTGGTGAGCGGGCTCACCCGTAGAGATCCCACGTTGTCGGCGAGTGGCTCGTCACCGGTGATGGAGGAGCCGTTGACAGTTGCCGACAGCGTAATGGTTCCCGCTGTGCGAACAGCGTCGCCGTCTGCGATGGCGTGGTGATCCGCACCCTCATTGAGGTTAGTGTTGGCGTCGCGCTCTACGTTAGTAGTCGAAACAACGTGACCCTTGAGTAGGCCGCCATCTGCAAACTCTGTGGCGGGGATGACCGCGTAGTAGTCGCCCGCGGCGAGGTCGTTGAGTATCCAACGTCCGTCTGCATTCGTTGCAGTGGACCCGACGAGCTTATCTTGCTTGTTGTACACATCGACGGCCACGCCTGCCGGCGCTGTGGTGTCAGTTGCGGCGTCAAACTTGCCGTTGTGGTTCTGATCGATCCAGATAAGATCTCCAAGGCTGAAACCGAGCACCCTCACGGTGGTCTGGTTTGAAGTGAGCAGCTGGTAACCGGTCTGCTCATTCTTGAAGGTATCGCTGAATGCGGTGAAACGGTTGGCGTAGAGGTCACCTGCCGCGTTGTCACCTTGCTCTGTTTCAAACGTGAGAATCAGACCCGACTTCTTCACATTCGACTCAGTTGCAAGACTATCTTGCGCGACAAACTTGAACGCCGTCACGTCAGCCCAGCTCCTGGGCGCACCTGTCTCGCCGAAGCGATCCTCGGTGAACCAGATGCTCGCATCAGTGTCGTTATTCAGATTCTGGGGTACATTTCCCGGGGCTATCGACGTGTAGTAGGTCGTGCCAGCGAGCGCGGCTTCGCCACCAAAGTCGGTCGCGGTTACTGCACCCTTAAGCGAATTGGTGCCCGCAAAGTTGGACGCAGGAGTGCGGTTGACTTTTGCGTCGTTCGTCTCGTCATCGTTATACGGCAATACCTCGATGACGGTGACTGACTCGATCGGCAGATTCGCACTGAAGTTCTTTACTTTCAGTGTGTAAGCCTGCGTGTCTTCTTGCAGATCAAGCGTTTGATCGACGCTTTTCTGAAGCTGCAACTTCCCGCTCTGCTCAAGAATGACGGTGTGGGTGTCCTTGTGCGCAGCTACCGGGATGATGGAGTCTGCAGAAATGGTTGCGTTAGAGACGAGTGCGGTTCCCGTTGGTGAGAGTGGGCTGACCCCGTTTCTTAGGTCCATTTAATATGTGAGTCCTTAACCCCGTTGCTACGGGGAGAATGGATCACATCATGAGCAACCAACGAAAGCGCCATACACCGGAACAGATCGTCCGGAAACTCGGGCAAGCAGACCGGCTTCTCGGCGAAGGCAACACTGTTGCTGATGCGTGCCGTGAGCTTGGTGTTACCGAGCAAACCTACTACCGGTGGCGGAACCAATACGGCGGCATGAAGGCCGACGACGCGAAGCGATTGAAAGAACTCGAGAAACAAAATGGCACGCTTAAGCGACTCCTTGCGGAAGCGGAACTCGAGAAAGCCGCGCTGAAGGAGTTGGCTGAGGGAAACTTCTAGGCCCAGGCAGACGCCGCGCCGCGATCACGCACCTGATCCGCACGTTGCAGATCAGCGAGCGGATGGCGTGCCGTCTGGCTGGGCTCTCTCGTTCCGCATGGCGTAGACCATTGAAGGGAGACACTCCGGCCGACCCTGACCGAGCACTGCGTGACTGGCTGCGCCAATACGCAAAAGATCATCCCAGGTGGGGATACCGTCGCGCCTACCATGATGCTCGCGCTGAGGGCTGGAGCATGAATCATAAGAAAGTGCAGCGGCTCTGGCGCGAAGAAGGGCTGCGGGTTCCGCAAAAACGTAAACGGAAGCGTGTGGGGTCCTCGACCGCGGGCGCGCCCAAAGCAACCGCCCCGAACGCGGTGTGGGCCGTTGATTTCCAGTTCGATGTTTGCGAGCAGGGCAAAGCAATCAAGATCTGCTCGATCGTAGACGAACACACACGCGAATGCTTGGGCGGGCTTGTAGAACGTTCAATCACCGCTGACCGGTTCATCGAGCACCTTGAGGAACTCGTTGCTGTGCGTGGTGTTCCTGCGGTGCTGCGCAGCGATAACGGCCCCGAGTTCATCTCCGACGCCGTCGCAGACTGGGCAGGCACGAGGACCGGGCTGTCATATATTCCGCCCGGAGAACCCTGGCGAAACGGGTACGTGGAGTCATTCAACTCGAGGCTCCGTGACGAGTGCTTGAACATCAATAGTTTCTACTCGCTGCTCCACGCCCGTGTCGTTATCAGTGACTGGAAACGGGAATACAACCATGACCGCAGGCATTCCTCTCTCGGGTATCTCGCTCCGGTCGAGTACGCTCGAACTTGCACCCACACGTTAGAAGAGACCGACTCACATACTGAGCGGATCTAACAGCGGGGGCGGCTCACCCGTATGGCGCTGTCTGCACCCGAGGCTCCTGGTACCGAAGAGGGGTATACGGCCACAGAGCAGGATGACAGTGGTGCTTTGGCACTGCCTGCTGGCGCAGACGTGCGCGCCGGTGCAGGAATACCTGATCCTGCCTACGGTAAGGAAGGGGACATCTTTATTGACATCGAGACGGCCGACGTTTTTGTACGGACTGCTGACGACTGGATCCATGCGATCGATATTCGCACTGCTGCACGCGAAAATCTTACGGGGCAGAAAGGCAAAACAGGGGAGCAAGGAGAGCAAGGTAAGGCGGGAAAGCCGGGCACACAAGGTTCGGCCGGTGAACAGGGAGCGCCCGGGCTCGACGGCTCACAAATCGTTCTCGGTCTCAAACCGCCAACAGGCCAGTGCAGTGTCAACGAAATCTTCATTGATACCGCCGCTGTCACCTTCTTTTACTGCACAGACGGCCAGTGGACTGCCTCGGCAGGGTGATTGAGACCTGAGACATAGTCCTCCACCTCTTCAGGCGTACAAGCCAAGAACGGCCTGCGACAAAGGCTCGGAATTATGTTGATTCCTCAACAGAATTCCGAGCCAATTTGTCGGGATGACAGGATTTGAACCTGCGACCCCGTCAGTCAAAACCCCTGATCACGAATGGTTTCCATACCATGTGATTAGCAACGGTTCCCTGTTGTTGGTTAGGGATGAGGCGTAACGCCTATCTCGAGTGTAGCCGGTCATTTCGCGGCAGTCGCGGTTGATTTTCGTGGGTACTGTGTGACCGCAAATTGAGCCGCTATTGGCTAGATAGTCATAGCTTGTAGCTCGGTATGAAAGCGGCGAGTTCGCTTGGATTGCGGTGCTGATCGTAAGCACGCAGCAGTTCAACATAGCGCGGC